>JAMCQN010000103.1 GCA_023382055.1 Chloroflexota bacterium
ACAGGCCTGGCATGGATGTCCGCATCCGATTTTTGGAATGCAAGTATAAATTCTCGCTCCCGGCGACAATAATTGCAGTGTATTGCTATACCATCGTCCGCCACCCGCCGAAATGAAACCGTATTTCTGGCAATCCTCCCACGTGCGACGCTCGCCTACACCGAGTGAAACGTACCAGTCTCGGCCGTTCCACGACTCTTTACCACCCCTCTTGTTTGGCGCTTTACTAATGTGTTCCTCAGCCTCACTGGGGTCTATCAACCACGTTCGCGTAAGGTTATTCCTTATGAGTTAAAGGAACTGACACTCGACCAGCAATCAAATAGTACTATCCCAGCTTCGCGCCGCACTTATTGCAGTACGCGGCATCGCCGGGGTTGATGGCGTTGCAGTTTTTGCACAGCACGGGTTCGGCGAACTGCCTGTCGAGTGGTTTGGCTACTTCCTCGGTGAAACTGCGCGTCATCTCGTCGGCCCCTTTGCGGAACTCATTCAACGTATGCGCCAGGTCGCGCCCAATCTGCGGCAGCCGCTCCGGTCCGAAGATGAGCAACGCCACCACGATGACCACGATAATATGTATCGGTTGGATTCCCAGCATATCAACCACCCCTATGCAGAATTATATCTTTCACCGGGTGGTATAGCGCAGCGTTCCTGATGCACGCTTATGCCAGCGCGATCATGCTGAACAGGGCGTGTGCAACCATGAGCGGCCACAGGTTGCGGTTGCGCCGGTACACGATGCCGAAAAGGATGCCCATGGGCAGTATGACCGCCAGTTCGACAGGCCCCCCGTACAGATGAATGGCCAGGCGGATGAATGTGCTCACCGTGATCGCGTAAAACGCGCCCTTATCTTTGAGCGCGTGCATGATATAACCGAGGACGATCAGCTCCTCGATAAAAGCGATATTCACCGACATGGCGAACACGCCGAGGGGCGAAAGCTGGCTGTTGACCGTCATGCCGGCTAATTCACCGCCGTTGACGCTCGAGAGAAAGAGAAAAGCGAGGATAGAGATGACGCGGTAGCCTGCCAGAAGCAGAATCGCCGTGAATAAGCCACCCCAGGTGGGCTTGATCGGCAGATAGTCCGAGACGTTCCAGCCGCGCAGTTTGAGCAGCCCCAGTGTCAGGCAGACGACCAGAATGTCGAATACCCCATTGACGACTGCCGTCTGGTCGCTCAGATCGCGCGTGACGCTTCTCACGTCGATAAACAGGGATTGCGATGAATGGTAGAGCAACTGACCGAAACAGATGCCGATGATGAGGGTGAATTCCAGCCACCATGGCATGCGGCTGATCGTTCTATGCAGGGCGTTCGTCGTGCTGGCCAGGTTGGGTCGGTAGTCAATCATGATTATATGCCTTCCTCTGCATAAGCTTGTACGATGCCTTCGTTCACCTGCTGCGCGCCGGGCAGATTGGCGTTGCGATGCACGTGCGGTGTGATGCCGCGCCCGGTAAGCAGCGCGCAGATTTCCGCTTCGAGCGCCCACATGATGTAGACGAAACTGAGGCCAGAACTGGCGCACACTTCTTCTTCCATTCCGTCGATCTTCACTAGCGTGTCGCCGACCGGGCCGCAGTCGTCGATCACCAGGTCGGCCACCTCGTACAGGCGCTTGCCGCTGGGATGCACCGGCTGCAGCGAGTTGCTGTAGTTGAGCGAGGTGATCGCCAGCACCGTTGCGCCGCGCGCCTTCGCGCCGATAGCCAGGCTGATCGGCATTCCGCGCGAGCCGGATACGGAGTGGATCATCATGATATCGCCCGGCGCGATCTGGCACTTATCGAGGATGAAGTCGATGGGCACATCGCCCTTGCGATAGGCTGCGTAGTCAAACGCCGACGATTGTCCGCTGCGAAAGCGCGGCAACGGCGACTGGTGATGCACGTCCAGATTGATCTTGATCGGGTTGAGCGCGATCATGCCGCCGGTGCGCCCGACGAATTCCTCGCCGGTGTGTCCTTGATCGAGAAAGTGCCACACCTTTTTGTCAGCCAGCGCGTCGGCAATGGCGGCTGCGGCGCGTTGGATGGCCTCGGTCTGCGTGCGGCGCACGGTTGCCAATACCTGATCGGCTGCATCAAAATAGCGGTTTGCTGTTATTGTGGTTATGGTAGTCCCCCGATCGTAGCGATACAGTTATTGTCCTCTCTGTAAGAGGTGCATGGAGGCGGGGAAATACACGCGGGGGAGCGGAGGTGAAGGGGAGATTGGAGATTAGAGATTAGAGATTTGATGGGGGTGTCGTGTTGTCATTCCCGGCTAGACTCCCGGAATCTCGGAGATTCCGGGAGTCTGGGTCTATCCGAGACGAGGGTTTCGAGCAGCGCCGGGAATTTCAGGCCGCTATCTTAATACTCCAGTACAGCGGAGCGCACCTGTTCCACGCAGCGCGGCAGGGTCTCGATGACGGCGTCGATATCGTCCTGCGTGGTGTGGTAACCCAGCGTGATGCGCAGCCCGCCCAGCGCCCACTCGCGCGGGATGCCCATCGCCAGCAGCACCGGCGACGGTTCGGGGTTGCCGCTGGTGCACGCCGAGCCGGTGCTCACCGCGATGCCCTCGACATCCAGCGCCATCAGCAGCGTCTCGCCGTCAATATCCTTGAACACGAAACTGGCGTGGTGGGGCATGCGGTCGCGCGGGTGCCCGCTGATGCGCGCATCGGGCACGTTCGCCAGCACACCTTCGAATAGCCGGTCGCGCAGCCCGCGCAGCCGCTCGGCCTGCTCGTCGCGTTGCGCGGCTATGTACTTGATGGCCGCCGCCGTGCCAACCGCGCTGGCGACGTTGACCGTGCCGGGTCGGCGGCCGCGCTCGTGCCCGCCTCCGGTCAGCGTCGGAATATAGGGCGTGCCGTCGCGGATATACAGCACGCCGCTGCCTTTTGGCCCATAGAACTTGTGCGATGAGAGCGCCAGCATGTCCACGTTCAATTCGTTGACATCGACCGGCAGGTATGCCGGAGCCTGCACCGCGTCGCAGTGGAATAGGACGTTATGCTCATGACAGACCTGCCCGATCTCCTTCACCGGCTCCTGCGAGCCGATCTCGTTGTTCCCCAGCATTACGCTGACCAGGGTCGTGTCGGGTCGGATCGCACGCCGCACGTCGTCGGGGTCCACCCGGCCGCAGCCATCCACCGGCAGCATGGTGATGTCAAACCCGAACAGGTCGTGCAACTGGCGCACCGTTCCCTCGACGGCGTGGTGTTCCACCGGCGAACTGATGATATGGTTGCCCTTGCCGTTGCGGCGGGCGGCCAGCGCCGCTCCGCGCAGCGCCAGATTGTCGGATTCCGTCCCGCAGCCGGTAAAGACGATTTCGCTGGCGCGCGCGCCGATTGCGCAGCCTACCACGGTGTGCGCCTCGTCGAGGGCGGCGGCGGCGTTGCGCCCGAAATCGTGCGCGGAAGACGCATTGCCGAACGTCTCCGTGAAATAAGGTTGCATCGCCTCTACTACCTGCGGGGCAACCGGGGTAGTGGCGGAATAGTCAAGGTAGATACGCTTCCTGCTCGTCTTGTTGTCCATGCTTGCATTGTATCCTTATGATGAGCGTATGGTGAGTGTGATGCGCGCAGGCGTTCCTTTTTTGATCAGGTTTTATTGCGGGCGCGCGGCGCGTGCCGTATAATTTTCACTTTGCGGTTGTAAGTGAAACTGGAACAGCACAGGGATATCAATGCATGGAAACGCACACTAACGGCCTGAAGCGAGCCGCAACACGGCTGGGAGGGATTGGCGCGGTACTGGCACTGCTGGCAGCCTGTACGGCGCCGGGTTCCGTTAACACGTCCGCTCAGCGCACTTCCAATATTACGCGCGGCACGCTGGTCGCCACAGTCAATGCCACTGGCAACGTCCAGCCCGAAGCGCAAGTCAATCTCAGCTTTCAACAGCCCGGCACGGTGGTCGCCGTCAACGTCAAGACGGGCGACGCGGTGAAGAAAGGCGACGTGCTGGCAACGCTGGACACCGCCGACCTGGAACTGGCGCTGCAACAGGCGCAGGCCGCGCTGGCGGTGGCCAATGCAGGCTACAGCCGCACGCTCGACACGCCGCCGCAGGCTGATATTGATGCAGCGCTGGCGGCTCTGAATGCTGCCAACGCCAACTACAAGAAACTCAAAGCCGGCCCTGCGCCCGAAGATTATGCGGCCGCAACCGGTGCGCTGGCCAACGCCGCGGCCAGCCTGAAACAGGCCCAGATAGCCTACGATCAGGCCTATCGCAACAACCCTGCCGGCATCAACGGCAGCCCGGCGGCATTGCAACTGGAGCAAGCCACAAATGCCTGGAACACCGCCAAAGCGCAGGTTGACAAAGCCAGGCAGCCCGCCGATAACGCCCAACTGAGCGCCGCGTTGCAGCAGATCGACAGCGCCAAAGCCAACCTGGACAAGCTTCAGCAGCCGGTCAAGCCATTCGACATCGACCAGGCGGCGGCGCAGGTGAAACAGGCGCACATCCAGGTGGATCAGGCGCAACGGCGTCTGGCGCAAGCGGCACTGCTGGCGCCACGCGATGGCGTGATCACCGCCGTGAACATCAAAGTCGGCGAAACCGCCGCGGCGCCGGCGGTGATGACGCTGGTCGACCTGTCCAAACTGCACATCGATATCACGGTGGACGAGATCGACGTTGCCAAGCTCCGTTCCGGTCAGGAGGCGCTCGTGACCCTGGACGCGCTGCCCGATGTCTCGCTCAACGGCAGGATCGAGCGCATCGCGCCGACCTCGACCACCATCGGCGGGGTGGTGTCGTACGACGTGCGCGTGGAGCTGGCGACCGGGCTGGCGGCGCTGAAAACCGGCATGACCGCCAACACCTCGGTGGTGCTGGAGCGCCGCGAGAACGTCCTGTTATCGCCCAACTGGGCCATCCGCCGCGACCTGAAGACCGGCAAGTCTTTCATCACCGTGAAGGTGGGTGACAAAACCAGCAAGGAAGTGGAAGTCACAACCGGCCTGCGCAATGAAACGCAGACCGAAATACTCAACGGCGTCAGCGAGGGTCAGGTGATTCTGGCCCCGCAGACATCGAGTCTGATGAGCCAGTAAATATCGGGTCAGATAAATATCGGTTCAGACCTCGCAGGTATACTACTCCGAGAGTACGGGACATTCTTTTCTATATCGGATCAGATAAATATCGGTTCAGACCTCACAGGTCTAGCAGACCTGTGAGGTCTACGTCGTACCATAAGGTAAACGATGGCAGAGCAAGCAACGGACAAAGACAGCCGCGTGCCGGTGATCGATGCGCAGGGCCTGGTAAAGACCTACAAGATGGGGGATATCGAGGTGCATGCGCTGTGCGGCGTCAGCCTGCGCATCTATGCGGGCGAACTGGCCTCCATCATGGGCCCTTCCGGCTCCGGCAAAACGACGCTGATGAACATCCTGGGTTGCCTGGATCAAGCCACTTCCGGCGTGTACAAACTCGACGGTGTTGATGTGGATCGCCTGAACGACAACCAACTGGCCGCGATTCGCAATAAGAAGATCGGGTTCGTGTTCCAGTCGTTTAACTTGCTGCGCCGCACCCCGGCCATCGAGAACGTCGAGCAGCCCTTGATCTACGCAGGCGTGGGTATGCGCCAGCGCCGCGAGCGCGCCCGTCAGGCGCTTGAGGCGGTGGGACTGGGCGACCGTCTGAAGCACCACGCCAACGAACTATCCGGCGGCCAGCAGCAGCGCGTCGCCATCGCGCGCGCGATCGTCGCCAATCCGTCGCTGATCCTGGCCGATGAGCCTACCGGCAACCTCGACTCCAAATCCGGCGAGGAGATCATGTGCCTGTTCCAGCGCCTCAACGAGGAAAGCGGCATTACCGTCATCTTCGTCACACACGACCTGCGCATCGCCAGCCACACCCGGCGCATCGTGCGCATCGCGGACGGCCAGCTTACCGGCGACAGCGCGGTGGATGATCAGATCCTGGCCTGCCCGGAACCACTCGATGCAGGCATGGCAGTGGCCGCCCCGGCTGGGACGGCGCGGTGATCGCATGTACGTAATCGAGGTTATACGGTTGTCGCTGCATACGCTCATGGCGAACAAGCTGCGCGCGGCGCTGACCATGTTCGGCATCAGCATCGGCGTGGGCGCGGTGATCGCGCTGCTGGCGATCGGCGCGGGCGTGCAATCCTACATCACGCAGCAGTTCTCCAGCGCGGGAACCAACCTGGTTGCTGTCGTGCCTGGGCAGATCCAACGCGGCGGCGGCAACCCGTTCGGCCCGCAGGCCGCCCTCAGCATGGGCGATTATCGGGCGGTTGCCGGCAGCATTCCATTCCTGGTTGATACGGCGGTGGACTTCACCGGCGTCGGCAACTTCACGTTCGAGTCGCAAAATTCGCAGGTCAGTGTGTCGGGCGTGACGCCCAGTTACGAGAGCGTGCGCAACTGGCGCGTCCGCATCGGGCGATTCATCGATGACATGGATTACGGCGGGCGCTCGCGCGTTGTGGTGCTGGGACAGACCGTCGCCAACGATCTTTTCCCCGGCCAGAATCCGCTGGATGCCGTGGTGAAGATCAACAACGTCCCGTTCCGCGTCATCGGCGTGATGGAAACCAAGGGCGCCAGCTTCCTGGGCGACCAGGATGCCGTGGCGTTCATTCCGCTGACCACGGCGCAGGAGCGGCTGTTCCAGGCATCCGCGCAGACCAAAGGCGGCGACCGCAAGGTGTCGATGATCTATCTTCAAGTCACGGACGACGGCGCGCGCCCGATTGTCGTGGCAGCCGTCAAGCAGCTTCTGCACGAGCGCCACCGCATCGCCGCAGACGACCCCGATGATTTTTCGGTCGTCAGCCAGACCGAGCTGATTAACACCTTCGGCGCGGTGACCGGCGTGCTGACGATCTTCCTGGGCGCGATCGCAGCCATCTCGCTGCTGGTGGGCGGCATCGGCATCATGAACATCATGCTGGTGAGCGTGACCGAGCGCACGCGCGAGATCGGCCTGCGCAAGGCTATCGGCGCGACATCGCGCGCTATCCTCGGCCAGTTCCTGGCGGAGGCCATGTTTCTGTCGCTGCTGGGCGGGCTGGTCGGCATCGGCATCGGTGTAGGCGGGGCATTCGCCGTGTCGAAGGTGGCCGATATCCAGCCGGAGGTGCAACTGAGCGCCATCGCGCTGGCGGTGGGCTTTTCGCTGGCGGTGGGGCTGTTCTTCGGCATCTACCCGGCCCGCCGCGCCAGCCGCCTGAACCCGATCGATGCGTTGAGGTTTGAGTAATGTTCCGAGAAAACTTACGTGTGGCCCTGCGGGCGCTGGCCGCCAACAAACTGCGCAGCGTGTTAACCACGCTGGGTATCATCATCGGCGTGGCCGCGGTCATCGCGCTGGTGGCGGCGGGCAACGGCGTGCGACAGTATATCAACCAGCAGTTCGAGGCGCAGGGCGCCAACCTGGTATACGTGTTCCCCGCGCGCATCGACATCCAGGGCGGCGCGAACCGCTCCGGCTTTCTGGGCGGCAACCCCAGCGGGCGCTCCGGCATCGCGGCGTCGCTGACTGAGGCCGACGCCGCGGCATTGAACGACCGCAACCTCGTTCCCGATGCGAGCGCCGTCGTGCCGGTGGTGAGCGGCGGCGCGCGCGCCTACTCCGGCCAGCACAAATACCAGGCGCGCGTGCGTGGCACGTCGCCGGATTATCGCTACCTGAACAACTGGAACACCCGCTATGGCGACTGGTTCAACGAGGCCGACTACGTCGGGCGCTCGCGTGTGGCCCTGCTGGGCAGCTACGCCTACGCGCAGTTGTTCCCCGACGGCGGCGACCCTGACGGCTACGAGGTGCGCCTGAACGACGTCTCGTTCAAGATCGTGGGCGTGCTGCAGGAACGCAGCGGCGGCGTGGCCGGCAGCGACGACGACACCATCATCATCCCGCTGACGACCGCGCGCGACCGGCTGTTCCCATCGCGCAACGCCAAAGGCCAGTCGCTGGTCGGCATCATCCTGGTGCAGGCGGTGAACAAGGATCGCGTCGATGCGGTCGCCCAGCAGGTTACCGAGCTCTTGCGCCAGCGCCATAACATCGAGTTCCAGGGCGAGGACGACTTCTCCGTGGCGACCCAGCAGGACCTGCAGAACACGGTAGGCGCAGTGACGGGCGTGCTGACGATCTTCCTGGCGGCGATTGCGGCCATCTCGCTGCTGGTGGGCGGCATCGGCATCATGAACATCATGCTGGTGAGCGTGACCGAGCGCACGCGCGAGATCGGCCTGCGCAAAGCCATCGGCGCGAAATCCTCGGTGATCCTGGTGCAGTTCCTGCTCGAATCCGTGTTCCTCTCGCTGCTGGGCGGGTTCATCGGCATCGGGCTGGGCTGGGGCATGGCGAGCCTGGTCGCGCTGGCGTCAAACAACCAGTTCCAGGCGCTGGTCACGCCCGACGCCGTCGCATTGGCGGTGGGATTCTCGATCCTGGTGGGTGTCGTGTTCGGCGTTTATCCTGCCGCGCGCGCCGCACGCCTGAATCCCATCGACGCGCTGCGGTATGAGTGAGGGACCAGCCATTGCATAGCCCATGCTCGCAGTCGTATTGTCAGCGTTTACATACGCCAAAAAATTTTGTACTTTTCGTCCATCTCCTACAATACGCTTATGAAATAGAGAATCACGGCCTCCACCTTTGCTTCGAATGCATGGCAGATCCCTCGCGAGTTGACATTAATTGCACGATTATTACTCATCTCTGCGGTGGCGTATGAGCAGTCACAGAAACTTTAGGGAATCAGATTACCTGTATTTAGCTCGACAATGTTAAATTAACTCGCACGCTCTGGCCGACATGACATAAACAGGGAGTGCCATTCTGAATATTGGCTTGGGACAAAACGGGTCGATAGGGGTGGCCTGCATGAACGTGAAGTCTCCTGTGTCGGGCCAGATTACACCATCTCTCCGACAGGCTGCTAGAGGGGAGAGAAGAAGAGAGACTGGAGACTGGAGATTGGAGATTGGAGATTGGAGACTGGCTGATTGGAGATTGGTGGATTAGGGATTGGAGCAGTCCCCCATCTCTAATCTCTAATCTCCAATCTCTAATCTCTCATCTCCCCTGTATTTACGGCGTTGCGCCGGTCCAACTGCCCAGCCCCGTGCAAAGGTCGTAACCGACCAGGCAGGGCGCGCCGTTGTTGCCAACCGTGATATCGCGGTAGTTGATGCTGCCGCCGTACACATAAGCCGCATTCACGACCACGCCGCTATCTGCCGAGCGCGCCGCCCACATCGGCGAACTGGCGCTCGTCCCACCCACGGTCCACCAGCCGGACTGACCGTTGTACCTGGTGCTGTCATATACCGACACGCCTGAAGCTGGATCGGCGTCGAGTGAAACATCCGGCGTGGCGCGCTTGCCGGCGCAGTTCACCTGCCCGGTCGACTGGCTTGGATCGGCATTCTCGTAGACGCTGCAACCGCCGCCGCCGCTGCTCCAACCCGTCTCGCTCGCCAATGTGCCATCACTGTTAAACGTCAATGTCGTGCCGCCGACTGAAATTACATTCGGCGAGGCCGATGGGTATTGCGCGGGCAGGCCGCTGTCGCCGGAAGAGACGAAGAAACTCACGTTACTATGGGAGAAGTGCGAGTCATATGAAGACTCACCCGAGAATTCATTGCCTCCCCAACTGTTGCTGACGTAATTCGCATGTGCGGCCGCATAATCCTCGGCAGCCAGCAGATTCGCGAAGGAATTCGAGCTGGCTTCGACCAGCAATATCTTTGCGCCTGGGGCTATGGCGTGCGCCCACTGGACATCGAGCGAAATTTCTAGCGCCCATCCGGCGTTGGCGCGCGGGTATTTTGTTCCGCCGGTCTGGTTCACCTTCTTAAAGCACCCGTTAGCAGTCGTGCACGGCGGTAAACCGTACTGCGCGCTGAACACGTTCAGGTCTTTCTCAGCGGTTGGGTCATCATAGGCATCGACGATGGCGATCGTCATACCGGAGCCGGCGGTCGCGCTGGTGGAGAATCCATACGCCGACTTAATCGTGGCCGGGCTGAGGCCGGTGGGGGTGGTGCTGGTGTTCGGCTTCGCCCAGGAGTGGCAGCGCGCCGTATCAGGCGCGGCGGGACCAGGGCAAACCGGGCGCCCGTGTTCGGCGCTGACATCCTGACCAGGCCCTCCTGGGGCGCCGAGTGCAACCTGGGCGGGCAATGATGCAAGTAAAAGAGCAAGAGCACTACCAACAACCGTCAATTGTTTCCATGACATGGCGGACCTCCAACTAACGCTATCCGGATGCGATCCTCGCGCTATCAGCAAGAACGCGAGTAATCATTGGGCGAATCATACATCGAATCCTGCCCTGGTGTTGGCGTTCACGCAGCGAAGTTTACCGGCTGCAGGATGATAGTTTCAATAGCGCCGTGACGCAACGAGGTCGTTGCCGGAAGTACCCGCCACGTGTCGTAACACCGCCTCCGGGCGCTTCCGCCGCCAGCTTCTTTGGGAAATCAATTCTGCCGGAGAAGGAGTCCCAGGGCGGTGTGTTTCGATTGCATGCCGGGTTGTCCGCCCGGCATGCAACCTGCATCGCAGTCTGGTTAACCGCCGTTTTTCATGACGATGATGAAACGCTGGATATACAACTGGCACTGCGTGACAACCACCGGTTGAACGCCGATCGAGTGGTTGCCATACGAGTCCGTCACCTCCACGCGCACGGTATAGGGGCCGCAAAGCTGGTAAGAATGGCTCGTCAGCGGGCTGCCGCCGCCGTTCACATACGGCGTGCCGTCGCCATAATCCCAGCGATAACTCACCGGTGTGGCATCTCCTATCGTCGAGGTGAACGCGGCGGTGAACTGCTCGATGTGGCTGCCGTTTGGCGTTGTCGTTCGAACCACCGAGGCGCCTGGTTGATCCCACGCGAAATTCAGGAAGCGCTGCAACAGCGTCGCGCGGTCGGTATAACCGGGCGTGTCATTGACCCCTTCCAGCCCGAACGCGGCATACACCGAGCGTCCCAGGTAGCTGATGCCGGGCGTCTCCAGCATGGGCTGGTCGCGGTGCGCCATCGCCACCACGTTGTCCTCCATCGCGCCGCTGCCCGGGTACTTGAGGATCGGCTTGTAGCGCAACCCCAGCGGATTCAACGGATCGGTGGGGTCGCGCTGATCAGGCAGTGACGGGTCGATGCCGATCTCGTCCACGTAGTACTGATTGGCGGCGCCGTCTTTGTTCGGCAGGAAACTGAGCTGTCCGCGAATTTCGCCGCCCGGATACACGTCGGTGTGGACGTTGATGTAGTCGCCACCCGATAGCAACCGGCTCACATCTCCCGCGTTGACCACCAGATTCCCCGTCAACGTGTACTGGTTTGTCGCCACCGGCGTGAGCGTATTCAGCAGCGTATAGAGCACCGGGCCGCTTACGCCGATTGCGCCGCTGTGAATATGCGCCGCCGTCAACGTGTAAGGGGCTGCGCCGGTGATCACTATGGTGTAGTTCAGCAGGCGGGTGGCCACGTCAAAGGCGCCGTTAGCCTGTCCGGTCATCGTGGATGCATTGGGTGGCGCTTCCTGGCCGCCATCCAGTGTGGCGGCGACGGCGTATGCCGACGGCACGCCAAGGTCAAGGTGCAGGCTCTGGAAAGCCGACGGCGCGCCGCTGGTCGGCCCAATGGGCAGAACCGTTGCGCCATTACCCGATACGCTGTCGCGCCAGAACAGGCCACCCAGCACGTTTGCATAGAAGTTGGGTCGCGAATCTGCGCCGGTCGCTCCCAGTACCCAGGCCACATCCTGCCCCATGGCGATGACCGTCCCGCCTGTGTTGGCGTAAGCCTGCAGACTATCCATATCCGAAGCGGTCAGCGGTGTTGGCACGCTGAAAGTTCCGTTCTGGAGGTAGTAGTCGCCGGTGTAGTAGATGATGGCCTTGTAATTCAGCAGGTCGATCGTGTTCAGGAAGGTCGCCGCATAACCTGCCAGTGCGTCCACATCCAGCACGTTCCAGGTGTAACCCAGATCCGTCAGCGCGGCGGTGTAGTAGCTCAGGTAATCGTTGAAACCGAGCGATGAAGCGCCATCGTTCTTGATGATCAGGATATCCGCAGCCGGCTGATAGGTTACGCGCGCCCAGACAGGCATATGCGCGTTGTGCACGGCGCCCGTCATCACGACGAAGCCCTGGTTGTCTCCCAGGCCCATGCCGAGTGATGAGCTGAACACCGCCGACACCTGCGCCGAAGCGCCCGCCGTGAGGGTGATCACATTGGCGCTCAGGCTGAAGCCGGGCAGGTCGGTTGTGTTCGAGTAGCCTGCGCCGGTGTACAGCGTCCCCAGTTGATACACCTCGGTGCCTGTGGTGATGTTCGTGACGTTGAAGCTGACCGTCCTGGATGTGCCGGTCGGCGCCAGTCCGAAACTGAGGCTGGGCGGATCGAGGATCACACCCGGGTCTGCGGCATGGGTCAGGTCCAGGCGGCCGGCGCCCATATCGAGCGGCTGGGCCGGGATGGTCTGCGCCATATCGACAAAGATGCCGGTGTATTTCGACGTAGACATCAGCGCCGACTTGATGTAGGCGTTGGACCAGTTCGGGTGGATCTGGCGCAGCAACGCAGCGGCGCCCGCCACGTGCGGCGCAGCCATCGACGTGCCGGAAACCTGACCGAAGCCCAGATGGCGCGCCTCGCCGGCGCCGTCGCCAAAGCCCTGCGCCAGGATGTTTACGCCGGGCGCGGCGATGTCGGGCTTGAGCACGTTGCCCACCCCGGGGCCGCGGCTGCTGAAGCTGGCGATCACGTCAGGCACGTTGCCGATCTGGAAGGCTGTCGTGTCAAAGGTGAGTTCCGACGCCGCGCCGTTGGCGTTGTACCAGTTCACCATGCCGACGCCGTTGGTGTTGCCTACCAGCACGGGTTGGATGGTTACCAGCGTTGCGGACATGCCGGCCGCCATGCCGATCAGGTTGTTCCCGTTGGCGGCCTGGTTATAGATCACGACGAAGCTTGCGCCGGCCTGCTGAGCGTAGTAGGTCTTCAGGCTGAAGTCGCACGTACCGCGCCGGATCAGCGCCGCTTTGCCTGTGAACGTGCCGGGGTCCCACGGGCTGCACCCGAGGACATTGGCTGGGCTGACAACTTCGCCGGCCACGAAGCTATAGGAGATTACCTGGCCGGGAGGCGCCGATGCGCCGAAGTTCGCCGTGCTGAAGGGCATGTTCTGCAACGTCGTCGTAAGCGGCGCCGGCGCGCTGACGCTGAGGCGCCCACTGGCGTATGTGCCCGTTGTGGTGCTTGCAGCGACGTTAATATAGTCGGGCGATGCATGGTCGGATGTGTCCAAGTCGGGGCCATCGTTGCCGGTGGCCATCGACACGAATGTGCCTGCGCGAGACACATTGATCAGCGCCTGATCCAGCGGGTCAAACTGGCCGCCGACGCTGCCGGCGCTGCTGCCCCACGAGTTATTCAGGACGTCCGCGCCGTCGCGCGCGATATCTTCGAGCGCGGCCAGACCTTCCACGTTGTAAAACGAGCCGTTGTTGGTGACGCTGTTGTAGAACACGCGATAGCTCATCACCCAGGCCGCCGGCGCGACGCCGCTGAGCGTGACAGTGACGCCGCGATAAGTGGCTGTCACAGGATCGCCAGCCGCGGTAGACGCCGTATGCGTGCCATGCGACGTGCCCTGCGTGCCAGGCCAGGGATTTTCATCGCCTGGCGACGGGGGATCCCAGGGGCGGAAGTACACACGCGACAGGATGATCTTGCCGTTGTTGTTGGCCGTCAGACCTTTGCCGGTTGACGGCCAGCCCGGCGGGTAGCTGAAACCGGCGCCGGAGAACATCGGCGCGTCGTGGTGAATGCCGCCGTCCATGGAGGCCACTTTGACGCCTCGTCCGGCGTTGGCCTGGCCGCCTATTGCGGTGTTATCCCAGGCCGCCTGCGCATCGATCAACGGCAAGCTGGCATACATGCTGGGGTCGTGGGCAGAATCCGGATAAACAGCCTTGACCCCCGGCAGACGGCTCAATGTGCGCATCGCCTCGGCGGTCCTGGTGTTGCCCGGATCGACGGCAACACCGTTGAAGACAATCTGGTATGCCGCCGGAATACTTTGCCCGAGCTCATTGATATATCTGGCGACGGAAGCGGTCGGCAGAGTGACCTGCATCGCGCGCACGAAGGACGCCTGTTCCGTCTTTATTTGTGCGATGTAAGTCTGCACCTGCGGCGACTCGAGATTCAGATGCCCGCCCGTAGTGGGCGCTTTGGTTGCAGATGCTGCCAGCGTAGCGGCCGGCGGCGATTTCAGTTCGACGATCAGCCGGTTCGAGGTCTTTGCGCCGGTAACAGGTGCACTTGCTGATTCGACCGTCTGTTTGGCTTGCGGCGCATGCGCTGCTCCGGCGGGCGCTGCGGCGCCGGACACACTGACGGGCGCAATCGTAGCCAGGAGCACAGCCAATCCAGCAAGCCTGAAACAAGTCCGTAGCATGTTGATCCTCCTTTGTTAGGACGATGATTGATGGACTTACGGTCCGCGGGTGAATCACGTTAGCGCGGGATTGATGGCATCAATACGCAGCCTCCTTGATAGTTTGTTGTTACTGCCATGACGGTTTTATTCTATATGCAACAGACAAAAAAGCACAAAGGCGGCAACCATCCCATTGGCCGGCGCCGGGGGATAATTGCCGCCGTTGTACTCCGCATGATCACACCTCCGTGCAAGCTTGCATCGCCGTGATTAACAAGGTATGTGCGATTTGTAGAGAAACCAGAATCCCGGAATCTCGCAGATTCCGGGATTCTATACGCTGAGCGCATGCAGGCCAACTAAAACACGGTGGTCAGGTCCTGGGCGCGCCCGGTTTCCGCAGAGCGATAGGCGGACTCAATGATATCAATCACGTGGCGCGCGTGTTCGGCAGTGACCGGCGTCGGTTTGCCGTCGCGCACCCAGTCCACCAGTTGCATCACATCTTCATAAACGTGCTGTTCGCCGATGGTGCGGTGTTCACCGACGATGTGGGGCAAGGCCCACTGCGCGTTGCTGCCGCCGGGCGCCAGGTCGGCCAGTTCCTTGCCCGGGTAATCGAACGGCTCGCCGTTGAGCTTCAATCCCTGGATCGTCCCGCCGGCGCCGAAGTAGGTCGCGCCGCCCGTGATGTTGCCTGCCGCCGTGCCATACACCACAGTGAACAGGTTGCCGCCGAAATCCAGCAGCATCAGCGTGTTGTCGTCGGCGTCGGTGGGTACCATCATGCCGCGAAACTCGCGCTCGCGGATGCGCGTGCCCGACAGCGCCGTGACGCGCCGCGCCGGGCCAAACACCGTGGTAAGGGCATGCAGCGTGTAGACCGTCATGTCGTACAGCGGACCGCCGCCGGGTTTGCGGAAGTACCACGATGGGTCCACGTTGCTCAGCACATCGTCGCCCTTGCGGAAAATCTCCTCCTCGTGATAGCGCCCGAAGGCCGCGCCGCAGATCGCCCACACCGGCGTGCCGATGGCGCCATCGGCGATCAGCCTTTTGATCTGCTGCACGTGCGGGCGCAGCACTTCGCCGGGCGAGGCGACGATTTTCAATCCCCGCTGTTGCGCCAGGTCGATCAGCGCCGTCGCCTCGGCCACCGTCGTCGTCATCGTCTTGTTGAAGTGAATATGTTTGCCCGCCTCCAGCGCCTGCCTGCCCTGTTGGTAATGCAGCCCGATGGGCGAGCAGATGCTGACCGCGTCCGCGTCGCCGTGCGCCAGCAGCTCCTCATACGTCAGGAACGCGCGCGCCACGCCGAATTTCTGCGCGGCGGCCTCGGCGCGCCCGGGCACGGGGTCGCACACCGCCTGCAGCCGCACGCGCTCCTGCACGTCGGGTTGCGACAGATGAGGCAGAATACCGCGCTGCGCGATGGCGCCCGCGCCCACGACGCCCATCCGGATCACACGATTGGTAGTCATACACCAGATTGTACTGACTTCGCGCCTTCAGATCGTTGAAATCCCTATACAATGCGCACACGATAATTGCGGCAGTGGAGCGGCGGTTCGCCGATTGGAGGGTTGCGATGGACGATCATGACCGATTCCTGTTTGACCTGCAGGGCTTTATCACCGTGCCCGATGCGCTGAGCCCCGAACAGATTACCGAGTTGAACGCGATAATGGACGAGCACATCGCGCGCGATGTGCCGCCTGATGCGACATCGCACCGCTTCGGCGGCCTGCTGGACTGGGGTCCTGCCTATCGCAACCTGATCGACCAGCCCGCCATCACCTCCTGCCTGCGGGAGATCGTTGATGAACGCTTTCGACTCGACCACGTGTATGCCGATGTCATCCGGAGCGGCAAACATATT
>JAMCQN010000026.1 GCA_023382055.1 Chloroflexota bacterium
GTTTTTATATACGGGAGATTCCTCGCCCTCGTCGTTTTCCTCGACATCGCCGGTATCTTCGACTTCTGTGCCGCCTACATACAGCTTGCGTTGTAGTCGCGACATGCCCGCCTTGCGCTGAACGCCTGCGCCGCCCTGCTGCACCACGTGCGTCAACTCGTGCGCCAGCAGGTGCTTCCCCGCGCTCGTGCCCGGGTTGTACTTCCCCGCCCCCATGTAGATGTGCTCCCCGTGCGTGAACGCCTGCGCGCCTACCGCCCGGTTCAACTGCTCCGACTGCTCCCCCGTGTGCACCTGCACCCGGCTGAAGTCCGCACCGTACTTCGGCTCCAGCTCCGTCCGCAAGGTCTCCGGCAACGGGCTGCCGCCCCCAGCATGGCTCAGCGCGTGCTCCACCTGCGCCCCTGCCTCGAAGCTCCCGCTCAGGTCGCTCGCCTCCCGCTGCACCCGCCGGCGAATCCCCGGCGTCTCATCCGCCTCGGCGTCTGCCTGCCGCGCTGCCCCCGCCGGCGTCGGCATCCTCATCACTCGCTCCGCCACCCGCTCCGCTTCCTGCTCGTACGGGTCGTCCGCCGCGCCTACCGTCAGCTTCGCCTGCACCGCGATCCCGCGGTTATTCAGCATCCGTCGCAGCGACTGGCGCGGGTCAGGCTTCGCTCCCGCGGCTGGATGCCGCGCCGAGCGCGCCGCCATGCGCTGCACCGCCCGCATCCCCAGCGTGTTCTGCAGCGCGGCAATCTCCGGCTGCGAAACGCCGGCGATGTTCGCAGCCGCGCGCTGCACGATGCCCGGCAGCGTGTCGCCCGTCGGCGCCAGCATCGGCTGCATCTCGATCTGGTTTACCTCAGATCTGGGGTGTTCTATTTTCTGGCGCGACTTGCCGGAATCCTTCTGCTGTTTCTGAGGTTGTTTGTTTTCAGCCATCTCGCTCTACACCCTCCCAGTTTTTGTCACGATGGATACACAGGCCTGTGGCGGTGATACAGCGTAAACGGCAACCCCAGGCTTCGATCGCGCGAAATCCTGACACAGGTTTTAACGATGAGCTTGGTTACATTATCACCGATGCTAGTGAGCGTCAATACGCAGAAAACACAATGACCAAATTGCATTTTGCGCAGTAGCCGCGCTCCGTTGCGCCACTGGCTGGATGCCGGTCGCGACTTGAAATCGCGGAAGCAGTACCGGGTCAGTTTATCGGTGGTTTCCCTATAGCGCTCCGCGGCGCCGCTCTGTGCCCCGGCACTTTTGCCTCGCCTTCGGCAAGCATGGCGTGCAGTCTATCGATGCCGCGGCGGTAGGTGCAGGCTGCCTCTACGGCGATGGCGTGCGTGCGGCAACTCCAGATGCTGATCACAGTGATAGCATTGTCAGCGCTATGCGGCAACAGGCACAGGTTGATGAACCCTTCGTGCGATTTCAGGACGGGCACGATCTCAGAGCGCAGAAGCGCCAGTGCCTGATCCAACCGGCCGGGTTGAAAGTGGATTGTCGTCGCGTTCTCGAACATACCGTGTCCTCCTTAGCGCGAACTCGCAGGCACAACGTAACCCGACAATACAGCCACAGCCTGGTCGAATACCATCTGCGGGATGCCCAATAATAATAGACTCTACTAACACCGACAAGCCCTGTACATGCACTAACCGCTGCCCAATTTCCCGCCGCTTTATAATTCGACCTACATGGCATATATAGTTCCTGCACCGCGTCCGTCCGTCCGGCATGGTCTTCACGATGAGTGAGCACATTCAATGCCCCAACTGCGGCGGGTACAAAATCGCAACCCGCGCGAAAGTCAGAGGCTACACCTATGCGCAACGGCCCATGGGGACGCGTATGTACGCTCTGCATGTAGCCGCCTTCAGCAGCCTGCTGCTGTTGCTGATCGTCCAGTTGATGTATATCTTCCGCGTAAATCTGGTGCCGGCGGCTCTCGTCACCGGAGTGTTCGCCGCGCTGATCCTGTGGTCAAAGAGCGTGCGCAGCCGCCTCTTCGAGCGAAAATATCTGGACCGCGTGCCGGTCAATGCCGTGTACCGGCATCACTGCGAACTGTGCGGGTACGACTGGGTCTGGCACACCGGCTCTCCAAAACCGGAAATCCGCGTGCGCCCGCAACTGGTAATGCAAGGCGCCGAACGCCTGTGGGGCAAGGGTCGGCGCAGCAGCTAGCGCCGCGTGAGATGCTGGACACCGACTTCCAGTACGAGCGGCCCGATGCTCAGGAACCCGATGATTGCATAGGCGACCTGACGCTGGACGAGGTCGCGCTGGATAAACTGCGTCAGGCAATTTTTGAGCAGGCCGGGCGCGCCGAACGCATCCCCGCATTGTTGAGCGCTCTGACCGCAACCGATTGGGTTAAGTGGTTGAGCGATGCGGGCGCTCGCGTGGCTGTCTGCGCCGGCTGCAACCGCTACATGCGCGTCAGCGGCGCCGTCAACCTGTATGAGCTGCCCTGGCTGGGCGATGGCCTGTACTGCACCGAGTGCGCCGAGCGCGTGCGCGCCGAACACACATTCGCCTGTGAGGTCTGCGGTCACGACTTCTACGCCCAACGCGAACCACAGCCGTTCAAGGTGTGCCCGGAGTGCGACTCGCCGGGAGTTACCCTGGCGTTAACCAGCCTATGGGCGCAACTGCAACGGGCGCGCAAACTCGAATTACCCGCCACGCTCACGCCGCGCGAGTGGTTGGACACGCTGGATTATTTCGGCTGGCGCTGCGCCTACTGTATGCGCGCTGAGTTCGCCTGCCTCGATCACTATGTGCCGGTGGTGCAAGGCGGCGGCACGACGCGCGCCAACTGCGTGCCGGCCTGTACGTCGTGCAACTCGGCCAAGGGCGGCCGCGCGCCGCAGGGTTACGTCATCAAGGCCAGCGCCTATACGCGCGTCGAGGAGTATCTGGCGCAGTTCCAGTGATGGCGCACGCTTCAGTCTGTCAACTTCTTCCTGAGCTGCTCCCACACGCCTGAGCCGGCCACGAAAACTGCGCCCAGCGGCTCCCAACCCCTGTGGCACAGGTGCTTCACAATCCACCACAGGAAGGCGCTGTCCTTGCCGCCCAATTCTTTGATGCGGCAGTAGAAAATCTCCCCGCCGGGCAGCTTGTCGATGTTGGAGATGTTCATCTGGGGGTACTGCTTGTTTAGCTCGGTCATCAGCGATTTCAATTCCACATCGTCGGTGATATTGATATCGACGCCGAACGAAGTCGCCGTCAGTCGCGCATATTCGTAGTGTTCCATGGTTGCCTTTGTTAGGCAACTCCGAGTTCT
>JAMCQN010000064.1 GCA_023382055.1 Chloroflexota bacterium
CTCGAACACCGCGCCAAACGTCTCGGCATATTGTTTCACAATCGGCGCCAGGGTCACGATCGGCAGTTCCAGTTTCATCCCGTTATCATCGCTCAGTCCGCGAAAGGCGAAATCACAACTATCGAGTCAGAATCCGAGACGGGGCTTTGAGCGCACACGATATTAGCCAGATGGAATAATAGGTGGTATGTCCGACATGTAAGCTACTGCGGCGGTGATACTCACACTTAACCGCATGAAATAATAGGTGGTATGTCCGACATGTAAGTTATTGCGGCGGTGATACTCACACTTAACCGCATGAAATAATAGGTGGTATGTCCGACAAGTAAGCTACTGCGGCGGTGATACTCACACCTCACAGGTCTTGGAGACCTGTGAGGTGTCCGACGTCATATTCGCAGAAGTCCGACATTTACTGGGCGAGGAGGCATAATTGTTATGGAAGTCAACCTGGGCGATACACAGATGGTTGAATTGCAGGCGATCTACTCCGCAGAGCAAATCCAGGGCATGGCCGTCGGCAAGCGGATCGATGCCTTCGGTCAGGTTGCCAAGCTGTTTCAACGGCCGAAACCGGAGGATATCGAGATCGTCACCATCCAGAAGCAGTACGAGTCCTTCTGGTCGGTGTCCGCCACGGCGCACTACATTTACGAGCGCAAGCGCGTCTACCATGTGGACGTGCCGGCGGCGGAGGTTCAATCCGTCACCCTGCAGGACAGGTCTTACCCCATCACCATAAACCGCACGCGCGGCATCGACCTGGATGTGATGGAGCGCTGTGACGAGACGCTGCATCGCGACCTGACGCTGGACGGGCAAAGCGGCGAGGTGGTCGATTACAAGCGCTACCTCACGGCGGCCCAACTGATGATGCCCGACCTCGCCACGCTGCAGCGCGGCGGCGCCGACGTCAGCGCGCCCGATGTGCGCAGTTCATTCGTCATCCGGCATGTCATCCCGCTGCTGATGAAGACATTCCAGGCGGACAAGGTTCTGGAGGAAATCATCAACATCGAGTCGATCATCCTGTGCTTTCACGCCATTTATGCGGTAGAGTATTCATGGGCGGCTAAACAGAAGCGGCAGATTCTGATTTTCGACGCGTTGACCGGCCAGCCTAAACCGGCCAGCGGCGAGATGAAGACGCATTCCGCGAAGGTGCTTGAAAACGACACCTTGTTCGATATCGGCAGCGATGCAATCGGCACGTTTATCCCGGGCGCCAATGTATCCATCCAGTTGGGGAGGTTGGCGCCGCGCCAGGCCGTCAGCGCGCCGTGACCATCAGCCAGCCGGTCAGGGAGATAGTGTATGAACACGCTAAATGGTACACGCCTTGATGCGCCGGCAGTCCGCAAACCCATCGCCGGCGACGTGCCATTGTCCAGCGCCATCGATCCGCTGGTAAAAGAAGGGACGCTGTACGAGCGCCTGCCCGACGACGCGGTGCACTGCTTCGCCTGCGGGCACCACTGCAGGATCAAACCCGGCGCGCGCGGCATCTGCCAGGTGCGCTACAACGCGGGCGGAACGCTATATGTGCCGTGGGGGTATGTCTCCAGTCTGAATTGCGACCCTATCGAGAAGAAGCCGTTTTACCACGTCCTGCCGGGCAGCGATGTGATGACCTTCGGCATGCTGGGTTGCGACATGCACTGCACCTATTGCCAGAATTGGGATATTTCGCAGGCGCTGCGCGACGGCAACGCCGAGGGCCAGCCGTCGCGAATCACTGCCGAGCAGATCGTGCACCTGGCCGGGCAGTACGGCGCGCGCGGCGTCGCCAGTTCGTACAACGAGCCGCTGATCACGTCCGAGTGGGCCATGAGCATCTTCAAGCCGGCAAAAGCCGCCGGCTTCGTCTGTATGTTCGTGTCGAACGGCAACACGACCCGCGAGGCGCTGGAGTTCATCCGCCCATGGACGGACGCCTACAAGATCGACCTCAAGACGATGCGTGACGCGAGTTACCGATCGCTGGGCGCGGTGCTGGAGCGCGTGCTCGACGGCGTGCGCATGGTGTATGCGCTGGGTTTCTGGCTGGAGATCGTGACGCTGGTGGTGCCGGGGTTCAACGACTCGGACGACGAACTGCGCGACGCCGCGCGTTTCATCAAGTCCGTCTCGCCGGATATCCCGTGGCACGTGACGGCATTCCATCAGGACTACAAGATGCGCCAGGCGGACAATACGGGCGCGCGCACGCTGATGCGCGCCGCAGAGATCGGCTACGGCGAAGGACTGCGCTACGTGTATGCCGGCAATCTGCCGGGTCGCTCGGGCTCGTATGAGAACACGGCGTGCCCCGGTTGCGGCCGCGCGCTGATCGAGCGGCGCGGCTTTCGTGTGCTGAGCAATCATGTCACACAGGTGGGCGACTGCCCGCATTGTCACACGGCCATCGCGGGCATCTGGCGCGCGCCGCAGACATGACAGCGCCCTTTGGTATCATCATGCATCATGGCAGAAGTAAAACCCACCATCACAGTGAAATTTCTGATCGACGGCAAGGAAGTCGGCACTCTGCTGCTGACGGCCAAAGACTTCAAGACGGGCAGCACCGGTTTCTACGGTCAGGGCAAGGTCTCCCTGGATGACGACGCGGCCAAAGGCTATCAGGCCCAGGTGCAACTCGTCAAAATCGGCAGCAAGGAAGCCAAACCACAGGGCAATTAAGCCACACAACCAAGAGGAAAACCAGTGCGAATACTCGTCACCGGCGGCGCGGGATTTATCGGCTCACATGTATGCGAACGTCTGATCGCAGAAGGGCATGCAGTGATCGCCATGGACAACTTCATCACCGGCTCGCCCACCAACATCGCCCACCT
This sequence comes from Chloroflexota bacterium, assembly GCA_023382055.1. Classification (GTDB taxonomy): domain Bacteria; phylum Chloroflexota; class Anaerolineae; order J036; family Brachytrichaceae; genus CAIXPS01. The sequence goes on from JAMCQN010000064.1 coordinate 2,838, forward strand.
GCAGAGCAACCCGAAATTCGAGTTCATCAAGACCGACATCAGCGAGCAGTGCCAGGTGGATGGCCCGCTGGATGCGGTGATGAACCTGGCCTCCCCCGCCAGCCCGATCGGCTATCTGGATAATCCCATCGCGACGATGAAAGTCGGCGCGCACGGGACGTATAACGCGCTAGAACTGGCGCGCCGCAATAACGCGCGTTTTCTGCAGGCCAGCACCAGCGAAGTGTACGGCGACCCGCTGGAGCACCCGCAGCGTGAAACCTACTGGGGCAACGTGAACTGCATTGGCGTGCGTTCGGTCTACGACGAAGCCAAACGCTATGCCG
>JAMCQN010000194.1:0-1640 GCA_023382055.1 Chloroflexota bacterium
CATACGGGCCGTATCGACGTAGCCGCGCGCCACGATGAGGTCGACGCCGCGCAAAATATCGCGCATGGGGCCGTCGCCCCAGTCGCCGCGGTTGGCTTCCAGGAACGTCTCGCCATACCCGCCCGAACCGCGCGGGTTGCAGAAGAATACGACATAGCCGCGTTGCGCCAGAGCCTGCCATTCGTGCCACATGCTCCGCGTCGCCGCGCTCCACATCGCCGACGGCCCGCCATGAATCTCCAGCGCAAATGGATACCGCCGCTCCGAGTCGAAGTCCGGAGGCGTGATGATCCAGCCCTGAATCGTGTAGTCGCCGGATGTGTAGCTGATCTCCTCAACCGGGCACACAGTATGTTCGTTCAGGAACTTCTCATTCGGCTGGAACAGCGGCACGATGCGACCGTCCAGTTCGCGCAGGAACAACCCGGATGGGTCCTGCGGTGTGCTGGCTGCAAAGACGATACGCCCCTCGGCGTCGACATCGAACGATGTGACCTCCTGAACGCCATCAGTCAACTGCTCTATGGCCCCATCCAGGATGCCGGCGCGCCACAGATTAACGCGACCTTCCTTGATCAGCGTGAAGTACAGATGGCGGCTGTCGCGCCCCCACACGAACTGGTCCACACTGCGGTCCAGTTGCGCGGTCAGATCGATAATGTCGCCGCCTTGCGCCGGTAATATCGCCAGCTCATGATTTCGAAACTCTGGCTTGTCCTGGTTGACCCGCCCCATTGCAATCCAGCGGCCATCCGGAGAAACCAGCGGGTGGCTGTGGCTGTGGCTGTTCGAAATCAAAACCTGAGGTGTCCGCGGTTCCTCGCCATCAGTCACGGCGACGCTGACCAGGTCATGCCAGTACTCGATGTCGGTATGCTCGGGACGCCGCGCCAGCGTTGCCACCAGCGCCTTGCCGTCGCGGGACCAGCCGGGCAGGCCAAAATTGGAGTTGGCGCTGGTGAGACGAATTGCTTTCGCCTTATCCTCTTCGGCGAAGCTATCCGGCACCGCAACCACATACAAGTTCGACCAGCGATCGTTCAGGAAATTTGTGCCGGTGCGATATGGGAATTCACGCACGACGCGCGGGTCGACAGCCAGCGATTCATCATGCTCGCGTTGCTCTTTCTCGCGCTTGATGTCCCAGCTCTCCTTCACCGGCGCTGCTGTAACACTTTCACCTGCCGCATCCCTGGTGGCGGCCTTACTGCGCTCTTCGTCCTCTTTGTCGCGCTCATCGGCGCGCACGCCGGCGGTGAACGCGATGCGCGAGCCATCGGGCGACCACTCGAAACCGCCGATGCCATTCAGGTGTGTTGCAACCTGATGCGCCTCGCCGCCCGACAGGGGCAGGGCATAAACCGCGGCTTCGCCATTGCGGCTGGACAGGAATCCCAGACGGCGGCCGTCTTCGCTCCAGCGCGGCGATGAGTCCTTACGCCCGGTCGTAAACGGCTGCGCCGGTGTATCCGGCACCCGCAGGTCTTTCATCCATACAGCGCGCACATTTTCGTTGGCGCCGCGGTCGGCTCGCAGATGCACAAAGGCGACGCGCGATCCATCGGGAGATATCCGCACCTCGTCAATATAGACGAGTTCCAGTGATTGTTCAGCGTTGATTGATTTCATGAGCGCACCCG
>JAMCQN010000194.1:1722-3112 GCA_023382055.1 Chloroflexota bacterium
GCCGGGCCGCGCATATCGACAGCGGTGTAGCTCATCATCGCATGTGGCGTCGCAGCGACAGTACATATACCCCGCCGGCGCAACCAGGCAATCGTCTCCGTTGTGCTGGATTCCGCCACCGGCACGCAGAAGACCGTCCCTTTGCTGGACCGTACGACATTGGGATTGCCCAGGTCTGCGACCGGGTCGCACGAGATCAACGCATCGACTCCGGCGGCATCGGCCGTGCGCAGTATGGCGCCCAGATTGCCGGGTTTTTCGATGCCTTCCACGACGACGACAAGAGGGTTGGCTCCGAGACTCAGGTCATCCAGCGAATGGCGCGGCAACGGAAACACCGCCAGCCAGCCATCCGGGTTGTCTCGATAAGCGATTTTCTCAAAGACCCGCTCGGTGACCTCGATCAACTCGGCGCCGCTCAGGCGAGCCTGCTCCAGCACAGCCATTTGCTCGGCTTGGCGCACCAGTCCCGGGCAGTAATACAACTCCCGCGCGCGGCCGGCGGTCAGGGCAATGGTAAGTTCATCATAACCTTCAACCAGCATCAGGCGCTCTTCTTCACGCTGGCGCCTGTCGCGCAGCGCGACCAGGCGCTTCACACGCGGATTCTGAACACTGCTGATCATTTCAATTGCGGCAGGACGCCTTCAGCCAGTCTCTCCAGCCCGTCCAGGTCGTCCAGGTTGAGCCATTGCAGCATCACACGCTGCACCCCGGCGCCAGCCAGTTGTCCAAGTTGATCAACGATCTGCGACGGTGTGCCGACGACTAGACCGCGCGAGCGCAGGTCATCGAAGCTGAGGTTGCGTGCGGTGACGCGGCGTTCCAGTTCTGCGCCGTCCCGCCCGAAGATCAAGCCCGTCATCAGAGACCGGCGCACATCAGCCGGGCTGCGTCCGACGTTGCGAAGTGCGATATTCAGCTTCTCGTTCAGTTCGGTGAACCCGCGCGGCGTAGTGAACGCCACATTCCACTCGTTCGCGCAGCGCGCCACGTCGGGCAGGATGGCTTTGCCGCCGCCAATGAGCACAACGGGGCGGTTCGGGTGTGCGGGGCGCGGAAGCAATACCGCTTCCTGCAGGTGGTAGTACGCGCCGGTATAGGACACCGGTTCGTCGCTGTGCAATAGTTTCGTGATGACTTCCATGCCCTCGCGGAAACGCTTCAGGCGTTTGCCCGGCGGGAGGAGGTTATATCCGAATGCGGTGTGTTCGCGCTCCTGCCAGCCTGCACCCACGCCAAGGATAAGCCGGCCGCCGGAAAGATCGTCCACGGCGGATGCCATGCGCGCCGTCATGACCGGGTCGCGGAATGACAGCGGCGTGACCAGCGGGCCAAACTCGATGCGCCGCGTGTTAGCGGCCAGCCAGGTCAGCGAGACCCACAGTTC
>JAMCQN010000124.1:0-7679 GCA_023382055.1 Chloroflexota bacterium
TGACCAGCCCGCCTTGAACGAGCGCCACCGCGATCAGCGCCCTGAGCAGATCGAGAGGGTTGCGGATATAGGTTAAGGCAGACCGCACGACCAGCATCATCAGACCGTCAACTTGAGGTAAACGCAGGATCGCTTTGCGTTTCGCAGCCTGTAACTGGCTCCTGGCGCGGCCATAGACGCCGGGCGCAATCCAGCGCAAATTACTGATCTCCCGCATTCTGGCGTAGATCAGGCTTTCGTCGGCAACGTCGATCATGTTGACGCGATTGCCCAGGATGACCACCAGGGCAATGACGACCAGCGCCGCCAGCGCCACCGGCGCGACGACCGACAAATCGACCGATTCACCCACCAGGATCGATGCCAGCACATTCCCCGGCCAGGCTACAACGCCTGGCGCCACGAATGGCAATGGCAGCAGCACCACCGGCGCAAGCCACAACGCTGCCCAATGGCGCGCGCCCGGCGCCGCCATACGGACCAGCCCGATCAGCCAGGCCACCGCATAGGTCAGTACCACGACGGGAATGACCGCGAGTGCAGAATGCAACGCCACCAGAACGGCGCCCATGGAGTCCAACCGCTGGTTCAATGCGACCGCCAGGAACGAGACGCCGACCATGCTTAACACCACCGGCAATACCAGGTCGCCGAACAAGCCGATGGTTACGGGGACCGCGCGCTGGATCGGGGAACCACCCACATAGGAGATATCAGGCAGCGAGAGTTTGTAGGGCGACGAGTGCAGTTTCAGCATGATCAGGAACGTCTGGCCGATAAACACCAGGGTTGGCGCAACGACCAGTACACCCTGCCGGGCCGAGGCGGGTATCGCGCTCCCGACCTGTGCGATGAAACCGGCGGCGATGGCCCACATGGCAATTGTCCACCAGGACATGAACAGCGCCAGATACAGGCCATAAGCGCGATTCATGACATCCTTGTCTCTGGTGTCGTAGTCGACCAGGCGAAGCCAGTAGTTGGCGATGCCCTGGATCTGCTTCCAGCGCAACCACAGCAGGGGCAGCATCAGACCTCCTGCGCCTGGGACTGGCTCTCGACGTGCGCGATCGTCGCTCCCAGCAGATCGTCCAGCGAGTTGGAGCCTGCGTGCAGCGCGTCCTTCAATTCATCGGGAGTGCCATCCGCGACCAGATCACCGCCCTCCATGAAGAGATAGCGATCCGGGCGCACATTCAGCGGCGACTGGTGGCTGCTCAGCAGCACCGTTTTGCCGCGCTCGCGCCGCGCCCACAAGTCATCCCAGAGTTGGTGCGCCGAGAATGGGTCCAGGGGGCCGAAAGGTTCATCGAGCAGCAGGAGCTGGGGATCAACCAGCAGCGCCATGCACAGCGCCAGTTTATAGCGCTGGCCGCGCGACAGCGCCGCCGGCAAGGCCGCCTGGTTGGCCGTCAGGCCGAAACGCTTCAGCAGGTCCTGGGCTGCGCCGCGCCAGTCGACTAAGCGATTCACCTGGGCGATGAACTGCAAATGCTCGCCGACGGTCAGGTCGTTGTAGAACGGGGGCGTGTCTGGTACCAGGATCAGATTGCGGCGCATCACGCGCTCAACCTGATAGATCGACGTGCCCTGCAGATCGACCCGGCCAGCGGTGATCTGATTCCAACCGGCGATACAGCGCAGCAACGTCGTCTTACCCGCGCCGTTGCGGCCGGCCAGCACGACCAACTCGCCGGTGTTGACGTCAAACGACACCTGGTTGAGCGCCAGGTAAGAGCCATAGGTATACGAGACGTCTGTAAGCTGGAGCAAGGGCGGCATTCGGACAAGCATACCATGCCGGCAGGACTGTAAGGTATACGGGGAGTCCTGCTTAATCCATCTCAATCCCGCCATCGACATTCAGGCACTGGCCGGTGATGTAGTCGCTGTCCGGCGAACACAGGAAGGCTACCGCCGCGGCCACGTCTTCGGGCATGGCGGGCCGTTTGAGCGGGATCGTCTCGACGAAGTTCGCAAACGCTTCGCCGGGTTTGGAACCAAACAGCGCTCCACGTTCGCGGTCAATCTGTTCCCACATCTGGGTAGGGGCGACGCCGGGCGCGACAGCGTTGACGTTGATGTTATAACGCGCCAGCGCCAGGGCGGCAGAACGCGTAATGCTGATAACAGCCGCCTTCGCCGCCGCATAATGCGCGCTATACGGTCGCCCACCCCGTCCTGAAATCGATGAGAAGTTGACGATCTTCCCGAAGCTGCGCGGCGCGCGATCGGAATTGCGGATGTCCTCCGGCGCCTGCGCGATCATCTGCCGCGCTACAGCCTGGAGGGTGAAAAACAGCCCGCGCTGATTCGTGTCTACAACGCGGTCCCAGTCTTCGGGAGTCAGATCAAGCATCGCTTTGGTCTGGGTGCGGCCCGCGTTGTTGATCAGGATATCGATGCGGCCGAACTCCGCGACGGCACGATCGACCAGTCGCGGTATCTGTGGGGCGTCCGAGAGGTCAACGGCGTGAGCCAGCGCACGGCGCCCCAGCGCGCGAATCTCCTCGGCGGCCTGTGCGCCCGTCTCCGCGTTGTACTCGGCAACGACGATGTCGGCGCCTTCACGCGCCAGCCGCAGCGCGACGGCCTTGCCCAGCCCCTGGCCGGCGCCTGTGACGATGGCGACCTTATCGTGTAGACGTTGTTCCATTCCTGATAGTGCTCCTCAATAAGAAAACCTCGCGCCAATGTGCAAGCTGCCCTGCCCGCCCGCACCATGCGCAATTCAGCGCGGCCATGGCACGAAAATACCATTTTCGACGAAGGGGTATTTCCTGATCGCATCCATGTTGAGTTCGATACCCAACCCTGGGCGCTCCGGCACGTCGATGAACCCCTGATTGACAGGGATCGGGTGATCGACCAGTTCGGTCAGCATCGGGTTGCCGATGTGCTGCGTTTCGAACATGACGCGATTGGGGATGGCCGCGACCAGATGCGCATTGCAGGCGTGCGCGACGGCGTTCGTCCAGCTATGCGGAATGCAGGGCAGCCCGACGCGTTGATACATCCGCGCGACGCGATAAGCGCTGGTGAAACCGATCGCGCAGGCGTCGGGCTGCACGATATCGTAAGCCTTCACCCTGATCGCCCGCTGATATTCCGCCAGCGTATGGAGACCCTCGCCGCCTGAGATCGGCGCGCGCGTGCTGGAGCGGATCTGAAAGTAGCGGTCATCGCTGTCATCGACCGGCCGCGGAATCGGTTCCTCGAACCAGCGCGCTTTCAATCCTTCCAGAATGTGCGCGACTTCTTTGGCTTCCTGCACGGAGCGGAAGCGGCAATTGGCGTCGAGCATCAGGTCGATGTCGTCGCCCAGCGCAGCGCGCACCCTGGACAGGTGGTCGCCAAACTTGCTGATCGTCATACCGGCCAGTCCCCATGCGCTGCCGATGCGCATCTTGAAGGCCGTGAATCCCTCGGCCTTGAGCTGGGCGATCTCATCGAAAATCTGGTCGGGTTTAGCAAACCAGTTGTAACTGACGCCGCCGCTGGCATACGCGCGCAGATGCGTTGACTGATAATCGCCCTCTTTGGCTAACAGGCGGTAGACCGGCGTGCCGGTGGCTTTTCCGATGATATCCCACAGGGCGCAATCAATGGCAGCCAGCGCGCTATTGGTTGCCCGGTCGGGCGTATGAACGGTCAGCTTTTCTACATCGAATGGATCCTTGCCGGCAAAGCGCTGTTCCAGACGATGCAGCACGGCATCGATAGCCGGGCAATCCCCCCAGCCGCTCGGCTCTCCCAGTCCCGTAATCCCCTCATCGGTATGAACCCGCAGAATGATGGCGTTGAAGCGCACACCCTTCAAATCCATTTCCCAGCTTTGCCCGCCCCACCAGCTCTTCTCCTCCGGGAAAGGATACGAACACAAAAAGGTCTCGAAATGTGTGATGCGCATGATTCAGCACGTCCTCCTGTGAAATACTGGCACGGCTAATAGCGCCATTATGCCTTTCTTTCGATTTACCCGCGACGATGACCCCGATCGTTGGGTGACAAGCTGCTCGTAGTCTCTCGTAGGGTAACTTGCTCAGGCTGGTAAATCGGCCTTGAAATTGGCGTGAAATACCGGTATAAAGCGATGGCGAGATGTTAACACGCGAAGAGATCGAAATAGCATACAACGCGGGACTGGAGGCAGTCGTTGCGTTATTCGAGCAACAGCATGCAGCAGAATGCTGTACTGATCAAACGCGTGGAGGATCTGGAAGCACGGCGGAACAAAGACAGTCACAACAGCCACAAACCGCCATCGCGTGATGGATACGGTAAGTCAACGCGAACGCGGAGCCAGCGCAAGAAGACGGGCGACGGAGCGGAGGCCAGCCGGGACACGCCGGGCTGGGGACAACGCTGGAGATGGTGGCACAGCCCGACAACGCGCATAGACTCCCGGAATTTCGGAAATTAGGCCGGGTGCGCCCCCAGCGTGCCGACGGCGTACTTGAGCGCGTTGACCACCGCGCCGGTATCGCCGAAGAAGGGGCCGTAGGTTTCGAAGTCCACCGCGGCCTTGAAACCGCGCGCAGCGGCGATGTCGAGCAGTTGCAGGAAGTTGGACTGCGTCTGGTTGTTGGCGCCGCCGTCGGGGCCGTACCACGACGCCACAAAACCGTCGATGCCGGCCCCGCGCGCCTGATCGACCTGACGCGTGATGGCATTCGGGTCGGTGGAGTTGTAAGGTTGCGCGGCCACGTCCGAGGTCTTGCCGCTGCTCCACAGGTCGCTGGAGTACCAGGTGTAGTAAAAGGCCAACACGGTGCGGCCGGCCTGACTTTCCGCCCGGCGCGGCGGCCGGGCTGCGCCGGTGCCGAGCGCGAGCAGAATTGCGATGAGTAACACAAACAGTGGTCGATGACGCACGGCATGATTGTAGCGTCAGTCATGTGAGGTTGAGTTGGCAATGGCTACGCCAGCCCAATTACAGGTTGGTCTTCGCACCACTGTTAGCTGGGTTTAGAATGTGCAGTGTGAGGTGAGTGGAATGGCCACAGTTGCAGTTGTCGAAAAGTATATTGACATTTCTCCAGAGATACGCTTCGGCAAGCCTTGCATTTCCGGAACGCGCATTGCAGTCGTGGATATTGCCAACTGGCACAACAAGCTGGGAATGCCTCTGGAACAAATTGCGGGCGATTATGATTTGCCGTTGCCGGCTGTTTATGCCGCGATGGCCTATTATTTCGAACATCGTGCTGAGATAGACGCGCGGCAGGAGAATAGCCAGGCATCCGCTGATAATATTCTTGCTGAGCAACCCCCCTCGAAACTGCAGGCGATTCTTAAAGCGAGGCAGGAAAAGGGCAATTGATCCGGTTTCACCTGGACGAGCACATTCCTCACGCTGTTGCCCGTGCGCTGCGGCGCCACGGCGTTGATGTAACCACCACTGTGAGCGCCGGGATTCGCACATCTTCCGATATCACTCAATGGAATCATGCGCAACAGGAACACCGTGTTATGGTCACTCAAGACGAAGACTTCCTGAGCTTGTTTGCAGCGCACACAGACCATGCTGGCATTGTCTACTGCAAACCCGGCAAGTGCTCAATCGGCCAGATGGTGGAGATGCTGATACTGATGTACGAGGTATACGCACCCGAAGAGATGGTCGGGCGGATTGAGTACATGTAGCAATACTCTGGCAGCACCGCCTTTGAGCGCGCGATCACCGAAGGTAGACATCGTTGTTTACACAACCAAATTATGGCTCTTCGAAGATCAGTGTAGATGATGTCAATGTGTGGTTGATATAGGCGTATTGATTGTGTCGCGACGCCCCGGGGACGGGGCTGTGAGCAGACTACACACGACGCCCCGGCTAAGAAGGCATCGCGGTCTGAGTAAAGGAGATGGAAAAATGGTCAACCCGATTGCCGCCGCAATTACTGCGCTGGGAATTGTGCTGTTACTGGCCGGCCTATTCCTGCTGGTTAAGCGCAGGAGGATCGCCGGCGTCGTTATCTCAGTTTTCGGCCTGGGCATCGCCGCAGTCCCTTTCCTCATAACCGCTTTCCTGGCCGAGTCTGCGCCGTAGAGGACCGGCCAGTCGCATTCGACAAGCCCTGCACGACCCACCTCCTGGGGTGGTGCACACCCGCATCATTCTCACCTTGTCCTCGGCCAAACCCTGTAAAATAGAGGCCACCGCCGTCCAGGTTCGACGCGCGTTGAACGACGGTACACCGATCCACGGCTTCACGCGGAGCCTTTCGCACCCGGATACCAGAATGCAATCCTGATTTTTGCATGGACACATGCATAGTTGTCGAGGCAACAACATGAAATCGTTCGACTATGTGCGCGCCGGCGGCATCGACGAAGCCGTGGCGCTGTTGAATGCGCCCGGGCTGACCAGCCGCGCCCTGGCCGGCGGCACCGACCTGATGGTGATGGTGCGCGCCGGCGAAGTCACTTTCGACCGCGTGGTCGATATCAGCGGCGTCGCCGACATGCGCCGCATCTGGATCGACGGGACGCGTCTGCACATCGGCGCGGCGGTCACCTTCTCCGAACTGATGCGCCATCCGCTGGTGCTGCGGCATGCCCGCTTCCTGGCCGATGCCGCGCAGTCGGTGCGCACGATGCAGATCGAGAACATGGCTACGCTGGGCGGCAACGTCGCCAACGCCGCGGCGGCCGCCGACACGCCGCCGGTGCTGGTCTGTCTGGACGCGCAGGCTGTCATCGCCACACCAGGCGGGCGGAAACGCGCGCCCGTCGCGGATCTGCTGCGCGGTCACCTGACGAACGCCCTGCCCCCCGGAGCGCTGATCTGCGGATTCGAGTTCGAGGCGCTGCCCGCATCGGCGCGCAGCGTATTCCTGAAGCTGGGCCGGCGCAACGCGCTGACCATCTCGCGCATCAATATCGCCGCCGTGGGGCGCATGGGCGGCGACGGGCGCATCGACGAGGCGCGCCTGGTTGCTGGCGCCTGCTTCCCGCGCCCGCGCCGCGCCCGCGAGGTCGAGGCCATGCTGCGCGGACAGCCGCCATCGGCGGAGCTGTTCCGCTCCGCCGGGCAGATGATGGCGCGACTGATGGTGGAGGAAAGCGGACGCAGGTGGTCGACCGATTACAAATCCAGGGCGCTGGCCGCGATGGTGGAGGAAGCGCTGGAAACCGTGCTCCCGCCGGTGATGCCGGCGCCGGATGCAGAGCATGTGGGTGAAGAGGCAGGACAAGTATGAAGATCAGTTTCACGTTGAACGACTGGCCGGTATCGGTGGAGGCGCCGCCGCACGTCACGCTGCTCAGCCTGTTGCGCGATTATCTGAACCTGACCGGCACGAAGGAAGGCTGCGACATCGGCGAATGCGGCGCCTGCTCGGTGCTGCTGGACGGGCGGGTGGTCAATTCCTGTCTGGTGCTGGCGGCGCAGGTGGGCGGGCGCCAGGTTGTGACAGTTGAAGGGCTGCGCCGGCCCGACGGCACGATGAGCGACCTGCAGGCGGCCTTCGTCAAATACGGCGCCGTGCAGTGCGGCTATTGCACGCCCGGGCTGATCATCGCCGGCGAAGCCCTGCTGCGCAGCAATCCAACCCCCACCCGCGAGGAGATCCGCGACGGCGTGGCCGGCAACCTGTGCCGCTGCACCGGCTATCAGCAGATCGTCGATGCGATCGAGCAGACGGCTCGCCTGCGGGCGCAAGAGCCGGCAGGAGTGA
>JAMCQN010000124.1:7689-15432 GCA_023382055.1 Chloroflexota bacterium
CCACCTGAACTGGGCCGGCAAACCGGCCAACCGCGTCGACGGCCCGGCCAAGACGACCGGCGACGCCAAATACGCAGCCGACTATCGCGTGCCGGGACAACTGGTCACCCGCGCGCTGCGCAGCCCCATCCCGCACGGCAATATCGTGCGCCTGAACACCGCGCCGGCGCTGCAGGTTCCCGGCGTCCGCGCCGTGATCACCTCGGACGACTTTGTCGAGCATGGGCGATTCGGCTTCCCCATCGCAGACAACTTCATCCTGGCCTGGCAGAAGGTGCGCTACGTGGGAGAGGGCATCGCCATCGTCGCCGCCGATGACGCGGAAGCCGCCGAGGCCGGCGTGCGCGCCATCGAACTCGACCTGCAGGAATTGCCCGTCGTGGCTGATATGTTCGAGGCGATGCAGCCGGGCGCGCCGCTCATCCCCGACGTGCCCACTGAGGGCGGCCAGCAGCAGCCCAACCTGTGCATGACGCAGATCGTACGCAACGGCGACCCCGAACCGATCCTGGCCGCCAGCCCGATCCAACTGGATCAGACCTACGCCACGCCCTTCCAGGAGCACGCCTACCTTGAACCCGAAGCGGTGTTGAGCATCCCGAACCCCGACGGCAGCGTGGTTATCTACGCCTGCGACCAGAGCCCCTTCAACAACCGCGGCATCGCGGCGGCGGTGCTGGGGCTGGCGCCGGAAAAGGTGCGGGTGATCCAGGCCATCGTGGGGGTTGGATTGCTGCGGCTCATTCGGCGGCAAGGACGAGGTGGTCTATCAGATGTCGGCGCAGACGGCTAAACTGGCGCTGCTGACCGGCAAGCCGGTGCGCATGGTCTTCAGCCGCGAGGAGTCCATCATCGTCTCGTACAAGCGCGACGCCTCGCGCATCCGCATCCGCCTGGGCGCGAACAAGGACGGCCAGTTGCAGGCGGCCAAAGTGGAAGCCTGGCTGGACGGCGGCGCGTATTCGGCGGAGACGGTGCTGACGGCGTGGCGCGCGGCCATGCACCTGGCCGGCGCGTACCGCTACGAGGCCGTCCACGCCGACGCCCACGTGGTCTATACCAACAACAACTACAGCAGCGCCTTCCGCGGCTTCGGCAACACCGAGGCGGTGGCCTGCATCGAACAGGCCATCGACGAACTGGCCGGGCAGGTCGGCGTCGATCCGCTCGACTACCGCCTGAAGAACATCCTGCACAAGGGCGACCTCACCATGACCGGCAACCCGCTGCAGCAGGAAGTGGGCCTGCAGGCGTGCCTGGAATGGGTGCGCCAGAAGAGCGACTGGGATCGCAAGCGGTGCGAGTTCCCGGCGCACAGCCGCGGCGCGCGCTATCGCAAAGGCATCGGCGTGGCATGCTATTTTCACGGCATGAGCCTGGGCGGCGAGGGCGCGGACTTCGCCACCACCACCCTGGCGATCGAGAAAGACGGCACGGTCACCCTCACTAACGGGCTGACCGATTACGGCACCGGCAGCCGCACCGTCTTCACGCTGATCGCGGCGGAAGTGCTGGGCGCGCGGCCGGAGCGCATCCGCGTGCTGCTGGCCGACACGGAAACCGCGGTGGATTCCGGCCCGACGGTCGCCAGTCGCGCCTCGGTGGTGGGCGGCAACGCCACCCGCGTCGCGGCGGATAAGCTGGCCCAACTGCTCAACTGGGCAGCCGCCGACCTGCTGAAGTGCGCCCCGGAACAGATCGTGCGCGACCAGGAGATGTTCATCGGCGCCGACGAGGAACCGGTAGGGTTCGACGCGGTCGCCGCGCACGCGCGCAAGATGGGCTTTGTGCTGTCGGCGCACGGCAAGTGGCAGATGCCCACCATTCACTGGGACTTCGAGAAAGGCGCGGGCGTGCCCTACGTGGGCTACACCTTCGGCGCTCAGGTGGTCGAGGTGACGGTCAACACCGGCACCGGCAAAGTGCAGGCCGACCGCATCTGGGCCGCTCACGACATCGGCAAGGTGCTGTTCCCCGAAGGGGCTTACGGGCAGCTATACGGCGGGATCGCGCAGGGGCTGGGCTACGGGCTGATGGAGGAAGTGGAAATCAACCACGGCTACATCCACAACGTCAACTTCGACGACTACATCATCCCGACCGCGATGGACGTGCCGGCCATCGAGGCCACCTTCGTCGAAGCGCCGTTCGCGCTGGGGCCGTACGGGGCGAAGAACGTGGCCGAGCCGAGCATGCTGGGCGTGGCGCCGGCGCTGGCTAACGCGGTCTGTCACGCCACGGGCAAGCGCATCCGCGAACTGCCCTTAACGCCGGAACGCATCCTGCTGGGGCGCGCGCTGGTCAACGACGACGGCGGCGCGAACTCGCGCCAGTGGCTGGGCTACGGGGGCGACGGCATGCGGAAAGTGAGGATTACGCAGACGGCGTGAGTTAGAGGGCAGAGGGCAGAGGTCAGAAGTCAGAGGCAAGAAGCAAGAGGCAAGAAGTCAGAGGTCAAAAGCCAGGAGTCAGAGGCAAGAAGCAAGAGGGTGCAAGACGGGCGCCCGTAACCGGCTTGAGCCGGTTTGGCCTGTGTCAGCGCCGGATTCATCCGGCGGCTGGGCTTACGAGGTCGATATGTGTGCCTGCCCTTCCCGCACGCAGGCGCGCGCCCGTGCGTCTCAGCCGGCGCGTCCGCCCTAACTCGCATCTCAATCAGTCGTACGGGCAGGCCTGTGTGCCTGCCCTTCCCACACACAGGCGCGCCCGTGCGTCTTGGCCTATGGATATGCCCTATGGGCTTAAGTCGTAGCGACCGGGCTGCTTTTTGCGGCCGGCGCCGGCGCTCCGGATACTGCCAGTTGGAAGCCGATAAACAACAGCACGACGCCGCCCAGGATGCCCACATACTTGAATACCGACGCCGACTCGCTCAGCGTGGGAATCGTCTCAGCCAGTTTGATCAGCGCGCCGCCCGCCGCGGGCAGCAACCCGCCAGCTGCGATGAAGATATTGCCCAGCACGCGGTTCGGCAGAATCTGCTTGCGCATGAAGAGATAGGCCGAATAGACCGCGCCGCCCGCCAGCAGCAGGGTGCCATAACCGTTCATCACCGGCGGCAGAATCTGGCGAACGACGGATGTGGGCAGGATCTCGCGATAGCTGCCGGTCAGGAATTTGCCAATATCGTTGCCCGGCGTGAACTTGGAGGCGTCCAGCGGGACGGAGAATATCCACACCAGGCTGGCGACCGCCAGAACCCCCACGATGGTGGTGAAGATAGCCGCTACGTTCTTCTTGCGCACCAGCAGGTGCATCGTGCCCTGGCCGAGCACCGGCGGCACCAGCAGCGCGCCCGACCAGTACCACAGGCGAAATGCGATGTCGCTCCAGCCGAATGAGAGCAGTACTTCAGACAGTCCGCCGATGAAATACAGCACGAGACCCAGTCCCCACAATAACTGGTGCATGCCGCCTTTCAGGCGGTAACGATTGAGCACCATCACGGCCATCACGCCCGAGACAATCGTGGTCAAAAGCCCGACTACAAAACCGATATTCATTGTTATACCCTTTGCGAATCGATCAATTCGCAGCAATTATAGGCGCTCGCCCTGCTGGCGCAGATAGCGCTCAGCGCCTGCACCCGACCGCGTTGTTGCTGATCTTGCATGGCAGCGCCACGACGCCGGCGAAGTAGTCCTTGACCAGCGCGCTCAGGTCCTTATCGGTGTGCCGCGCCAGCGCGTCAAAAAACGCCTCGGACGTGGTCACCTTATACAGCTCCGTGTTGTAGTAATCCTGGATGGCTGCATCGAATGCGGAACGGCCGATTGTGTCGCGCACGTCGCTGACGAACATCAGCCCGCGCCGGTACACGGCGTCGGTATAAGTCCTGGAGTCGGGGTATTCATAAATCGAAAGGTCGATATCGCCCGTTGGGGCATGGGCGCCGCTGATGTAGTACTTGTACCACCACGACGCATCTTTGGGGTAGTACTTCTCGTAAAAGCGCATCTCCGACAGCCGCGCGAACGCTTCATCCAGCCACGGCGTTGCGGCCTGCTCGTTCCCCACCTGCTGGAACCACCACTGGTGCGACACTTCGTGCGCCGTCGTGGAGATCAGATCGTGGCGCGAGCCGCGCCCCGGATAACCCGAATAAAGCGCAGTGCCGATACCGACCAGGCCGCTGTACTCCTGCCCCTGCGCGCGCGCCGTCTCGACGATGCGCAGCGTCTTGTAGGGATAGGGGCCGTACAACTGTGAATACAGCTTCACCGCCCGCGCCGCCGTATACAGCACCGCTTCGGCGAACTTGCGATGCGCGGGATAACTGTAACTGGTATAGGTCACGCCGTCCTGCTTGATGCTGTCCACCAGGTAGTTGTCGCTGGCGGAGAAGGCAAATACGCGCGCGTTCTGCAGCGAAAACTGCCACAACCGCCCCTGATGCTGTTCATCCCCGGCGCCTGCGATAACGATATTCTCCGGGGCGAGAAAACTCACCTCGTAGTCAGCCAACACCTCTGCATAGGGATCGCCTACAGGCACATAGGCGGGGGTGTCCCACTTACCGTCATTGTAGGGCGCCAGCATGATGTACCAGTGGCCGCCGGTGAGGCTGCCCGGCCCATGCGACGAATCGTCCCCGCCGATGCCGGCGACGTTTTCCTGCAATGGGATTTTGATGACGAAATCAAACGCCAAAGCGATGCCGTCGTCGGGAGCCAGCGGCGCGGGCAGTTTCACCGTCAGCACGGTGTCGCTCAACACATACGTCAGCGCCTGCGATTGTCCGAAGATGCGCGCATCGCGCACGTCGATCACGCCGGGACGGTGGTTCAACGCCACATTGAACTTGATCTCCGACGCCGGGGCGCCGGTCGGGTTGCGGAACTCCACTTTCTCCTGGGCATGCACATCATTGCCGGCGTAGTCCAGCGTCACGTTCATCGTGTATAGCGGGCGCTCCGGCACGGTATCGAGCACAGGCATACCCGGCGCCACCAGCCGCAGCGCGCCGGCGGCCTGCGGCGTTCCCGCCGTCGGGACCGGACTCGGTTTGAAATTGATCGGCGCCCCCGCCGAGCCGGTGCGCGTGCAGGCCGAAAGCGCCGCCGTGGACAAGATCAACAGTGGAATAACCCAAAGAGCGCGCGTTGATAGACCATTCGTCCGTGCGGCGTTGTTGTGCATGACTGCTATTTTACGCGCGAGAGGGCATTTCAGTGACCTTATAATTCGCGCATGCCAAACTTCACCCAGGGATACGCGCTTGTGCTGGGCATCGCTAATTACACCGGCGTGCGCCCGCTGCCCGAAACGGTGCTCAAGGACGCGCGCGACGTGGCCGCCCTGCTGCAGCAACCCGACCGCGCCGGCTATCCAGCCGATCACGTCAAGCTGATCCTCGACCGGGACGCCACGAAGCAAGCCATCCTGGATGGGCTGGCATGGCTGGCGGGCGCAGCCGGCGGCGGCGCAACCGCGCTGGTCTACTACAGCGGGCATGGCGGCCGGCTGGAAAGCGGGCCCAACGCGGGCAATTACCTGATCCCGGTGGATACGCGGCTCGACGCCATCCGGGAGACGGCCATCGGCAGCGATGAGTTGACTGCCGCGCTGCGCGCCATTCACGCCGACCGGCTGGTGGCGCTGCTGGACGCATGCCATTCGGGCGGCGCCGGCGACGCCAAGGATATCGGCGCCGCACCGCTTGACCCGAATGCGCCCACGCTGAAAGGGGGACTGGATGCGCGCGTGTATGACCAGTTGGCGCAGGGCGCGGGGCGCGCGGTGTTCGCATCATCCAAGACGAATGAACTGTCTTACGTGCTGCCGGGCGCATCGAACAGCCTGTTCACTCAGGTCATGCTGGAGGCGCTGAACGGCCGGGCGCGCCAGCGCGGCGACGGGCTGCTGCGCCTGTTCGATATCGTCGAGTACGTCTGGGAGGAAGTGCCCAAACGCTATGCGTTGCAGCACCCTATCTTCAAGGCGCAGGACATCGACTCCAATTTCCCGCTTGCGCTGTTCATGGGCGGGCGGAAGTCGCTCGATCCCGCCGCGGCGCTGGCGCCGCTGCAAACGGCGGTCGATAAGGTGCAACTGCGCGACCTGATCGTGGCGCGCAAGAACCTCGAAGACCTGGAACTGTTATGCGACGACGTGGAGAACGAGATGCGCCGCGACGGCATTGAGCTGCAGTTCAACATGGAGATCGTGGGCGGCCAGGGCAAAGCGGTGCGCGTCAAACGCCTCATCGAGTACCTGGACAATCGCGGCCGGCTGGCCTATCTGGTGCGCGCCATCCGCAAAGAATTTCCCGGGGAGATATAGGCTTACCATGGATATATTGATGCCGAAAGTCGGTCTGACTATGACCGAGGGAACGATTGCGCAGTGGCACAAACATGAAGGCGAACATGTGAACAAGGGCGACGTGCTGTTCACTTTCGAGACGGAGAAGTCCACGCTGGAATTCGAGTCGCCATATGAAGGGGTGCTGGCGCATATCCTCGCGCCGGTCGGGCAACTGACGCCCTGCCTGGCGCCGGTGGCTGTTATTGAAGAGAGATTAGAGATTAGAGATTCGAGATTTAGGACTGGAGAGAAGAGAAGAGAGATTGGGGATTGGAGATTAGAGATTAAGCCCCAATCTCCAATCTCCAATAACCAATCTCCAATCTCGAATCTCCAATCTCCGGTTTCGCCCCGCGCGCGCCTACGCGCCCGCGAACTTGGCATTGACCTGAACACGATCAGCGGCAGCGGGCCGGATGGCGTGGTGCTGGAACGCGACGTGCTTGATTATCAAGCGCATGCAACTGAACTCCAGGCTACAAACGCAATCTCCAATCTCCAATCTCCAATCTCTAATCTCCAATCTCTCTCTCCGGCGCGGCGCGTCACGGCGCAGCGCACGGCGGAGAGCGCGCGCAGCGCCCCGCACGTCACGTTGACCACCGAAGCCGACGCCACCGCGCTGGTCAGCGCGCGCGAGCAGCTCAACGCGGAACTGAACGAGAAGGTGTCATACAACGCGTTGCTGGTTGCCATCGTAGCGCGCGCGCTGAAGGAGCACCCGCAACTGAACGCCAGTTGGGCTGACGGCAGCGTCGCACTGCATCAGGCCATCAACATCGGCGTAGCGGTAGACACGCCGCGCGGTTTGTATGTGCCGGTAGTGCTGGATGCCACGCGCCCGCTGGCGCAGGTACATCGCGACTTAACCGACCTGCTGGCGCGCACGCTGGCGGGCAGCGCCGGCGGCGACGACTTTGCGGGCGGGACCTTCACCATCACCAACCTGGGCATGTACGAGATCGACGCCTTCACCCCCATCATCAACCAGCCGCAGGCCGCCATCCTGGGCGTGGGCCGTATTCAGGGCAAACCGGTCGCGCGCGGCGAGCAGGTGGCGGTGCGCCAGATGATGGCGCTCAGCCTGTCGTTCGATCATCGCGTCGTGGACGGCGCGCCGGCGGCCAAGTTCCTGCAGCGCGTCAAGACCCTGATCGAACGCCCCTTTGCGCTCATGGTGTGACAGGCAGCGAGCACCGAGGAATTCAGACATCCAGCAGGCGATCCCCTTCAGGTGGATGCCAGCCTACGCTCACCCACAAAGCGCGTGCTGCATTGATATCATCATTGTTCATATTCAGTGCGGTAATTGTCATGTCTCACGACATCGTGTCCCATTTTCCGACAATGTTAATTTGACATATGTCTCACAACATCGTGTCCATTTTCCGTCGGTATGAGGTTCTGCGAAAGCGGTCGGCCAGTGGAACGACCGAC
>JAMCQN010000077.1 GCA_023382055.1 Chloroflexota bacterium
CTTTCAAATCGAGGAACCCATCCATGATCTGTTACCCATTTTTGTTCAAAATCGCACACGATGTCGTGACTACTTGCCCGGTTAGAAAAGTGACGAAAAACCGCACACGATGTCGTGACTATTGAGACTTACACCATACGGTATCGGGAGCTATGTCGGGCAATCAGGCATGTTATCGATGATCGGCCACTGGAATATTACGGCAATCGTGCGTCGTGCAAACCTGCCCGATGTAACCGCTATATACAGTTTCGATCTGCCACGATGATGGCGCCTATAATCCGTAATGATGATAGTTGGAACATCCGTCTCGCGCGTTGACGCACTCTCGAAAGTAACCGGTAGCGCACTTTATCCGGGCGATCTGAGCATGCCGGGGATGGCGCACGCCAAGGTCTTGTTTGCGCGCCGCCCGCACGCGCTCCTATTGGCGATCGATACGCGCGCTGCGCTGGCTGTCCCAGGGGTCATTGCAATTTTCACCGGCGCTGATGTCCCTGTCAATGAATATGGATTGTCGCTGTTCGACGCGCCAGTGATGGTGACGCCCATGAACCGGCTGGACGGCGTCGCCGGGCATAAGCCTTTCGATGGCGTAGTCCGGCACGTGGGCGAGAAACTGGCGTTTGTTGTCGCTGAGACCGAAAAGATCGCGGAGCGCGCCCGCGACCTGATTGAGGTGGCCTGGGAAGACCTGCCGGTGATTGGTTCCATCCATGATGCCGTGAAAGAAGGCCAGACACAATTGCACCCGCATTACCCCGGTAATATCATCCAGCATTACCGCATACGCAAGGGCGATATAACCGCCGGGTTCGCACAGGCTGATGTCATTGTCGATGAGACTTATGTCACCAGCTCGCAGGAGCATGCCTACCTGCAACCAGAGGCCGGCCTGGCCTATATCGATGAACAGGGGCGTATCACCGTGCAGGTTGCCGGCCAGTGGACGCACGAAGATCAGGAACAGATCGCGCACGCGCTGGGCCTGGAGAAAGAACAGGTGCGCGTCATCTATCCGGCCATCGGCGGCGCATTCGGCGGGCGCGAGGACATGAGCGTGCAGATCGTACTGGCGCTGGCTGTGATGAAACTGCGCCGTCCAGTGAAGATCATCTGGTCCCGTGAGGAAAGCATCATCGGCCATCACAAGCGCCACCCGATGGTGTTCCATGCGCGGCTGGGAGCGCGGCGCGACGGCACACTCGTTGCGGCGGAGGTAGACTTCATGGCCGATGCCGGCCCGTATGCCTTCACCAGCACGAAAGTACTGGGCAACGCGACGACTTCCTGTGTCGGTCCGTATGCCATTCCCAATGTGGCCGTTGATTCGCGCGCTGTGGTTACCAACAACGTGCCATCCGGCGCGTTCCGCGGTTTCGGCAGCCCGCAAGCGCTGTTTGTGGCGGAATGCCAGATGAACAAACTGGCTGAGGCATTAGGGATGGATCCCGTGGCGCTTCGCCTGAAGAACGTCCTGCACGACGGCAGTATCAACATCAACAATTCGCCAATGCCGGCGGGTTGCAGCATCGCCGATGTCGTTGAGAAGTGCGCGATTGAAAGTAAGTGGGCGACGCAGGTCCCAAAGGTAAAAGAGAAACAGGCCACCACTGCATCCCGTACACTTACCGGGCGCGGCTTTGCCTGCGGCCACAAAAATGTGGGCTTTAGCTTCGGCGCACCTGAAAGGTGCGAGGCCAGGGTCGAGTTATATGGCGCGGGCGAGGTGGAACGTGCTGTGGTTTACCATGCCGGCGCGGATTGCGGACAAGGCGCTCACACCGTGTTCATGCAGGTTGCCGCGCAGGCGCTGAGCCTGCCGCCGGAACGCATCTCCCTGGTCGTCAGCGATACCGCCACGAGCGGTGATAGCGGCTCTGCTTCCGCATCGCGCATGACATTCATGGCCAGCCACGCGATAACCGGTGCAGCCACGGCAGCGCTGGAGAAGTGGCGCCGCGATGAAGAGCGCCCCGCCGGCGCAACGTTCGTCTATCATCCGCGCCGCACTACCGTCATGGACGCCCAAACGGGCCAGGCTGATCCTCATATCACCTATGGCTATGTGGCGGTCAGCGCCGATATCGAGATCGATGCCGCGACAGGTCATCTGAAAGTGCGCCGGCTGGTCTGCGCGGATGATGTCGGCCGGGCAGTCAATCCGCAGCAGGTCACGGGGCAGGTGGAGGGCGGCGTGGTGCAGGCATTGGGGTGGACGGCGCTGGAGAACTTCGTGCAACGCGACGGACGCGTGTTGACCGAATACCTCAGCACGTATCTGATTCCATCGGTGCTGGATGTGCCTGATGCCGTCGATACCGTTCTAGTCGAGAATGCGGATCCGCAGGGCATGCTGGGCATTCGCGGCATGGCGGAAATGCCGTTTCTGGTTGTTGCGCCGGCCATCATTGCGGCTATACACGACGCCACCGGCGTCTGGTTTAACGAATTGCCGGTCACGGCGGAACGCCTGCGCGCGGCGTTGGCACGCTGAATAAAACGGTTGATTTCGTCTATCGAGCATGCAACATGCGCTGCACCACCAGGGCGTAAATCAACCGCCACAGCAACATCATCGCGCCGCCTAGCAGAAGCACGACGACAAGAAACGGCGATGCGATGACCTGGCTGCCATTGGCGAAAGATCTCAGCAGCACACCCAGCGGCGCCGCGATCAGCCAGCCGTTTGCAGCGCGAACCAGCGCGTTGCGCAGCGTCAGAACGCTGTGCATGTCATAGGCGCGCAGCAATGCCGCGCTGATCACCCACGGCAGAGCCAGATAGCTCGCAGTGACGAGCAGCCGCACCAGCGGTTGTGGATCGTTGATGGCGTGATCGCGTTCGCCGATCAATACGAACAGCAGGATGACGAGTAGGTCACCTGTAAACAGTAGCGCGGGCGCCAGTCGCTGCTGGCTTACTTTGGATTCCATACCAATATGCTCAATCAGCTCTGGCAGAGAATATCTGCTGTTTTGACTGTAACACAGCGCTGGCGGGCGCGCACAGCGCATCGGTCATACGAATTAGAGATAAAGGCAAGCTTCAGCCGATAGCCAGAAAAGCTTCTCGCGGACTGTGGCGCGCTTGTCCCAATGCCGCGAATCCCAATCGGCGCCGCTCACATCATCGCCGCCGTACAGGATCTGGCCGAAGACGGCTTGCCTGAACTGCGCCACGGCGAAGAAGGCTGCCGCCTCCATCTCTACGGTCACACAGCCTTCGTTGCGCCGCATTTGCACTTTTGCGCTGGTCTCACGGTATATGGCGTCGGTCGTCCACGTTTTGGCGAGCAGATACTCGCAATGGTTGGCATTCAGCGCTTTTTCGATTGCCGCCACCGCCTCCGGCGCCGCATCGACTTCGCGCGACGGCGGCAGGTAATGATATGAGGTCCCCTCGTCGCGGACGGCGCTGGTGGGGACGATCAGATGACCTACCGCGATCTCGCGGTCAAGGACGCCTGCGCCGCCACAGGCGATGAACTTGCGGCATCCCAGCGCGATGACTTCCTCGAGCAAACCGGCTGCCAGCGGTGCGCCGATGCCGGGGTGGAAAACCGCCAGGCGCTGTCCTTCGATCTCCATCTCGTAGACCGGATGCCAGCCGATCTCACTGCGTTGCTGAGCGACCAGCTTGAGCCGATTGTCCTCGATCAGGCTGGTGATGACGTCCTGGAAAAAACAGACGACGGCGCGCTCAGGGATGTCTATCGGTTTGATCACACGCGACGGTTCGATGATCGCCTGCGCAGCCTCATCGTATTCCAGAATAGGGTAGGGTTGTTGCATGGTGTGCAATTGTCAGATAGGTAAGTCGCTTGCTTTTTAGATGTTTAGAGTTGCGTCAGATGTTCGATCAACTGATCGCGTTTGCTGAGCGCGTCGGCCAGCTTGGCGCGTTCCTTATCGATCAGCGCGGCCGGCGCGCGCTTCGCGAAGTCGCCGTTCAACAATCCCTCTGACTTCCCGATCTGCTTCACCAGCTCATCCAGCTCGGATTGCAGGCGCTTGCGCTCCATATCGAGATCGACCAGACCCGACATCGGCAGGTAGGCCGTTACCTCGCCCAGCACCAGGGTGACGCACTTGTTTTCCGGCGCCGGCAACGATTCGGCCACAGTCAGCCGTTCTTCATCGACGCGCGCCAGCACAGCGATAGCCTTGCGCTGTTCGTTCAACACACTCGTCATGCTGCCTGCGTTGAGCAGGGCTGCGATGCGCCTGTCGAGCGGCACTTTGTATTCGGCGCGCGCATTGCGTATCGCGCGGATGACATCCTGCACAACAGGCATATCGCGGAGTGCGCGGGCATACTCCCCGGAGGCGCGCGTTTCGTCTGCAACAGGATAGGGCGCCAGCATCAGGGCTTTCCACGAGAAGTCAGGCAACTGCTGTGCGTCCAGACCCGTGGCATGCGCGACCGTGCCCTTCAGATGCTGCCACAGTTCTTCGGTCACGTAGGGCATGAAAGGATGTAGCAGGCGCAGCATCAGATCGGTTGACCAGATCAAACTCTCGATGGTCTGGCGAGTGGACTGCAGCTTGGACAGCTCCAGATACCAGTCGCACACGTCGCCCCAGGCGTAATCGTAGATCAGGCGGCCCGCCTCGCCATACTGGTAGTCATCCATCAACCGGCGGGCATCGGCAGCGACCTGATTGCCGCGCGCGCGTATCCAGGCATCCGCCAGGCTGTAACCGGACGAGGCATCTTCTGCCAGCGGCTGGTATGACTCGATCTTACCGAGTACAAACCGCACAGCGTTCCACAGTTTGTTGGCGAAATTGCGCGCGCCATCAATGCGCTCAACTCGTTTCTTCCCATCGACGATCTTGACATCGACCTTGATGTCGCCGCCTGCCGCGCCTGCCGTGACCAGGTAATACCTCAGTGCATCGGTACCATAGGTATCGATCAGCTCAAGCGGATCGACCAGCTTGTCGGGCTTGGATTTCGACATCTTCTCGCCGTCTGCAGTGCGGATCAATCCGTGCAGGTATACGGTGTTATATGGCGGCTGGCCGGTCATCTCGAGCCCGAGCATGATCATGCGGGCCACCCAGAAGAACAGGATGTCGTAGCCCGTTTCCAGCATGGTTGTGGGATAGTAGTTTTTGAAGTCGTCCGTTTCATCCGGCCAGCCCAGCGTGCTGAACGGCCACAATCCCGATGAGAACCACGTATCCAGTACATCAGGATCCTGTGTCAGAGAAACGCTGCTGCCGTAGTGTTTGCGGGCTTCCCGGTAGGCTTCCAGTTCATTCATGGCGCAGAAATGCGCCGGCTTGCCTGTTTGGGGCTTGTCCGGGTACCACACCGGAATCTGATGCCCCCACCACAACTGACGACTGATACACCAGTCATGAATATTCTCCAGCCAGTGGAAGTAAGTCTTCTCGAAACGCTCAGGCACGATGCGGATGCGTCCATTACGCACGGCTTCCATGGCCTGATCGGCCATGCCATGCATGTCGCAGAACCATTGCGGGCTGATGCGCGGCTCGATCACGGCGCCGCTGCGCTGGCCGCGCCCCAGGCGCACGCGGTAGTCCTCGACTTTAACGAGCAGCCCTTCTTTCCTCAAGTCGTCAACGATGCGTTTGCGGCATACAAACCGATCCAGCCCTTCATAGGGTCCGGCATTCTGGTTCATGTGCGCCGTCTCGTTCATCACCTCCACATATTCGAGATGGTGGCGTTTGCCGACCTCATAATCGTTGAAGTCGTGCGCTGGCGTGATTTTCACCGCGCCGGTTCCGAAATCCTCCTCAACGGTCGAGTCGGAGATGATGGGTATCACGCGACCGACCACCGGTACGACGGCGCTGCACGCTACCAGGCGCGTATAGCGATCGTCGTCCGGGTTTACAGCCACCGCTGTGTCGCCCAGCAATGTCTCAGGACGTGTTGTCGCCACTGTGATCCACTCCGTAGCGCCTTCAGCCCATTTGCCGCTGCCCCATTCAGCCGCCGGGCCATCCCAGCGATTGGTCTGTACCGGATAGCGCAATGTCCACAGGTAGCCCGGCTCTCCGTCTTCCTCAAACTCCACTTCCAGATCGGAGACGCCGGTGAGTTGCACGGGGTCCCAGTTCACCATGCGGGTATCTTTGTAGATCAGGCCGCTTTCATAGAGCCTTTTGAATGCCGTGATAACGGCGCGGCTCAGCCCTTCGTCCAGCGTGAAACGCTCGCGCGACCAGTCGGCTGAGATACCCAGCTTTTTCTGCTGCCGCGTGATGATGCCGTGCGAATACTCCTTCCAGTCCCAGACTTCCTCGACGAAATCGCTGCGGCTCATGTCCTGGCGGCGCTTGCCATCTTTGGCCAGCCGTTTTTCCACCACGCTCTGGGTGGCGATGCCGGCGTGATCAGTGCCGGGCACATACAGCGTACGCGCCCCTTTCATGCGGTAGTAGCGCACCATCAGGTCCTCGACTGCCGATGTCAGCGCATGGCCCATATGCAACGTACCCGTGACGTTGGGCGGCGGGATTGTGATGACAAAGGGCGGCTCGCCCGACAGATACTGCTGCGCTTCCGGTTTGAAAAATCCATTGGATTCCCACCACTGGTAGAGCCGGTCCTCGACGCTTTGCGGATCATACGCTTTGGGTAACTGTGTCATGTTTTGTCCTTCCGTCGTGCGAAAAATGAAAACTCCTCTCGTCCAATCTTCGGACGAGAGGAGCATTAAGGCGCGCCTCGCGCGGTACCACCGAACTTTGCTCTGCGTTGACCGCAGAACACCCTCAATGCTGTAACGGGCAAACCCGAATCCGGTTAGCCAACCGAGTGCGGCCGGTTCGCCGGATTGGCTCACAAGCGACGTTCGGTAACTGCCTGTATGCGCGGTTTCTCAGCCTGCGAACCGCGCTCCCTGTTTAGGCATTGCGATGTACTCATCGCCGTTGCGATGTACTCATCGCCCATTACCTACTCCTCTTGTTCAACGCCGATATATATTTGTAAACACAATTATAAGCGGATTCGCGATGTTAAAGAGAACTCATCTGAAAACCGCTTTTGCTCGGTAGAATAGACGCATGGATATCGCATGGTTGACCGCCGTCGCTCTAGTCATTGCCTGCGTCATCCTGCTCGTGCGTTACCGTTTAACTGCTGCTGAGAATCGCTCACTCTACGCCGATATACGCGAGCTGCGTGATGCGAAACAGGGTCTTGAGGATCAACTGGCGGAAAAACAACGTCTGCGCTCAGCGTTGACAGAGACGATGATCGACCCGGTCTTCTTCGTGGACGCCGCCAGGATCATTACTTTCTGCAACAGCGCCGCAAAGCTGCTGTCCAAGGGTATTGCCGAATCGGGGCGCAGCCTGATGGAGTCTGTTCGTTCCTACGAACTGGACAGCATCGTCGATGAGGCGATGCGCGGGCAACATGACCTGCCGCGGGAAATAACCGTAAATCAGAGGCTTTACTATGTTCGCCTGAGTGTGTTGGCTCAAGCGGGTGTTCAGACCGGCGCGGTGCTGATTCTGCGCGACATCAGCGAACTGCAGCGACTGGGGCGGGCCAGGCGCGATTTTGTCGCCAACATCTCGCACGAATTGCGTACGCCGCTGACCGCGATTCGTCTGCTCGTTGATACGCTGCGTTTCAGCGTCGATGCCGCGCCCGATCAGCGCGCGCATTATCTCGACCAGATCAGCACGCAGGTGGACACGCTGACGCAACTGGCGCAGGAGATGTACGATCTGTCGCTGATTGAGTCCGGGCAGGTTCCTATGCGGATGGTGAGTTCGTCGCTGAGCGAACTGGCAAACCGCGTCATGGAACGTCTGAAGCCACAGGCGGAGCGCGCGGGCATAACGTTGGAGAACCATATTCCTGTGGATGTGAACGTGCTGGTCGATCCGGATCAGATCAGCCGCGTCCTGTCCAACCTGCTGCACAACGCCATCAAGTTCACGCCTGACGGCCGCATCCGGATTTTTACCGTTGACAGACAGCCGCCGTCATCCAGCAGGTTGCCCGGTCATGATATCGCCGCGCAAGAGGATTACATTACGGTGGCCGTGCAGGATACAGGCGTCGGTATCGCGCGCTCGGACTTGCCGCGCATTTTCGAGCGTTTTTACAAAGTCAGCCGGGCGCGCGGTCACGGCGGAACTGGTCTTGGGCTTGCCATCGCCAAACACATCGTAGAGGCGCATGGCGGTCATATCTGGGCGGAGAGTCAAGAGGGGCAAGGCGCGACGTTTTACCTCACCGTGCCGCGCGAGGAGCAGTAGTTTTGTTCATCCTCCGTTCACGCGAACAGAGGATGAGCAACCCGGTGTGTGGGTATGAATACCAATAATCGCTACGGTTTCGGCGTGGGAGTAGATGTGATGTCGATGCGCACGTAGAAGATCTGCGTTTGTTTGGTCTTGTCATCCTGTGCGGCGATGATTGCCAGGGCGAGATCTTTGCCGCCTTCCTTTTTGCCGTAGAAACAGAATGAGCCAACGCTGGTGTCACTGGAGGATGTCGCACTGCCGCTGCACCCGCCGGTGTCAGTGGTCCAACCCGTCGCCTTCATGCGATCAGGCGTGTAATAATCCTGGACTTCCTGCGCGGTCTTGCTCGTAGTGTAAGCGATAAACTCCAGCTTCCCCTGGAATGCCGCCTGAACCATGAGTTTGGCGGCCAGCGGCAGGTCCAGCTTTGCTTTGGCGGCGCCCGGGAATACCGGCACATCCGGCCACAGGTTTGCGGCTGTGCCTGAGCTCGTATTCATCAAGGTGTTCACAATGCCGCAGGACATGGTCAGGAACATAGCGGCGGTCAACAAAACAGCAATCGTCGTTCTGGTCATCCTATTCATGCTTTACCCCTCTTACCAAAAGAAAATCGGCTGACCGCACTATAGTAACATCAGTTTAATAACGTTACAATACGCACTCGCTCATGGGCAAATATACAGCGATTTTCTTTGATTTGGATGGAACACTGCGTGCAAATCAGCCGGAAGGCTTCCAGGCGTTCATCGAATATGCATCGCGCGTCGGTGTAGCATTGACTCCGGCGCAGATCGCTGCTTGCGAGCGTGCGGTGCATCGATACTGGTCTGATGGCGCTCAGGTGGTTGATCATCTGTCTCGATATGACGAGCGCGGTTTCTGGATCAATTACAACCAACTATTACTGCACGCGATGGACGTCCACGCGGCGGATGGTATAGCAGAACGCATCCAAGATCAGTTTGATCATTATGAGCCGCAGGATGTGGTGTTTGCCGATGTGCCTCTGGTGCTTTCGACATTGAAACAAGCAGGTTATGTGCTTGGACTTGTATCCAACAGAGACCGCGAACTCGATACGCCCGCCGAACGATATGGCTTTCGGCATTATTTCGACTTCACACTATCCGGAGGGCAGGCGCAAAGTTTTAAGCCGGATGCGGGGATCTTTCGGCTGGCGCTGCAGATGGCAGGCGATTTACAGGCTCAGCAGACTCTCTATGTTGGCGATAATTACTATGCGGATATCGTGGGAGCGCTGAACGTCGGCATGGACGCGGTGCTGATTGATCCGCGCGATATATTCCGCGATGACTACGATAAGCGCATCAAGTCGCTCAGGGATGTATTGACGATACAGGAACTGGCTTGATTCCATGATGCAACCGTACTCATATTGCCTGAGTCCGCATCGATACCATTATGAGGCGGTGCGATCGTGATTGCGGCTGATCCTGATCCCGGCACTCAACGACGCCAGCGACTCACACTGTTGCTGGGCGTGGTCGCCGTTATATTCTGCGTGGCCGTAGTGTGCGGTGCTGCGACGATCGCAGCCGTCACGGGGTTGAGCGCAATACGACACATGGCAAATGCCGGCGTCACCGCACTCGCCGCCACCGACACGCCGCAGGCAGCCGCCGCATTAACGCCTGCCGCATTCACCGTTGCTGCACCGCACGCTGCAGTTTCCCCATATATTACGCCAACGGCAACGGCTGCACAGCCGGTGCAGATCGCGCCATCCGTAACGGCGACAGAACCCGTCACACCGGGCATGACCGCACGGCAGCGGCGTGTTTTCGTGGACTTATGGAGCGCTGTAGAACAGCACTATGTGTATCAGGACTACCACGGCATGGACTGGCAAGCTGTTTTCACGCCGACGCTTCATCGTATCAACGATGGCATCAGCGATACGCGGTTTTATGACATGATGAGTGAATTAGTCGCATCGCTAAATGACGACCACAGCGTCTTTCTGTCACCCGGTGAGGCTCATCAGGAGCAGAGCGAATATCAGGGCTCAGGCGATTATGTGGGCATTGGCATCGTCAGCGATGTCAATTACGCGCGCAGATATACCTACGTCCTGCAGGTGCTACCAGATAGCCCTGCGGCGCGGGCCGGACTGCGGCCGCATGACAATATCCTGCAAATCAACGGTAAACTCTCCGTGCTGGGGAACGGCGACACGAACATGGAGTTGTTGCGGGGTGCGGAAGGCAGTACAGTCACAGTCACGGCGCGGACGCCCGGCCAGTTGCCGCGCGAACTGGTCATGACGCGCACACAAATCTCCACTTATACACCGATTGAGTATCACATCATTACTGGAACTACGCGTCTGGGGTACCTTCTGATTCCGACTCTATTTGAAGATAGCATCGGCCGGCAAGTGCGCGCCGCATTGCTGGATATGGTTAAAGGCGGTCGCCTCAACGGTCTGATCGTCGATATGCGGATCAACAACGGCGGCGCCTATCCCGTGCTGGTGCAGACTCTCGGTTTCTTCACTTCCGGCAATGCAGGATCGCTTTCAGATCGCAGCGGCGTGCGCATGACGATGGGCGTGCGCCCCGACCGGATCGCCAACTACCTGTCGATGCCATTGATGGTGTTGATCGACCATACGACGGCTTCTTATGCCGAGGTGTTCGCGGGTATATTGCAGGCGAAGGGTCGGGCAAAACTGGTAGGGCAAAACACCAGCGGAAATATCGAAACACTCCGTGCGCACCAGTTTGAAGATGGGTCGCAGGCCTGGATTGCAGAAGAGATATTCCGCCTGCCTGACGGCAGCAACTGGGAAGGCCGGGGTTTGACGCCCGATATCCCGGTCGCACAAGCCTGGGATGAGATCAGCAGCGACGACGACCCGGTCATAGCGGCTGCTGTCGCAGCGCTTAACAGGGGGAAATAGCACCATGATATGCGACTACGAAGGTTCGGACTACAAGACTCGCTTCTGGCAGAACGCCGATCGCGCGTATGAAGATGCCGTCGAACGCATAGCCCTGCGCCGCCTGTTGCCGGGCTATGGAAAACGGATTATTGAGTTTGGCGCGGGCTTTGGTCGCCTGGCTGAGTTGTACACCGGCTACGATGAGATCATTCTGCTGGATTATTCGCGCACACTGCTGGAGCAGGCCATGGAACGCTGGGGCGGCGATCCGCGCTTCCGCTTCGTCGCAGCAGACATTTACCATTTGCCGTTCATTGCCGGTGTTATAAGCGCAGCGACGATGATACGGGTTATCCACCATATCGCCGATGTACCGCTGGCGTTAAAAGAGATCGCGCGTGTCATCGCGCCCGGGGGCGTATTCGTGCTGGAGTTCGCCAACAAACGCAACCTCAAGGCGCTGGCGCGTTACGCGTTGCGCAGGCAGTCCTGGAACCCCTATGATCGACAGCCTGTTGAATTCGTCAAACTGAACTATGATTTCCACCCCGGGTGGATGCTGCAGCACCTCAAGACGGCCGGGTTTACTACAAACCGCACACTGACGGTGTCGTATCTGCGCACAGGGGTGTTGAAACGCCTGGCGCCGGTGAAATTCATGGTGTACGCCGATGCGGTGCTGCAACTGACGTCTCCCCTCGGGCTGTTGTCACCCAGCGTGTTCACGCGGAACATCAGTGGGCAAATGGGCGACGCCGGACAGGGTGCAGACCAGTTGGCTGGCGATGCAGTCTTCTGTGACCCCCGCAACGGCGCGCGCCTGGTGCGCGCCGGCGACGCGCTGGTATGTGAAGCCGATGGCACGCGCTGGCGGGCGCAAGGCAATTATTACGATTTCAAAGAACCACTCGGCCATTCGCAAGCATAAAAACGGACTGCCGTGGATCAGCTCGCGGCAGTCCGATCTAGCTGAAATCGATATTGATGCGTTATTGATTTGCCGTCACATAGCGCGTGCCCGCAATGACCCAGCACACGTTTGTTCGGGTTGTGGCGCAATCGACGCGCCACCACTTGTTATCTACGCTGACACCTGTGACCTGCAGCGTCTTGTTCCGGGTTACAAAACCGACAATCCTGTAGCGCACCCCGGGGCCGCTGCGCAGGTTGATGGCGCCGTGCGTCGTCACGCTCTTAACATCAGTCTGGTTGGCCGGGATGTCACTCTGTGGCGCGTTGCCGGCTGGCGCTTTATTCGTCGGTGTTAACTCGACGGTCGTGCTGACACTGCCTGTGACGGTCACACCGTTCGTGGCAGTGATATCGGTTGTTGGCGTCAATTCATCGGTTGTGGTGATGACATCCCCGCCGGATGGCATGGCCGACTTGCCTTGTGTTGTCGCCTGGGAACCAGGCGCGCCGGCCGTGGCCAGCACAGAATTAGTCGCGGGTATTGGCGTGCTGGGGAAACGGCAGGCGCTTAGTATGAACGTGCTGACGACAATGAGCGAGGTGAAACGCTTTCCGATCATGGCTTCCTTTATCTCCTAACGAACCTTTCTGCTATTGAGCACTGTCACAACTCAGATATCACGTTGTGTTCGATGAATGGGCGTCATG
Source organism: Chloroflexota bacterium (assembly GCA_023382055.1). Taxonomy (GTDB): domain Bacteria; phylum Chloroflexota; class Anaerolineae; order J036; family Brachytrichaceae; genus CAIXPS01. Next base: position 12,778 of record JAMCQN010000077.1, read on the forward strand.
TGTCTGTTGCCGGCACGGTTTCGGCGTGTGCCGGCGCTAAACAGGATTACCCGAACTTGAAGCTGTATATTTTTGTGGGAGTGTTGACGTAGATTGTGTTGCTGGTGGGGTCGACCGACATATCCTGCATCCCCACGAATTCGTTATTCGAACCTCTGAATTGCTTCACATAGTCGCCCGTCTTGGTAAACTCCCAAACGGCGCCGTTCCTGGCGTCAGCGATGAAAACATTCCCGGTGTTCTGATCGAGTCCGCTGACGCCGATGGCCACAGCCTGACCGATCGGCTCGGGTAAGCTGGCGGAACTGATACTGAAATTCCGCTGCTGGCGGTTGTAGTACTTCATAACAGTGCCATTCGGCAGAACGAGGTAGACCGCGCCGTCAATCGCCATATCGACGCTGTCCTTTATCTGAGAATTCGGCGAACGGAAGTAGGTATCGCCTTTCACCAGTTTGTTGCCCTGCAGCGTGAAGCGCCAGATCTGGCCCGCGCCTGCATCCAGTATGTACGCTGTGCCGTTGAACAGTTCTCCAGCGGTGACCTGGTCCGGATTGGCGGTAGCATCGGAGGGGAGCACTAATTGCGACAACTGCCCCGTCGCAGAGCTGTATTCATACAATGCAGTCTTATTGAAAAGCACTGCGCCTTCCGTATGCCATCGCTCGGTACTGGTGGTCGCCCAGACGATATCGCCTGTGTTCCGGCCTGTGCTGACCGGCGCTGTCCCGCCGGGCAATGTGAGCGGCACCGGCTTTCCGGTGATGCCGTCCCGTTGGACGTTCAACACGTCGTATACCGCGCTGTCCGTTGCCAGGTCCAGCACGTAAATCCCCAACGACGCAGCGGCGATGCGGCGAGGGGCTGGCGATTGCGGCAGTTCCGTAATCGTCGCCGGCGCCACGCGCGCGATTTTATTCACTTGATCGACCTGAGCCTGGCCCTGGCGTCGATCCTGCAGGAAGGTTGTCACATCGTCCGGGTATTTCGTTTCGTAGCTATTGATCAGACCCAGCGCCTTAGACCAGTTTTCGATGCTGGAGGTTGATTTAGCCAATTCGATCTGCTGGCGGGTCTGGTCTCGCAATTGCTGTCTCTCAGCATCTCCGCTGAGTTGAAAATAAAGAATGGTCACTGCCAGCGCGACGATGATGGGCAGGAGAATCGCCACGGCTGCCAGGCCGAAGACCGTCGTGCGGGACCGCTGCGCCGACGGCGCGTTCGCCAGCGATGCCGGCAGTAACTGGTTGCCAAATACGCCGAGGCTATGCCGCATCGATTTTGCAGCGCCGTCAAAAAGCGTTGCAGTTGATGCATTGATCCTGGCCAGCAGACTCGGCCCTGTCCGCATCTTTTGTGGCGTTGGCGCCGATTGTTGTCTCGACGTGGCGGTTCCAGTTGATGCGCCTGCAAACGAGGGTGCGGCGTCCTGCCTCGCCGGATGCCGTCTCCAGTCATCCTGCTGCAAAGTACGGGCTGTTGATGTTGTGGTTCCGGCTGGCGCCGGGGCAGGCTGTACACCCACGCTGAATGCGACGCCGATGAGCTTGCCCTGTTTGACATTGGCGTTCAGGTACCCGGCCACCATGTGTCCATCGCCCTTGCGCATACAGGCATTGACTAACTCGTCGTCGATGCCGGCGCACGAACTGGAACCGGTCAGTACAAAATTGTCTCCGGGTTTCCAGGAGTAATTGGTGAAAACCGCATCAGCCGTCCGACTGCTGCCCACCGGCGGGACATCACCCTCCGGGACCAGATGCTCAAACGCGCCGCTTTGCGCGCGTGCATAAGCAATCGCGGGCCCCGCCTGCGCGATGATGACGCTTTCATCATTCGCCACGGCGCAACTGATGGACCCCAGAATACGCTGGCTGGGTGGGGCGCCCCTGTTCATGTCAACCAACCTGTCATTAGCCAGTTTGATAGCCAGTCGCAGGGCTGTAGTCAGTCCGCCTGGCACCTTCCAGAATGCGTCGCTGAATAGCTGCGCCAGTTCCATGAGCGTGGCTGTCTGCGCGAGTTGCAGGTCAAGGAACAGGACGAGGGTTTCGCCGCTGCGCGGTGAGCGTTTCCCCGCGGGCTGCACAAATACCTGTGGCGTTTCACCCAGTTCTTTGCCGTTGATGACGTGAATGGTCGAATATGATACGTCAGCCATGCTGGTCCATCTTTATGTGACCTGGCCCCGTCAGTCAACCAGGTTCCACAGTCGCCAAGAGTGATTATGCTTGCCGACTGTCGTTTAGTTTATCAGCATATTGCTCTGGTGTCATGTAGTCTCAACCAATGTTATGACAGCATTTGACTATTGCGATGATAACAATCATACAAACCCGCTGCGAATGGCTATGCCCCAACTGCCGTAAGGTCTTTTCCACAATTCAAGCGGAAATTTGCATTATCTGGATTGTCTATGGTGCAAGGAGGACATTTCATGCCAAACCTCCCAGGGAAGGCGCTATCTTCGGATGAAACAGATGCGAGTGTACCACTACTGCAACGCAAGTGGTAAAGATGCACGACCTTGCTGTATGATGCATTCAATGAGCACCGTCAATCTATCGCTCTATCATGTCAGGCGGCCACCGGAGATCGCGCCCGCCGTCGGCGCGAAAGCGCCCCTGCTGTTGATGTTGCACGGCGTTCGCAGCAATGAAGATGACCTGTTTTCGCTGATCCCCTATATCGATGAGCGTTTTTGCGTCATCAGCATTCGCGCGCCGCTCACGCTTGGGCCGGGGCAATACGGCTGGTACCAGGTTGCCTTTCAACCCGACCGCATCGAGCGGAACGCGCACGAACTCGAGCTGGCGCGCCAGCGGTTGGTCGCTTTCATCAAGGAAGCTGTATCGACATACGATCTTGATCCGCACCGGGTCTATCTGATGGGTTTCAGCCAGGGGGCGATCATGAGCCTGGCGGTCATGTTGACCGCTCCGCAGATGCTGGCCGGCGTCGCAGCCATGAGCGGCTCGCTGCCTGACGAGGTGTTACCCATAGCGGCTGCGCAGGAACAGTTGAAGGATTTCCCAGTGATCGTCGTCCACGGGTTTCACGATGACATTATCCCCATCGCAGAGGCGCGCCGGCTGCGCGATTATCTGACTGACCTGCCCGTCGAACTGGATTACCGTGAGTATCCCATGCGCCACCAGATATCCGACCAGAGCCTGGATGATGTATGCGGGTGGCTGATTGCACAACTGAATCGAGATAAGGCAGGATAGTGCATGTACCAGTCCGTGCTGTTTACAAACGAACCGATAACAGTCAGCGAATTGACGGCGCGCATCAAGGCTCTGATCGAATCTGACGAAGATCTGATCAACGTGCGCGTAAGCGGTGAAATCAGCAACCTGTCGCGGCCGGCCTCGGGGCATCTGTACTTTACTTTGAAAGATGCTGGCGCTCAGGTGAAGTGCGTCATGTGGAAATCTACGGCGCTGCGCATGCGCTATACACCCCGCAGCGGCGACGCTGTCATCGTGCGCGGTCGCATCAGCGTATATGAACGGGATGGCGCTTATCAACTGTATGTGGAGTCGATGTCGCTGGCGGGCACAGGCGATCTGTATGCGGAATTTGAACGGTTGAAGCAGGCGTTGGAAGCCGAAGGGCTGTTCGACCCGTCGCGCAAACGCCAGCTTCCGGCCTTCCCGAAGGTTCTCGGCGTGGTGACCTCGCCGACAGGCGCTGCGTTTCAGGACATCCTGAATGTGCTGTCGCGAAGGTACCCGCTGGTCACGGTTGTGCTGGCCCCGACGCTGGTGCAGGGCGAAGAAGCCCCGCCCGGAATCGTGCAGGCCATCGCTGCGTTGAACCGATTGCCCGAATGCGATGTGATCCTGGTGACGCGCGGCGGCGGCAGCCTGGAGGAACTGTGGGCGTTCAACGACGAGCGCGTTGTGCGCGCGGTGGTCGCTTCGCGAGTTCCGATAGTGAGCGGCGTGGGGCATGAGATTTACCTTACATTGACTGACTTTGCCGCCGATGTGCGCGCGCCGACCCCCTCCGCGGCAGCGGAGATGATCACACCGGATGTATCCGAGTTGCGCCAGGATGTTGACGCCCTGGCGGCGGAACTACAGCGTTTGATGCTGGACAGGATCGATGCGGAGCGCCTGAATGTGGACACCCTCCGGCGCGCGTTGCGCATGCTCAGCCCGCTCAGCCAGTTGCAACGGGCGCAGGAGCGGCTTGGCGAACTGCGCACTCGGCTTGACATGACCTTATCTGCCAGGATCGAGCTGCGGCGCGAGCAACTGCGCGGCTTGCGCGGCCGCCTGGATGCCGTCAGCCCGCTATCCACACTGGCGCGCGGTTACGCCATCGTGCGACGGCAGCGCGACGGCAGCGTCGTGCGAGCCCTGGCCGATGTCCAGCCGGCAGAATTACTGCGCATTCGCATCTCCGATGGAGAATTCAATGCACAGCAGGTGGAATGATGAGCGATAGTCAATATAGCGTGAGATTCCTGGATGTCGAACGGGCGGAGCTTGTCGAGGTCGAACCGGATGTTCAACCGCTTAAGCCCAACGAGGTCATTGGGCGCACGGTCAAATCACTGGTGAGTCCCGGCACGGAACTGGCCGGGTATATGGGCCAGTGGAACTGGGCAAGGTTCCCCGTCACGCCCGGTTATGCCGCTGTATTCGAGGTGACCGCGGCAGGAGATGAGGTGAAAGATCTGCAACCCGGAGACATGGCCTTCTGCATGGGTGAGCATAAGTCCTGGCAACGGGTTCCACGGGAATATCTGTTGCCCCTTCCGGCAGGCTTATCCCCGCAGGCGGCGCCCTTCGCACGCCTGATGGGCGTGACCATGACAACTCTGACCACGACGACTGCGCGCCCTCCAGCAAAGGTGATCGTAACCGGTCTCGGAATCGTCGGTCATCTAGCGGCCAAGCTGTTTGCAGCCAGCGGCTATGACGTGCTGGCAGTGGACCCGCTGGAGGCGCGCAGAGCTATCGCACTGCGGACCGGCATCAGCAAAGTCGCGCCGGTGATACCGTTCGATGATCCGGAGTACAGCGGCAGGGTGGCGCTGGTTGTCGAGTGCTCGGGTCATGAACAGGCTGCCATGGACGCCTGCAAGGTAGTGCAGAAGCGCGGCGAGGTCGTGATCGTGGCAGCCATGTGGAAGCAGCGCACGAATCTGACGGCGTTCGATCTGCTCAACACGGTCTTTAACCGTTACGTGACGGTGCGAAGCGGTTGGGAGTGGGAACTGCCACTACTGCCGACGGATTTCCGCACGAACAGCATACATGGCAACATCACCGGCGCGCTGCGGTGGCTGGCGGAAGACCGCGTGAATGTCACCGGCCTGGCGGAGCAGCGTTCGCCACGCGATGCGCAGCAGGTCTACCAGCAACTATTGCACCGGCCGGAGCAATCCCTCTCAGTGTTATTTGACTGGACAATGCTGTAAACCGCCATGGTTATCAATGGACGTTGGCAATCTCGACCGGTCACCATCAGCGTCAAGCCAAACTGCCTGACGGTGAGCGTCGATGGGCCGCTGGAAGCCAGCGTGTTCAGTTACGATTACGCCGGTCGAATGTGGACGGCGCTGCTGGATGGTATCTCGTACCGTCGCGGTCTGGATGGCAAGATCATCGCCAAGTGGCAGATCGCCGGCCGCGAGCGCAACCGCCGCTGGCTGACCGCAGATGAAACTCGACAAGTCGAGGAGCGCGCCCGCAGCACGACCGCCGGTCTTTATGCCGCCATCACTGAGGGCCATGCGGAACTACTCAGCCCATTGCCCGAGGAAGGTCGCCTTGTCTTTGAGCGCGCCATTGCTTTTGACGCCGCAAAATCTGCGGCGGATGCCGTGCAATACCACCAGGTTTACAGGCCAGTGGGCATCCTGCCGCCGGATCAATATATGGCGGTTGTCCTGCAGGCTACCGAAGGATGTTCATTCAACACGTGCAATTTCTGCACGTTTTACAAGGACAGACCTTTCCGCATCCGCCGCCCCGCCGAGTTCCGCTTGCATGCATTGGCCGTGCGCGATTTTCTGGGGGCTGGCCTGAGCCTGAGGCGCACCATTTTCCTGGGCGACGCGAATGCGCTGGTCATCCCAATGCCCATCCTGTTGCCGCTGATGGATGTGGTGCATGAGGTCTATGATGTCGCCAGCCTGGGCGGCATCTATGCGTTCCTGGATGGTTTCAGCGGCGACAGGAAATCTGTGTCCGATTACAGGGCGCTGGCGGCGCGCGGCTTGAAACGGGTATACATTGGGATGGAGAGCGGCAATGAAGAGCTGCTGAAGTTCCTTCAAAAACCGAGTCGACCGGTTGAAGTTGTGCGCGCGGTGAAGTCGATGAAGGCAGCCGGTGTAGCCGTTGGGATTATCGTATTACTCGGCGCCGGCGGGCATCAGTACGCGGCTGGTCATGTGAACGACACGATATCCGCCATCAATGCCATGCCGCTGGACATGGACGATATCGTCTATTTCTCAGAACTGATTGTTGACGAAGGGATGGACTATGCCAGGGCGGCTTTCCAGGCAAACCTCTCTCCACTCACCAGTGAGGAACGCATTGCCCAGGGACAACTCATCGAGGCGGGGCTGCGTTTTTCCGAGCAAGGCGGCACACCGCACATCAGCCGATACGACATTCGTGAGTTTGTTTATTGATCGAGGTTTCCTGTGTCTTTCCAACCGCACACCGTGATCGAGCTTTACCGCTTCAGGATGGTGGAACCGATATGTCATATCTCGCACCATGAGCGCCCTCATCAACCCGGTAGCGAACGTCACGAGCTGCCCGGCCTGCGTGTCGTTCTGATTGACCGGCTGGATGCGCTGTTCGTTGCCGGGCAAAGTATACTTCGCAGGCGGGATGTCACTGTACAATTTCGGTGTGCAAGATGCGATTATCGGGCTGGACATTGGAACAACCAACGCCAAAGCGGCCATCTTTAACCTGGCAGGCGTCGAGCTGGCAAGTAGTGAAGCATTTTATGGATTAAGCGCCCCTCAGCCTGGCTGGGCGGAGCAAAACCCCGCCGATGTATGGCATGCCGTCACGCGGGTTCTTCGGGCGGCCATTCAGGCCGCCGGCGAGTCGCTGCATACGATAGCACTTGCAGTCGCCAGTCAGAGCGGTTCGCTGGTGCCGGCCGATCGGGACGGCGTGCCGATCTACCCATCTATTACGTGGATGGATGGCCGCACTGAGTCGCTGGTGCAGGAATGGATGGCGGAGGATTTCCAGTCGCGCGTGCGGGCGATCAGCGGATGGAACATCCACCCTGGTTTGCCGTTGGCGACCATCGCGTGGCTGCGTCGCAACAACCCCGCATTGCACGCCGCTGTAGGTCGCTGGTTGTGTATGAATGATTACATCGTGCACCAGCTTACCGGACAGTTCATCACGAATCCTTCGAACGCCGGCGTCACACAGTTGATGGACGCTGCCTCAGCAACCTGGAGCGCCGAATTATGCGAGATGGCTGGAGCGCACCCTGCCCAGTTCTCTGCCATCCAGCCCAGCGGCACATCCATTGGCTTGGTTGTCTCTGAAGTGTGCCGTGAGACTGGCTTGTCCCCGGACACGCTCGTTATAAACGGAGGACACGACCAGAGCTGTACAGCAATGGCGCTGGGTGTGCTCGAACCAGGTCAGGTACTGTTGGCTAGCGGGACATCCTGGGTTGTAACGGGTGTGGTTGGAGGAGCTATCGTCAGCGATATACCTGCCGAACTCGATCTGAACTTCCATGTAGTTCCAAACCGCTGGACAATATCGCAATCACTGGGGGGACTGGGGGCGTCTCTGGAGTGGCTTGTCAGGGAATGCTGGCAGGAAACAGGAGACCGCGACAACCGATTTGCCGCCATGGATACTGAGCTTGCATCCACGTCGCCTGGGTGTTCAGGCCTGATCTTTGCGCCAGTGGCCGGCGGGCATGCCGCGCCGGCCGGCATGCAGCGCGGCGGTTTTGTCAACCTGCAACTGGGTCACACCCGCGCGCACATGGCGCGCGCCGTGCTGGAGGGTGCGGCTTACGAATTGCGCCTTGCGCTGGAGCGCATGCAGACTGATGCGATGCGTATCGACAGTTTGTGGATGGTGGGCGGGGCGACACGCAGTACATACTGGCCGGCCATCGTGGCCGATATCACCGGCTATCCGTTGCGAGTCACGCAGAGTTCTCAATTACCCGCTGTAGGAGCAGCCATCCTGGCTGGCGCCGGCGCAGGCGTGTATGCCACAGTAAACGAGGCGCAGCAGCGCATCAGGCAGCCTGAACAGTCGTATCTGCCAGACCGGTCAAATCGGCGGTGCTACAACAATCATTACGCCGAGTATTGCAGGATGGTTCATCTTCTCGCATAGAGGTTATAGCGCATGTCTTCTAACAATCCTGTCGTTGCGGTATTAATAGGCCGTAACCATTACCGCCGCATGTTAAGTTCTGCAGCGTGGGAGAAGCTGCGCGGGTTTGCCAGCGTCATAGAGCACGCGGGTGATGAGCCGGCTACTCACGCTGAGATGCTGAAGCTTTTGCTGGAAGCCGATGCGTGCCTGACCAGTTGGGGCGTGGCGGCGCTGGATGATGAAGTCCTGCAGGCGGCGCCAAGGCTGCGCATGATGGCGCACATGGGTTCAAGCGTCAAACGGTTTGTCACCGATGCAGTCTGGGCGCGCGGGATGCGTGTGACCAGCGCTGCACCGGCGCTCGCAGAGGATGTCGCTATCACCACACTCGGGCTGATCATCACTGGCATGAAACATATCTGGCCGTTGGGCCAGCATGTGCGCACCGGCGGCTGGCGCGAGAGCGCCTATTGGCCTTCACGCGAGATACGTCACAAGAACGTCGGCGTGGTGGGCGCGAGCCGCGTCGGGCGGCGCCTGATCCGCTTTCTGCAGCCTTTCCAGGTTCACATCCTGCTCTACGATCCATACATATCGGACGAGCAGGCATCGTCAATGGGTGTTGAGAAAGTGGAACTGGCTGAACTCTTGAAGCGGGCGGATATCCTGACATTGCATGCGCCGGCGACCTCGGAAACCCGGCATCTGATAACAGGTGAAGGGCTGGCGCTGCTGAAAGATGACGCCCTCATCGTCAATACAGCGCGCGGCGACCTGATCGACGAACGGGCGCTGGTGAGTGAACTGAGCAAGGGGCGCTTCTTCGCCTTTCTGGATGTCACAGATCCCGAACCTCCGGCCCTGGACAGCCCGCTGCGCTGCCTGCCCAATGTGGTTGTAGTTCCTCATCTGGCCGGCTGCATCGAGGATTGCACGCACCTGGGCGATATGGCCGTTGAGGAACTGCGGCGGTTTTTCGCAGACGAGCCGGCCTTGTACGAGTTAACGCCACAAATACTGGCGCATATGAGCTAGACTGATAACAGTTGGAGACTATCACAATAGGACAGGAGCGCGATGGAAAAGCAGGCCCTGATCGGACGGGGGCGCACCGCTGACATTTACGCTTGGCAAGATAATAAGGTGCTCAAACTCTTCAACGAGTGGTGGCCCGGAGATAGCGTCGCTTATGAGTTGAAGATAGCGCGCATTGTAGAAGCCGCCGGACTGCCTGTTCCAGCCGTCGAGGATGTCATTATCGAAGTTGAAGGCCGGCGCGGCATCATCTATGAACGTGTAAGCGGCCCTTCCATGCTGGGAGTGCTGCGGGCCCGGCCCTGGAAAGCCAGGCAATTTGGCCGGCTGATGGCTGAATTGCAGGCTGCCATACACCGCTGCAGCGTCCCGGAATTACCTCGCGTTGCGACCAGGCTGCAACGGGCCATCCAGGAGACTCCGACATTGCCAAGTCTCATGCGACAGGCGGCGCTGAAGGCGCTGGAGCAAAGGCCGGATGGAAACGCGCTCTGCCATGCCGATTTCCACCCCGACAACATCATCATGACAGAACAGGGTCCGCGCGTCGTTGACTGGATGACGGCAGTAAAAGGAAACCCACTCTCGGATGTGGCTCGTTCGTCGCTCATCCTGCGCCTGGGTGAAGTCCCACCGGGAACGCGCGGACGATGGGTGTTCAATCTGATCCGCGCTGCTTTCCATTCCGCCTACCTGAACCACTATCTGTTTATCCGTTCGGCCATGCGCCAGGATGTTGACGCCTGGCAACTGCCGATTGCGGCAGCCAGGTTACGTGAGGATATTCCATCGGAGCGGGGCAAGCTGTTGAGACTTATCGAGGAGTCTATCAAATCAACTGCCAGGGTCTACGCGTAGCAGCCGTACGCCCCATATCACATTCACCAGGTGACTTCATGCAACATGTAGAAAATTCATTCATTGGGGCAAATGGTGTGAGCTTGTTCGTGCAGAGCTGGCGCCCGGAAACTGCGCCCAAAGCCATACTGGTCATCGTGCACGGTTTCGGCGAGCACAGCGGACGATATACGAACCTGGTGTCCGGCCTTGTGCCACAAGGGTATGCGCTCTATAGCTTCGATTTGCGTGGACATGGACGGTCGCCTGGACAGCGTGGGCATGTGGATACCTGGGCGGATTATCGAACGGATGTTGGCGCATACCTGGATGGACTGTCATCATATACACAGAACGGCATACCCATCTTTCTGTATGGACACAGCCTGGGCGGGCTGATTGCATTGGATTACGCCCTGCACAGGCCTCAAGGCTTGCACGCTGTCATTGCATCGGCGCCTTCTCTCGGGAAAATAGGTATCTCTGCGCCTTTGCTTGCGCTGAGTAAAGTCGTATCGAAAGTGTGGCCGACATTTTCGATGAGCAGCGGCCTGAATGCCGCCGGCTTATCGCGCGATCCGGCTATGGTGCAGGCCTATCGCAGTGACCCGCTGGTTCATGGCATGGGCAGCGCGCGCCTGGGCAGCGAGATCGGCGTGACTCAGGACTGGGTTCAGGCACATGCCGCAGACCTGCGCCTGCCGTTGCTGATGATACAGGGCAGCGCTGATGCAATCACCGCGCCGGCTGACTCGTTGCGCTTTTACAACAATGCCGGTTCTCCGGATAAACAGTTGCTGCTGGTTGAAGGCGCCTATCACGAAGTCCATAATGATGTGGGACACCAGCAGACTATACAGAACCTGGCGGACTGGATAAACGGCCATCTGAATGCGTGAAAAATCTGCCTGGCTTGACATGGCATGCTGCCTGGTCGTGTTGCTGCCATCGCTCTCTCAGACGCCAATCACTTGTTTATGGCATGATTTGTGGAGGATAGTCAGATGAATAAAACAAAACTCTACAACGGCGGTATCGGGCTGGTTATCGGGCTGGCTGCTATCGTGTTCGGTATCGCAATGCGGCGAATGAAATTTCAGCGGGCGCGCAAGTCGTGGCAGTGGGCATCGGAAGCCGGCAGGTCAAACGTCGCCCTGGTTACGGGCGCATCCAGCGGCATCGGCGAAAGCTTTGCCAGACTGCTGGCGGAGCGCAAACTGGACCTGATACTGGTTGCGCGCCGCGAGGACCGCCTCAAGGAACTCGCGCGTGAATTGCAGGATCGGCATGGCATCTCGGTGGAGGTGCTTGCGGCAGACTTGACCGATGCGGTGTATCTCGAGCGCGTCGCCGAGCGCGTTGAGCTGTTGGATAACCTGGAGCTTCTGGTCAATAACGCGGGCTTTGGCATGAACGAAAAATTCGCTGAGAGCGATGTTGACAGGCAACTGGAGATGATCGCCCTGCATGTGACTGCCAGCATGCGCCTGATGAGGGCAGCCCTGCCGGGCATGATCGCGCGGCGCCACGGCGGCATCATCAATGTCTCGTCGACGGCCGCGTTCTTCACGCTCCCGCGCAATGCCAACTATTCCGCGTCCAAGGCCTATCTGAATGTGTTTACGCAATCGTTGCAGAGTGAATTGCGCGGTAAAGGAGTACGCTTACAAGCCCTGTGCCCCGGGCTCACACGCACCGAGTTGCATGACCACTTCGAAAACAGGCGACATCGCACGATGCCTTGGTTCATGTGGATGAGCGCAGACAAGGTTGTGGCCGAATCGTTGGATGCTTTGGATCGCGGTCAGGTGGTTTTTGTGCCGGGCAGCCTGAACAAGTTCATCGCCTTCATCGGTCGAACCGGTCTGTTCAACGGGATCGCTCAGTTGGTCGCACGATAGGCCGTGTCTTGCCTGTGTGTCAGTTTGCCGGCTGCACCGAGTTTACATTGCCCAGTGCGTTGATCTGCAACGTCCATTTGCTGCCTGGCGTGAATCGCGCGTACTCCTCTGCGCTGTGCGGTGAATAAGTATAGGTCTTGTCGCCCGCAATGAACGTCACCTTGTACGTCTCAACGGTGGGTCCGGCGCGCTGGCTTGTATCAGAGATGACGGTCGGCCATACCGGATGGAGATCGCTCCCCTTGGCGACCACCGCATCGACGCGCACCCACTCGACGGCGGTGTACTGGCAGTAGCTGTCCATGATGTTGTACTTGCAGTCCTGCACAACCTTGCCCGTGCCGTTCCCCTGGTCAATGGTATAAGGTGTCCCGCACACCTTCTGCGCGTTCTGGGCTGGTTGATCCTGTGTGCGGCGCACCTTCTGCGTGCACGAACCAACCTGTGCGCCCGATGGAATCTGATCGCGCCAGTTTTCATGTTGCACGGGCTGTGGTTTCAACAGGTCGATGCTGCGCTGCCAGCTTACTGCGTTGACGGTCCCGGTAGTAGCTGTGGTACGTGCGTTCAATACGAGGAAACTGATGCACGCCACAACAAGCACCGCGATGACGGCAATCGGCAGGAAGCCGATTCTCTTCGATGCAACCGGCTTAGCTACCGTCGTCGGGGCTGGCGCGCTTTCCAATGGGCTGTTGCACTTGCTGCACTTCTTCGCGCCGGCGGGATTCATCGTGCCGCAGAAACTGCACTTGACGTCCGGCTGAGGTTCGGACTTGAATGCGCCGAGTATCTCGCCCTGCGACCGTACCGTTGCGCCCGTCAGGTCGCCGCCGCAGTGCGAGCATTTCTCCGCCCCGGCTGGATTGCGCGTCCCGCACCAGGGACAATGGACATCCGGGCCTTTCTCGACCTTGGCGAGCAGGTCTTTATCGGTGATCAGCGTCTCCTGGCCGGCCTGCTGGAATTTCTGGCTGTCGCTCATGGGAGCGCCGCAGCCGCTGCAAGTCTGGCGCGTCCCCTCGTTCTTCGTGCCGCAGTGGACGCACGTCCACTCCAATTCCACATACCCGACAGTTTCCTGTGGCATATTCCCCTCCTGATGTTTCAGAGATATAGTGTAATTGAAAATGGTTGGAATCTGGCCGAGTTTCACTCGACTTGAGATTCCGGGAATGTATTCCACAGACGACACTCCCGGAATCTCGCAGATTCCGGGAGTGTAATGGCCGCACCTTAGTTCTCCGCCAGGATGCGGTCGACGACCTGTTGGCGGTACTCCGGCGACAGTGTCTTGAAGAAGGCGCTGTAGCCGGTGACTCGCACGACGAGGTCGGGATATTTGTTCGGATCGGCGTGAGCTTCCAGGATCTGCTCTTTTGATATCACGTTGATATTCACGAGCGTTCCACCGGACGCGTTGTGCGCCTTGATCAAGCTCTCAACGGCCTCGATCCCGCCGTACTCCTTCGCCAGATGCTTGTCGAAGTCGATCTGCAGCGGCGCCGAGTTGCCCCAGCCGGGCTGCACCGCTGCCACGGCGTTAGACTTGGCAGTGGGCGCGCTTCCGCCGCCGGGCATAAAACCGGGATCGGGGTCGGCGCTGTGCGCGATGGGCGTGTGGGCATGCCTGCCATTGGGCGTTGCGCCGAGATTTTTGCCAAGTTGCGCCACGATGCCATGCGAGAACAGTCCGGGGATGACTGTAAATCCGTTGGAAGTGGGCGTGTTGCGCACCAGATTGCTGAAGGTTTCGGAGACGCGTTTAGCCCACCAGTCGGCGCGCGAGTTGCCGGCGCCGTATCTGGGGATGCTCTGCATCATCAAGCGGACGCGCTTCCCGTCCGTTCCGGCGTAATCGTCGGCGAGGTGTTGAGCCAGTTCCTCCCATGTCAGCCGATGTTCTTTCACAACCCGCTGCTCGATTGCCGCGAAGCTGTCCGCCACCGTGGGCAACCCGACGCCGTCGCATGTCAGGCGGTAGATATCGAGACCCCCGCCTGAAGCATCCAACCCGCGCTCTATCGGGCCGTGACAGAATAGATTCAACACGATCTCCGGGCTGTTTTGAGCCTGATGATCCATGTGCCAGGCAAATCCCTGTTTGATGGTATCGACAGCGATTGCGAGGTGGTGCGCATAGCGATCCCACAGCATCTCCATGGTGCGGGGTGCTGCGGCGTCGTTCATGACATCGTCAAACGCATGTACGAATGGCGAGACCAGGCACATGCGAGTGACATCCTGGAGACAGTACTCAACGCCTGGCAAGGCAGTCCAGTTGCAGCCGACCTTGGCGCGCATGCGCGCCAGCGGCATTGGCACGCCGTTGCGCGCATAACCTTCATCCAGACCCTTTGAGCAGGAATAGCTGACGCCCGTGCCATCTGTAAACAGATACTCGACGGCCTTGCGCATCAGTTGCGGGTCCAGTTTGTCGTGGACGCGCACGGCCAGGTTGGCCGGAATGCGCAAGCGATGCACCGCTTCGAGTATGAGAAATGACATGCGGCTGGTCAGGTCGCGACTGCCGTCGGGCGATGGCCCGCTGATTTGCGAATAGTGGGTGTCGTTAAACAGCAGGCTGGCGATGTACCAGACAACCTCGTCGTCGTCCTGAATAAGCCCCGCGTCAACATCCCGCTCGTAATACGGGCGGAGGAGTTCGTCGAGTTGGCCCAGCGCGCCGCCGGCGGCCCACATGCGGTCGATGGACTGGAACCACGCCAGGAACTGGCAGGCTTCGCGCAGTGTGCGCGGCGGGTTATCGACCAGCCACTCGTTCATGTCGGCGATGTCGTTCAGATTCTGTTTGACAAAGGCGTCGGTCTCCTGCGCCGCCCATTTGCGCGCCGATGTCACATGATTCTTGATCCAGTGCTGTACCCCGATGACAAGGTTCTCTTCGCCATCATAAAAGTCAGCCATCGGCGAACCGGGCGCAGGTTCATTCAGATCGCGATAGGCGCGGATTTTGCGGAGCAATCCGCCCCAGCCCAGGTCAAGTCCGATGCGCATATCCGGCCCCAGATGGTTCATCCCGCCGATGCCGGTATAGAGGATGTTGTATTCCTTGTGTAACGCTCGCAGGTACTGTGGCCGATCCTCGGGTCGCCATCCGCCCACGCCGGGTACATGCCCCACCCAGGCGCCCGCCAGCGCGCTCATGCGGTGGATGTAGACCGGATGAACTTCCAGCCAGGCGCGGAAGTTCTCGCCGATGCATTTCGCGCCGTAACAACCGCCGGAAGGGTGGTTGGATTTGGCTTTGAATGGGATAGGGTCCGGCCAGGGGATATAACCGTGGTCGTCTATGTCGAAGAAGCCGCGCGTCTTCAACTTTTCATCGGTGTGTTCGAGCTTTGTCCGGCGTATGGCGTCGATGCGCTGCTGATAGGTCGGGTGTATCGACTCAGTAATGCCATCGCTCGCCGCTTTATGATTAACCGTTACCATTAGCTTATACGTCTCCATGTGTGAGCCAGTGTTCTGGTGTGAATCATACGACACTATGCTAAAACCGCCGCATTTGTATTGCACTAAACTAGAGCGCAGGGTCGAGTGTTCAGAATCTGACGACAGAAGAGATGACTATGGAACCACAGAAGAACTATCTGATCGACATGGATGGGGTATTGGTGCGGGGACCGCACATCATCCCCGGAGCGGACAAGTTTATCGAGAACCTGCAGGTCAAAAACATCAAGTTCCTGGTTCTGACGAATAATGCGATGTATACGCCTGTTGATCTCGCCCATCGGCTGCAGATCATCGGGTTGCCGATCAATGCAGCGATGATTTTCACGTCTGCGATGGCGACTGCACGTTTCCTGCACACACAGCATCCCAACGGAACCGCATTCGTTATCGGTGAAAGCGGTCTGACTGAGGAAATACATAACGTGGGTTATGTTATTACCGATGTCGATCCCGATTACGTCGTGCTGGGCGAGACCTTTGCGTACAATCTTGAATCCATTACGCGAGGGATCAGACTGATTGCGGCCGGCGCGCATTTCATCGCTACCAATCCAGACCCGACCGGCCCGACTGAGCGCGGTATCGCGCCAGCCTGCGGCGCTATGGCGGCGTTGATCGAGAAAGCAAGCGGCAAAAGCCCTTTCTTTGTGGGAAAGCCTAATCCGTTTATGATGCGCGCGGCGTTGAACCATCTGGGCGTGCACTCGGAGAACACGGTGATGATCGGCGACCGGATGGATACGGATATCGTCGCAGGCATCGAAAGCGGTATGGAGACAGTGCTGGTATTGAGCGGTTTGACGCAGCGCGAAGGCATCGCCGCCTTTCCATATCAACCGCAGCATGTTTATGATTCGGTTTCAGATATTCAACCGTGAACCGGAAACCCGGACAGGGATTAATTTATGGCTATACATCTGTATGATATGAAAGTAGGTCAGTTGGACGTCGAAGTTTATGATGACAATGCATCGCTGGGCCGCGCGGCTGCGACAGAGGCCATTGCAGTGCTGCGCGCAGCGATTGTGTTGAATGGACATGCTAACGCAATTCTGGCGACCGGCAACTCCCAAATAACCATGCTGGATGCGTTGTGCCATGCCGATCTCGACTGGTCGAAAGTGAATCTGTTCCACATGGATGAGTACATCGGCCTGCCTGCCGCACACACGGCCAGCTTCCGCCGTTTTCTGCGCGAGAAAATCGTGGATGTGGTGCATCCCGCTGCTTTCTATGGTGTGGACGGCGATGCAGTGGACGTGCCAGCCGAATGCCAGCGTTATGCGGCCCTGCTGCAACAAAATCCGGCCGATCTTTGCTGTCTGGGCATCGGCGAGAACGGCCATCTGGCCTTCAACGATCCGCCATTTGCAGATTTCAATGATCCACAATGGGTAAAAGTGGTCAGCCTGGACGAGAAGAGCCGCAAGCAGCAGGTAGGGGAGGGGCACTTTCCGACGTTGGATGCGGTGCCGAGACAGGCTATTACCTTGACGATACCGGCGCTTTTATCCGCCAAACGGATGCTCTGCATCGTGCCGGAAAAGCGCAAGGCTGCGCCGGTGAAAGCCGCTTTGAGCGGACCGATCTCCACAACTTGCCCGGCGTCCATTCTACGGACTGCCCCGCATGCGAAGCTGTTTCTCGACCGCGAGTCTGCCAGTTTACTGTGACAAATTGGGTAAGTATCTTCGGGTGAGGTGACGATAGAAATGGAACTGGCGATCATGATTGAAGGTCAGAACGGCTTGAACTGGACGCGCTGGCAACGCATCGCGCGCGCTGTCGAAGACCTCGGATTTGCTGGACTGTACCGTTCGGACCATTTCACCAATGCCGGCCCGCCCGACCTGGATTCGCTGGAGCTATGGATCTCGCTGACATGGCTGGCGGCCAATACTCGGCGGATCGAGTTTGGCCCGCTGGTAACGCCGCTGTCGTTCCGCGACCCGGTAATGACGGCGCGTATGGCCGGGGCCGTTGACGATCTATCAGGCGGCAGGCTCGTCCTCGGTCTGGGCGCAGGCTGGCAGGCGCGCGAGCATGCCGCATTTGGTTATGAACTGTTACCGCCTGCAAAACGGCTGAAGCGATTCCGCGAGGGGATGGAGGTCGTCACGCGCCTGTTGCGAAGCAGCGCGCCGTCGTCATTCGCGGGCGAGTATTACCGCCTGCAGGATGCTGTGCTTTTGCCGCATCCGGCGCGCCCGAATCGTCCCCCAGTGCTCATCGGCGGCGGTAAGGCCGTGCTGCCTTACGTGGCGCGGTATGCGGATGAATGGAATGTGGCGTTTGCCACGCCGCAGGGGTTTGCCCAGCTCAATGAGAAGCTGGACGTTGCATTGCGCGACGCTGGCAGAAAGCCGGAAGAGGTGCGACGCTCGTTGATGACTGGGTTGATATTCGGCTGTGACCAGGTAGAGGTGGACCGTAAGGTAACCGCGCGCAATCTCAGTCAGGATGATCTGAGTTCACGCGGATTGATTGTCGGCACGCCTGCGCAGATCGTCGATCAGTTGGACCAACTGGCTCGCGTCGGAGTGCAGCGCGTCATGTTGCAGTGGCTGAACCTGGACGATCTGGATGGGCTGGCATCGCTGGCAAAAGGCGTCCTGCCTGCGTTGAAATGATCACGAGCGTACAGAATCCGCGCATCAAGCATCTGGTTGCGCTGCGCGACCGCCGTCAGCGCGACGCAGATAACCTGATGCTGGTGGAAGGCTATGATGAACTATCCATTGCGCTGAGCGGCGACCAGCCTGTGGAACTGTATTACTGCATGGCGCTGATTCGACAGCCTGCGCAGATGGCGCTCCTGGAGCGTGTGCGGTTGAGCGGGGCTGAACTGGTTGAGGTAAACGAGCGGGTTTTCGAGAAGATCGCTTATCGCGATAATCCGGATGGCTGGCTGGCGGTGTTCCGCTTGCCGCGCCGCGAACTCTCAATCCTGAAACCCGGCAGCAATCCGCTCATCGTGGTCGTTGAGGCCATCGAAAAACCCGGCAACCTGGGCGCCATCCTGCGCACTGCGGATGCCGCGGGCGTCACGGCATTGATCTCCTGTGACCCGGTTACAGACCTGGGCAATCCCAATGTGGTGCGCTCAAGCAAAGGCGCGGTGTTCTGTGTGCCGGTAGCGGAAGCGAGTACGACGGAGACGATCCAGTGGCTGCGCGAGCATGGCCTGACAACTGTGGCTGCAACACCTCAGGCCAAGCGGTTATATACCGATGTCGATATGCGTATCCCGGTCGCGCTGGTGCTGGGAGCCGAGAAACCGGGTCTAAGTCGCGCCTGGCTGGACCAGGCCGATATCTCCGTGCAGATACCTATGGCAGGGCGTGTCAACTCACTGAATGTCTCGATAGCAGCCGCGTTGATGATTTATGAAGCGGTAAAGCAACGCGCCTGAACGGGTTTATACTCGATTCGCTCATGAACACAATCAATGCCGATCAATCACTGGATATCGTCTATATCGACGATGTCCGTGTTTCACCCGACGGGACGCGCGCTGCCTTTGTCAGGCTCAGCAGCGACCGCAGCGCCAATGAAAATGTGTGCGCGATATGGATAAAAGACCTGGTTGCCGCCGATATACCCGCGCAACCATTCACAACAGGGCGCAAGGACTCATCCCCGCGCTGGAGCGAAAACAACAGGTACCTGGGTTTTCTGTCCAACCGGAATGGCGAAGCCGCCGTATATGCTCTGCCTTTATCCGGTGGCGAAGCGCAGTGCGTGGCGACGCATCAGAACAGCGTCAGCGCGTTTGATTGGGCGCCCGATGGATCGCGCATTGCATTCGTCGCGCCTGTGCGCGCGGATGAACGCGTGAGAGAGGACGAGGAGCGCCTGAAGGCAGGCAAGGTTGAGGCATCGGGCGAAACCGCGGTGCCCGGCGCGGCCAAAGACAGTTGGGATAAGAAGCGCGACAAAGAGCAACGCGAGCATGATGAAGCGCAGACAATCGATCCGCGCATCGTGCGCGAATTTCCATATCGCACCGGCACGGATTTCCTGAATGATCGCTGGTCCAACCTGTATGTCATCGACGTGCCGGTGAGTTTCGCTGCGGAGAACAAAGCTAAGGCAATTCGTCTGACGGACGCCGACACCAACTTCAGCCTGCCCAGTTGGTCGCGCGATGGCAGCGCCTTGCTATCGACGATGGCGCGCCGTCCAGAGCACACTGACATCGAGTACTGGTACGACCTGGTGAAAATAACGGTTCCGACCGATTCTGCAAAAACGGCTGTGGAAACGCTGATCGCGACCTCCTTCAGCCACAGCCATCCGCTGGTATCGCCCGATGGGTGCTGGGTCGCCATGGGGCGAACCAACCAGGATAAGCCGGAGTTCCGCAACCATACACTGGTTATTCAGCCTACACAGGGCGGGGATGTGGTTGACCTGACGGGTGCGCTGGATCGCAGTGTAGATCAGTACGTGTGGAGCCGCGACAGCCGCCATCTCTATTTCACGCTGCTGAAAGACGGTCGGGTCAACCTGTGGCGCGTAAGCGTATTGAACGGCGAAATAGAGCAACTGACCGATAGCGTGCAGGAAATCACCTCGTTTGATGTCGATGACGCGGGGCGGATCGTATTTGCCGCCGGCACGCCGCAGGATCCATCGGCTTTGTACCTGCGTGAGCTGGATGGCCGCATTGCGATGCTCTACCAACCCAACGCCGCATTCCTGAGCGCTCATGCCGTTTGTCCTGTCGATGAAGTGAGTTATACGTCGGGCGATTTCATGATCCAGGGTTGGATCATCATGCCGCCCGATTTCGACTCGACCAGAAAGTACCCGCTGGCGTTGGAGATTCATGGCGGGCCGTCGGCGATGTGGAGCGCCTCCACGCGTAGTATGTGGCATGAATGGCAGACGCTGGCGCAATACGGTTACGTGGTGTTCTTCTGCAACCCGCGCGGTTCCGGCGGGTATGGTGAGAAATTCCTCGGCGCCAACTGCGGCGACTGGGGAGACGGCCCCATGCACGATATCCTGCGCGGTGTGGATATGGTTGTGGCGCGTGGCTATATCAACGCCGATAAAATGGTAGTAACCGGCGGCAGTTACGGCGGCTATCTGACAGCGTGGATCGTCGGGCGCGATCAGCGCTTTAAGGCTGCCGTCGCTCAGCGAGGCGTGTATAACCTGATATCCATGCGGGGCGTCACCGATATACCTTACTTTAATGACCGCGAGACCGGCGCTACACCCTGGGAGGACGTGAGCCGGATGTGGGAGATGTCGCCCATCGCACTGGCGCCGCACGTGCAGACGCCGTTATTATTGGAGCACAGCGAACAGGACTATCGAGTGCCGATCAGCCAGGCCGAGGAACTGTACCTGGCGTTGCGATCGTTCAAGAAGACCGTTGAACTTGTGCGCTGGCCGCGCGAAGGGCATGAACTGTCTCGCAGTGGCGAGCCCAAACATCGCGTCGAGCGCATCAAGCGCATCGTCGATTGGTTCGACAAGTACACGGCTGACAACGATAAAAACACGCACCGGCGCCCGCGTGGCGTTAATCACGGCCAGGAGCGCCGGTCAGCCGGCGATGACGGGGCGCCGATATGAAAAGTGTAAAAGCAACACGACTCTATGGAGTTGCGCGCGAAAATAAAACTGAAGTCAAACGGTTTGTCAAGTTTACGATCGTCGGGTTCAGCGGCCTGATTGTTGACTTCACTACTCTGAACATACTCGCCTACGTCTTTCACTTTCCCTCCTGGCTGGCGATTGCCGTCGCCTTTATCGTCGCGGCGACCAATAACTTCATCTGGAACCGCCTGTGGGTGTATCCTGAATCGCGCAAGCACTCCATCTGGAAGCATTTCCCCACCTTCCTGCTGGTGAATGCCGTGGGTCTGTTTATCAACGAGTTGATCCTCTTTCTGTTCGAGTATCCGATTCAGAACCTGTTGGGCAACGCGGTTCTCGGTCTTAACCTGACCAAAGCCATCGCAGCGGTCATCGTGATGGTGTGGAACTTCGTCGTCAACCGCTTTGTAACGTTCCGCGATGTCAAATGGCAGAAGCGCACGCTTGTTCCTATAGTGGAAGAGCAGATCGAGAGCGCCTTGTAGCATATCATGCCGCGCATCACCATCGACGTCACGCCTGCGGTTCATCAGAGCGCCGGCATCGGCCGGTTGACGCGCGAGATCGTCCGGCATCTGCTCCAGATCGAGAGTCGTTCACAATACCGGCTGTTCTGCATGGGCCGGGTCGACAGTGCTGGATCGGCTACGCTTGCCGCCATCCAGCCGCATCCGCCGCGAGTAACGGTTCCAGTGGTGATTGGGCCGCTTAACGATCGCTGGATGTACCGCATCTGGTACCGTGCGCGCCTGCCGGTTCCTGTGCAATTGCTGGCAGGCGCTTGTGACCTGTACCACGCCACAGACTTCGTGTTGCCGCCCGTCTTACCGGGCACACGCACGGTTCTCACGGTGCATGATCTTACTTTCGAGCGCGATCCAGGGTCAGCGCCCCCCACGCTGCTGGGCTTTCTGAAGCGGGTCGTTCCGCAGTCCGTGCGCAGAGCCACGCATATCGTCGCCGATTCGTACGCCACAGCGCGCGATCTGACCGAACTCTACGCAGTTGCGGCTGAGAAAATCACCACCATCCATAGCGGCGTCGATGAGCGCTTCACGCCCCGCACGACGGCCAGTTACTACAAGGCCAGGTCCAGTGCATTGCGCGCAAAATACGGGCTTCCAGCAGAACCGTTCATCCTCACTGTTGGCACGCTGCAACGCCGCAAGAACCATCTGACGCTCGTGCGCGCCATGGCGCGTTTGAATGACCGTCTGCGCACGGGCGATAGCGGCTCAGAGTCGCGGCCTGTCGGAGTGAAACTCGTTATTGCGGGCGGGAAGGGCTGGTTATATGATGAAGTGCAG
Source organism: Chloroflexota bacterium (assembly GCA_023382055.1). Lineage (GTDB taxonomy): Bacteria > Chloroflexota > Anaerolineae > J036 > Brachytrichaceae > CAIXPS01. The sequence continues at coordinate 35,299 of JAMCQN010000077.1, forward strand.
GAAGAGATCGGTAAACTAGGCATCGAAGCGCAGGTGGTTTTTGCTGGATTTGTCGACGATGCTGATTTACCTGACCTGTATCACGCCGCGGCGGTATTTGCCTTTCCGTCGCTGTACGAAGGGTTCGGCATCCCCCCGCTCGAGGCGATGGCATGCGGCATCCCGGTCGTGACGTCGAACGCGTCGTCGTTGCCGGAAGTCGTCGGAGACGCCGGGCTGATGGTCGATCCGCTCGATGTGGATGGCCTGTCATCCGCCCTGTATCGCGCGCTATTTGATGAAGTGTGGCGCACCCAAGCTGTGAGTGCTGGAATGCAACGCGCGGCGACGTTTACCTGGCAACGCGCCGCCCAGCAATTGCTGGCGGTATACGATAAAGTCCTGGCTGATGCCGGGCAGGTTCGCTGATCGTTGCGCTGGCTGGTGCAGCGATCATCAGCGAAGCATATGGTGTGAGTCATTATGAGTGAAGAATCCCAACCTCCGCCACAGGTCGTTCATCCCAGGCTGCGCGATGTGCCGGTGACAGATCGCCTGCAGTTGTTGAGCCGCATGACAACGCTCACAGACGCCGACATTGCAGCATTGCGCATGGGCCTGTCGCTCGATCAAGCCGACCGCATGATCGAGAACGTCGTCGCCACGTATGCGTTGCCTTTTGGCATTGCGGAGAACTTTGTCGTCAACGGCCGCGAGGTGCTGGTGCCGATGGTGGTGGAGGAATCCTCCGTTGTAGCGGCGTGCAGCTTCGCTGCGAAGATGGCGCGCGCAGGCGGTGGCTTTACCGCCGGCAGCACCGATCCCATCATGATCGGTCAACTGCAGGTATTGGAATGTCCTGATTCTGAAGCGGCTGTAGAGCGGCTTCATGCAGCGGCAGACGAATTGATCCTGTGGCTGAACACGCAAAATACCTCCACAATCAGCCGGCATTCCCGCGCGGTAGGGCTTGAGATTCGTCAATTCGAGGTAGAAGGGGTGGGAGCACCGGCAACTTCATTCAAGGCGGAAGCGCGGAACGCGATGCTGGTGGTTCATGTGCTCTACGACTGCGGCGATGCGATGGGCGCCAACCTGATCAACACAGCCTGCGAAGCGCTGGCGCCGCGTATCGAGGCGATTATGGGCGGGCGCGTCAATCTGCGCATCCTGTCGAACCTGAGCGATCGGCGGCGCGCCTGGGCCAGTTGCCGCATTCCCGCACACCTGTTGGGTGCTGGAAGGGATGAGCAGCTTCAGGTTGCGCAACATATTGTCGAGGCCAGCCTGTTTGCGGAAGCGGACCCCTATCGCGCTGCGACACATAATAAGGGTGTGATGAATGGCGTTGACGCAGTCGTTATCGCGACGGGTAACGACTGGCGCGCCGTCGAAGCTGGCGCGCATGCTTATGCGGCGCGCAATGGCCGCTATTCGTCATTGACGCGCTGGCGCATTGATGAACAAGGCGACCTCGTCGGCGAGATTGACCTGCCGCTGGCGGTTGGTATCGTTGGCGGCGCAACACGAGTGCATCCGAGCGCGCAAGTTGCGCTCAAGATACTGGCTGTTAGGACCGCGCGCGAACTGGCCGAAATCATCGTGTGCGTCGGTCTGGCGCAGAACTTCGCTGCGCTGCGCGCGCTTGTCTCGGAAGGGATACAACACGGCCATATGGCGCTGCATGCGCGTCAGGTCGCCGCGGCAGCCGGCGCGGTGGGCGAACAAGTGGACCGAGTTGCGGCGCAGATGGTGAGCGAAGGTAACATCCGGCCCGACCGCGCCCGCCAGATCATCGCCAATATGGCAAGACAGTCGTCAACATGACAGAGGGTAAACTGATATACGGATTCTCATGGCGAAATTGGTTACGAGAACCCAGACTCCCGGAATCTCCGAGATTCCGGGAGTCTATGCCGAGAACTCAGACTCCCGGGATCTCCGAGATTCCGGGAGTCTATGCGCGAAACAGAATCATATACGGAGAGTCATCATGAATATCGATTTATCGAACAAGGTCGCGGTTGTTACCGGAGCATCGGGTGAGTTGGGGCGCGTGATTACGCGCACGCTGGCTGATTGCGGTGCGGATGTCGCCATCCACTATCATCACGGCCAGGCCAAAGCCGAAGCATTGCTCAGTGAAGTGCAGGCCAAGGGTGTGCGCGCGATGACGGTGCAGGCGGATGTCGGCGATGCCGCCTCGGTCAATGCCATGCAACAAGCCATCGCGGGAACCCTGGGCGACCCGGTCATCGTCGTGAACAATGCGGTCATCCAGTATCAATGGACGACCGTACTTGAGCAGTCCGTCGAGGATTATGAAGGCCAGTTCCGCTCGTGCGTGCTGCAGAATGTGTTGATGGCGAAGGCATTTGCGCCGGCGATGATCAAACAGCGCTGGGGCCGCATTATCGCCATCAACACCGAGTGTGCGATGCAGAATTTCCCCAATCAATCCGCATACGTCTCGGGCAAGCGCGGCATGGACGGCGTGCTGCGCGTTCTGGCGCGCGAGATCGGGGCGCACCAGATCACGGTAAACCAGGTGGCGCCGGGCTGGATGATCAGCGATAAATATCGCGGCACACCGGATGAGCATCAGCCCGAATACGAGAAGAATGTTCCGCTTAGACGGCGCGGATATGACCAGGATATCGCCAACGCCGTAGCGTTTTTGGCCTCCGACCTGGCGGCGTTTATCACGGGCGCTTATATACCCGTTTCCGGCGGTAACGTCATGCCGACAATCTGAATCATCAGACCTGCCGTTTGTGCCTCAAATATAAGGAGGGCGCTTGTGAACAAGGAAACCTTCCTGAATCTGTTTCCGCTGGGTTCGCATTTATGCCGCGAACCCATGCCGCCGATGTCTGAACTGAAAGCCGATATGGCGATACTCAAAAAGCGCGGGTTCAACCTCGTCAAGCTGCAGGAGCAATGGATGATTGACGAGCCGGAGGAGGGTCATTGCGACTTTGCCCGTTATGAGGAGCTGATTGAGCACGCCGCCTCGCTGGAGATGGGCGTTTACATGGGTTTGACGTGCGAGCAGGCCCCGGACTGGCTGTATCGCAAATACCCCGACTGCCGCATGGTTGGGCGAAACGGCCAGCCGATTATTTATCAGGCGCAAACTCCTCTGCCCGCAGACGGCAAGCCCGGCCCATGTTTTGACCATGACGGCGCCATGAATGACCAGTTGCGCTTCATACGCCTGCTGGTCGCAAGGCTGGGCAAGTACGAGAACATTGTCGTTTGGAATACCTGGCAGGAGATTGGCTATTGGTCGGAGACCATCGTGGGTCAGCCGACCTGCTATTGCGAACATACGCTGAAAGCATTCCGAAGTTGGCTGCGCGAAACTTATGCGGATCTGGACGCTTTGAACCGCGCCTGGAATATGCGCTACCGGTCCTGGGAAGCGATTCAGCCCAACCGGCACACGCAGAAAAGTTGCTGTCCGCAGGATATCGCCTGGGGAACCTTCCAGGATAACGTGCGCATTGCCCGCACGTTGCAGGCGCGCAGTGACGCGATTCGCGCTGCGGACCCTTATCGTCGACCGGTCTTTGCCCATAAAGCTGGATTGAACATCGGCGCCGCGCAGGACTGGGTCTATGCGCGATGCCAGGATTTCCTCGGCGCATCGGCATATCCTGCCTGGGCGCCTTGCGATCAGTGGGATGACGCCGCGCAGTCGAACGGCCAGCCGCATGACAAGCACGCCGCGTTGCTCAATGAGATGTGGAACGGCATCGCGCTAAAGTTCGACTACCTGCGTTCGTGTAACGCGCCTGGCAACCCTTTATGGGCTGCGGAATTCCAGGGCGGGCCTGTCAGCACCGCGTTTCACAAAGGGCGCGTCCCTTCGCCCGATGACATCCGGCGCTGGATGCTGACCGCGCTGGCGTCGGGTGTTACTGCGATCTCGTTCTGGGTCACCCGCGCCGAGATCGCCGCCGACGAGTTGAACGGTTTCGGTTTGCTTGACAGTGCCGGAGATACCACTCCCCGGCTGGAAGAAGCTGCACGGATCGGTGAAGTATTACAACGACATGCCGACGTGCTGGCGCGTCCGACGCTGGTGCGGTCTGAAGTCGCGATCATCGTCGATGAGGATAACTACCAGGTCTGCCGGTTGCTGGGTCAAGCCGCCGAACACCTGCCGTATAGCGTGCGCGGCTGGCACCGCCTGCTGTGGGACGCGGGAGTCTCGGTCGATTTCGTCGCCGCATCGCATCTGGACAACATCAGGCTGGATCAATATAAGGCGATAGTCCTGGCGTTTCCTCTGGTCGTCTCTGACAAGACCACCGCATGGCTGTCGTCTTACGTAGAACAAGGCGGGAACCTCATCAGCGACGCATGTCCAGGTCGGGTTACCGAATACGGTTACGCGACTCGCGGTGAATTGCCGCAAGCAGTGTGCGACCTGTTTGGGGTGCGTCAAGTGGGTCTAAGCATGGTTAGGGAACCCGACAATGGCGCCCGCTGGTCGCCGGCGGAGCGTTCCTGGGGTGAGTATCTCAATCCGGCTGAGCTGCTGGGAACCGGGCCTCTGAACGGCCAGCATCTGCGCGCTAACGTCTATGTGCAAACGTTCGAGTGCGCAGACAGCCAACCGCTCCTGACTTATAACGACGGGGTTGCCGGGACAGTGCGCCAGGCCGGCAAGGGCAGGGCGTGGTTGCTGGGCACTTACGCCGGCCACAGCGGGACGGCGTATCGCAGCGTGCAGACAGCCTTGTTTGTGCGCCATTTGCTGAGTCAGTGCGGTATCGGGAGACGGCATAGCGGTGAGCTCCTTTTACGAAGACGCGTTACAAGCGACAAGGAAATCTGGTTCGTAACAAATCCAACACCGCACGATATCATGGAGACGATCGATACGGGCGCCTGGCATGTTGAAGACTTGTTGGGCGAACCGCTTCAACCCCGTGGGAATGGCGTGCGTATAGATGTCCGGAGCCTGGATGTACGGGCGCTGGTTCTGACGCGTGATCAACCTGCCATATAGTCCGCTAATCTGGATTGGCTGATTGCCAGTTACTGTTCCTGATCGCTTTCTATCGTCGTGACCAGGTGTTCGTGTATATCGTTCAGTTTCGTGAGCACCTCAGTAATTTCCAATTCAGCCTTCAAGTTGACGCGGTAGTCCAGTTCGCCGCGGATTCGATCCTTCGTGTCCTGCCGGTTCTGGCTCATCATGATGATCGGCGCCTGCACGGCGGCAAGCGTGGAGAGGAACAGATTGAGCAGGATAAAGGGGTAGGGATCCCAGGGTTTCTGGAGCAGTGAGTTTACCAGAATATACACCGCTAGAATGCACGCGAACAAGATGATAAACGTCCACGATCCGCCGAACCTCGCGACCAGATCTGCGATGTGCTCGCCCAGTGTCTCTTTCTCCTCAAATTCCACATTAGGGTTGCGCGAGGCGCGCGTGCGCAACAACTCGTGCGAGGCGCGCAGTTGCTTTGCAGTCATGGTGAGCATATCGAGCCCTGCCATCGGTTTCTTCTGCAGTAGCGCCTCGAGGTCATTGCGGTCTACTTCGATGGCAACCGTATCCTCCAATGCGACGGCAGTGGTCAAGTGAGTCGTGCCCGCCAGCATCGATGACAACCCGAATATGTCGCCAGGCCCGGCGGTGTCGACAACGATAGGCTCGCCTGCCTCATCCGTCATCGTCATCCGCACATTGCCGCTCTGCGTTACGTATGCGCGCGCGCCCGGTTCGCCGGCGCGGAATATCACCTGATCCTGACTGAAACGCCGGACTTCCACCTGTTGCGCCAGCACAGCGCGTTCATCCGCATCGAGCAAGGCAAAAATCGGCACATCTTCGAAAATGCTTGGGTCTGCCGGCATAGTTCAGTCCTCCGAATACAAGAAGCCATCACTATAAATAGAATCTCTCTCTGGTTTACGGCTACGGATGATAACGCCATCCGACTGAATATACCAACCCGCATCCCGGACATCGAAAGCCATTGTTCATCGTACAATCCACTTGTCATAGGAATCAAACATGGCAGAACTTCCTTGTGGTGAACGTGTCGTGCGTTGTCTCACCGGACAACCTGTTGACCGCGTTCCGTATGGCGTTGGTTTGGGCTGGGACCCGTGGGGTGAAACACTCGATCTCTGGCGAAGAGAGACTTGCGATATATACCTCAACCCGCGCGAACGGCTGGAGTTTGACCGCAGTTTTGCGCATCCCGATATCCATCTTGGGATTTACCCTGAGTTTGATGCCGTGGTGATCGAACAGAATGAGGACTTCGTCATCCATCGCGATGGGCGTGGAATCACGATGCGCGATCGGCGCGATAGTGGATCGATGCCGGAATGGCTCGATTACCCAGTCAAGACTGACGATGATTGGGAGCGCCTGAAAACCGAACGTTTGCGCCCAGACCAGCCGGGCCGGATATCGCAGAACTGGGATGACTTTCGCGAGCGCCTGCGCGAGACTGGCGAGGTCGTACAGGTCGGTATGTTTCCCTATGGCGTGTTTGGAACTGCGCGCGACCTGCTTGGCGTCGAGGAACTGCTGATCAGTTTCTACACCCGCCCGCATCTGATCCATGACATCATGACGCATCTGACGACGCTGTGGATTTCGGTGTGGGAACGCGTTGCGTCTGAGACGCCGATCAGCCACATTCATATCTGGGAGGACATGTCCGGCAAGGCGGGATCATTAATCTCTCCCCGCATGGTCAATGACTTCATGATGCCCTGTTACGATCGCATCACCGACTTCGCTCGCGCCAACAGCGCACGAATTGTATCGGTCGATACAGACGGCGATTGCCGGCAGCTCATCCCGATCTTCCTTGAGCATGGCGTCAACATGATGTTCCCCTTCGAGGTGCAGGCCGGCAACGACGTGCGTGACTTTCGCAGGGAGTACCCTCAACTGGGCATCATGGGCGGGCTGGATAAACGAGCGCTGGCTGCAACGCACGCAGACATTGACGCCGAGGTAGATAAAGCCGCCGAGATGGTGCGCTATGGCCGTTACATACCGAGCTTCGACCATCTGATCCCGCCGGATGTCCCCTGGCGGAACTACCTGTATGCGGCAGGGCGACTCAGGAAGGTTTGCTACGGCGACGGATAGGAATAGCTCCGTGCGGTACAAACTGCTGTGCTCAGGCTGACGCTGCCCTACGGTCTCGCGATTGGGATTACATTAGGCGTATTAGCGCTGGCGTGGTCACTGCTTGTCAGGTAATCTGACGGTACAGCCAGCCAGCGGAGGCACTGCCAGCCAGTTGGGAGGTATCTGTCATGTTATCTGATCCTGTCCGCGTTATACAAGCCTGACGATAGAATAACAGTATGCCACATCCAATAATCGGTTGGGAGCACGAGTCGCCCGTGCCCAACCATACCTTCAACGATTTTCTGTCCTCTCGCGATGGATGTTTATTCTTCGAGGATCTGGACCTGATCCAGATGCTGCTGGGAGGCCGCGAGGATCAGGGCCTGGGCCGCCTGATGACCAGTCCGCTTGAAATCGTGTACCTGCCCATGATCCGTCAGAAAATCGCGACCTTGAACGATATCTTCGCGTCCGTGGCCGCGGAAACTGGTTATGCCGGACATTTCCATTATGCCTACGCTTCCAAAGCGAACACAAGCGAGGAAGTGGTGCGTGAAGCGCTGAACGCGGGGGCGCATTACGAGATGTCCTCACAGGTTGACACCGATATCGTCATGATGATGCAGAACGCAGGGCGCCTGCAACCTGACCGCATGGTAATTGCCAACGGATTCAAACCCGCCGGCAGCGGTTATGCGCGCAGCCTGCTGCGGTTAAAAGCAAACCATGACAACCTGATTCCTGTTCTGGAAGACCTGGTCGAACTTGCGCCGTTTATCGACAGCGACCAGCATTTTGAGTTGGGTCTGCGGTTGAAGTGTTATGGGCATCGCAACCATAACACGAAAACCCCAATCGACAGCGGTAATTCACGATTTGGCATGCCGATTGACGACCTGTGGCAGGCGGCCGATATCATCGCTGCCGCGTCGGCGCCGACTTTGAAACTTCTGCACGCGATGATCGGCAGCCAGATCACCGGCGAACATGACTTTGTCAGCGCGTTGAAACCTGCCATTGATCTATACGCGCGGCTGCGCCAGCGCCATTCGCAATTGAGCATCTTCGATTATGGCGGCGGGATCCCGGCTCCGATGACGCTCAATTTCCACTTTGACTACCACGAGTTTTTCCGCCAGTTGATGACGGCATTTATAGAAATATGCGGCCGTTACGATGTACCGGCGCCCGATATCATGGGTGAAATGGGCCGCTACACGACGACCGAGCATGGCGCGCACTTCTTCAAGGTGTTGACGGTCAAAAATAACGGCTCAACCCTGCCGTGGTACGTCATCGACGGCTCCATCATGACTTCATTCCCGGACGTGTGGGCGCTGGGCGAACACTTTATCGTGCTGCCGCTGAACCACCTGGACAAACCCTTTCAACGCGTGCAACTCGGCGGATTGACCTGCGACAGTGACGATGTCTACCCGCCAAAAACGAGCGTATCGCCGCTCTTCCTGCCTGTCGAGACCCGGGACTTGTACATCGGATTCTTCTGTGTTGGCGCGTATCAGGAGATGCTGGGCGGCGTGCGCGGCAGCAAGCATTGCATGCTGCCTGAAGCCAGCGAGTTGGTGATCGACCGTAACAGCGACGGGCAGTACCAGTTCCGCACGATTCCAGGTCAAACCAGCAATGATGTCTTGCGCAACCTGGGCTACCCGGTGGGCTAAACATGAACCGCGAACAACTCAGCCGAGAGATGCAGGAACAGATTCGTAAATCGATTCTGTCATATTCCATTTTTCGCCCGGAAAGCGCTATTGTGATCGCTTTGACGCTGGTCCTGGTGACGCTGTCTCTGGTGGGGTTGTCCTGGTTTCCCGGCGCGTGGTGGATGTGGTTGCTGTTTGGCGTAATCGGCGAAGGTTTGATCGTACTGAGTTCGCTGAAGGATCAGCGCTTCTATCGCCAGGTGATGGACGAGTTGTTCCACGACAAGTTCGATATCACCAAGCTTCATAGCGCTGACAACCGGCAGAAGGTTGCCAAGGCGCTGGAATACCGCGAGTTGATTTTCAAGGAGATCGACCGCAAACAGGATCCGGTTCTGGATGAATATCTGCGCGATTCAGCGCGCGGTCTGGAGGACTGGATTGCTCAGATCTATCGACTGGCGCAAGGCGTGGATGCCTACCAGCGCGACCCGATGATCGCGCGCGACCTGGCGAGTGTGCCGCAGGAACTTGACAAATTCAAGGCGCAACTTGTCAGGGAAAAGGGCAGCCCGGTTCAGGCAGAACTGGAGAAGACGATTAGCATTAAACAAGCGCAGTGGGACGCTTTAAGCAACCTGCGCGATACGATGGCCAAGGCGCAACTGCAATTGGAGGATACACTGTCAGCCATTGGAACCGAATACATGCAGATCGTGTTGATCGGTTCGAAAGATGTGAACAGCAGCCGCGCGCAAAGGCTTCAGCAGGATATGCTCGAACAGGTGCGTGCGTTACAGGATACCAGCGCTGCCATGGATGAGGTCTATCAGAACTCAGCCGGGCAGACGACGGGAGTCGTGTCTCGCGCGTCGTAGCGCGACAAGCAGGATAGTACAGCGTGTGCCCGCCGTTTTCTGCGGCGCGCAAGGGATTATGCCATGCAAAAACTGAGTACAACGCGGATCATCTTCTTTTTGATTGTGGGCTTGGCTCTCATCATCGTCTGCGCCGCGCTGGGGGCGAACTCTGTGTTGAAGCCTCTGCAGGCAACCCCGACGCCGGCACAGGTGAGTGTGACCGGGCAGAATCAGGCGACGCCGGTTGTCGATCTGAAGTCGCCGGCGCCGGTCTTTGCGCCCGGCGTCGATACCAAGGACGGCCTTCCCACGTATGTCTGTGGCGCCGACAGCTTCGGCAGTTACTTTATCCTGCAGCAAATGCAGATATCCGGCAAAGATGTGGCGCACGGTTTCCATCTGGGCATCGTGCCGTTCCTGCTCGATAACGACCCGGCATATGACGTCACCGAGGAGCAGCGCACAGCTTTGCTCAACAACGGGAAGTGGGACTGCCTGCTGACCACGCTCGACTCAGTCGCGTTGACCAGCCCCGGCGTCATCACTGCGATCATCGACGAAAGCGCGGGCGCGGATCAGCTCTGGGTGCGCGACATCAAGACGATCAACGACCTTAAGGGCAAGCGCATCGCGTTCTCGCGCGGCAGTGTCGGCGAGTACTTCGTTTACTACACGTTGTCCATCGCGCGTTTGAATCCGCGCATCGACGTTACGCTGGCGCCGCAGGATACAGTCGCCGATGCCGTAAAAGCGTTCAACGACGGCAAAGCCGATGCCGTGTCCGGTTGGGAGCCGGATATCTATGACGCCAAGAACGGCGGAGGAGTGGCCCTGCTGAGTTCCAGCCAGATGCGCATCGTCCTCGACGTGGTCGTCACGTCGCGCCAGTCCATCGGCAAAGAAGCCGATCTGGTACAGAAGTTTACGGACGCATGGTTTGACACGTTAAAGGCGCAGGAGGAGAACTTCGACAGCGCCGCCGCTCAAATCGCCAAGTGGGGGCACAACGACTGGTCAGCAGTCTCGGTCGCGAATGCCAGCGCAGATCTGAAGGGCGCGCTGCAGAGCCTGGCGCAGGCCGACCTGGGCGCGAACGCCTTTGTGATGCGCGACACAGGCCCACTCGTCAACCGGCTGAATATTGCGCGCCGCGTGTGGGCTGCATCGGGCGCGCAGGTGCCCGGCGATAATGTCGCCGACCTGATCAATCCCGGATTCGTCACGCGCTCGGCGGCGCAGGCAAGCCTGCAGGCCAACGGCAAACCAGTCAACGACACGTTCTCACTGTCGTCGAAGCTCGACCTGAGCGGGGTCAACACGAATGACGCGGCGACGCTGGCCGTGCTGCCCTGCCGCCGATTCGCGTTTGTGCCGGAGTCCACGGCGCTGACGATTGAGTCGCGGCGCATCCTGGATGACTGCGTTGTGCCGACGCTGCAGCAGAGCGTCGGCCTGTTCCTGCGCGTCAAAGGATCGGCGGCCTGGCCTGGCCCCAAAGGCACATATACCAAGACTGACATCCTCAAGTTTGCCGAGGGGCGGGCGCAGTCCGTGGTGGATTACCTCGTGTCGCAAGGGATTGACCGCAGTCGTTTTATCGTCGAGAGCACCCTGCCGCCGGAGGCGCACTGGGAAACCGATGATGCGGATCTGCAGGCGGAAGATCGTTACGTCGAGATGACGTTGCTTACGGTCGGACGGTAGTGATTGCAGTTACCCCGTTTGCGTTGATCAAGCGGGGTTGGAGTCTTGTCCCGATATGCGCGGCACATACGGTTGCTGCGAATAACGGGATGGATCAAAGGCGGATAAGTCATGCGAACGGGAAAAGCCAATGCGCTCTTGTTGTGCGTAGTTGCTGCGGCATTAGCGCTGGCAGCTTGTTCAGAAGGGGGTTCGTCTACTAACGCTAACACACCGCCGCGCAACAGCGTACCCTTTACGGTGATCGCGAATGACAGCTTACAGGGGTGGCTGGAGAAGGCTGCGCAGAATTTCAACCAGGCGGGCGTGAAAACCACTTCCGGCCGGCAGGCTTACGCACAGGTGAATTTCTCGGAGGCCGGCCAGGCAATCAGCGATATGTCCGGCGGCGCAACCTTACCGGTTATGTGGATACCGGATAATGAGGTCTGGACCAGTGTGCTGGCAGCGCACGGCAAGACGGGTTACCAGGCGAATTGCCAGAGTGTGGCGCAAAGCCCGCTGGTGATTGCTATGTGGCGGCCGATCGCGGAAGCGTTGGGCTGGCCGGGGCGCAAGCTGGGCTGGCTGGATGTAGGCAGCCTGGCAGCGGATCCATCGTCGTGGGACTATTACAGCGGCGGTAAGTACGGTAAAACCCTGCGGCTCGGGCACACGCATCCAGGGCTGTCGGGCAGCGGTGCGAGCACACTGCTGGCTATCGTACAGGCGGCGCGATCCATAACCGAAGCCGTTACCGTCGACGATATCAAAGAGCCAATCGTACAGGCTTCCGTCGCCGCGTTTGAGGGCACCGTGGCGTGGTTCAGCCCTTCGACCGCCAAGCTGGGTCAGACCATTCAGGAACGCGGAATCGATTACCTGGGGGCTGCCGTAGAGTATGAAAGCACGGTCGCCACGCATGGCGGCGGCGGCGATACCGGCCTGGTCGCAGTATATCCATACGAAGGCACTTTCATGGCGACGCATCCCGCCTGCATCGATGACGGCGCCGATGCCCAGGCGCAGGAAGCGGCGCGACTGTTTCGCGACTATCTGCTGAAACCCGATGCGCAGAAACTGGCCGTGCAAAACGGTCTGCGCCCGGTTACGAGCGGGGTTCCCATCAGTGCGCCTCTGGACGCCGCACATGGCGTTGATCCCACACAACCGAAGGCGATCTTCGGGGCGCCGAGTGTAGATACGATATCGGCGATCAGCGCCTTGTGGCAGGCGGCGCGCAAGAATATCAACCTCGTCATGCTGCTGGATGTATCGGGCAGCATGCGCGGCGACAAGATCGACAGTGTGCGCACGGCTGCCGCGCAGTTCGTCAAGCAGATGGGCGACAACGACTACCTGACGCTGATGACCTTCTCGGATAAGTTGCATGTGTTGATCGAACACAAGAAGGTATCTCTGGTGCGGGGCGATGCGGTAAAGCTGGTAAACGGCATACAGGCGGGCGGCAACACCTCGCTCTACGATGCAATTGGCAGCGCCGCAAACCTCATCGATAAGTCAAAGAGCACCCAGGCCAGCAACGTGATGGTTTTGCTGACCGACGGACAGGACACCAGCAGCTCCAACTACGATTTCAACCAGGAACTGATCGATACTGCGACGGCTAATGACACGACCGTCTTTACGATTGCGTATGGTTCAGACGCGGATCAGGATGTACTCAGCAAACTGGCCAGCCAGGGCAGGGGCAACTTCTATCAGGGTACTACAGCCAATATCGCCGGCATTTATGAGGAAATGTCGGCGGCATTCGGCGGAAGCGTCGGAATCGGTCGCTGACAGCGGCCCTGCAAAAGAGAGCAATGGCAGACTTCCCATTCAAGGCGCTGGTGGTGAGTGAAAATCCTGACGGATCGTTCAGCCGCCGGATGGTCGAAAAACATGCCCACGACCTGCCGGCAGGTGAAGTGCTGGTGCGGGTGCTGTATTCGTCGCTGAACTATAAGGATGCGCTGTCCGCCTCCGGTAATAAAGGCGTGACCAGACGTTACCCGCACACGCCGGGAATCGACGCCGCTGGTGTCGTCGTTGAGTGCGTCGATGGCGTATACCGACCGGGCGATGAAGTGCTTATCAAACATCCCGAGTTCGGTACGAACACGCCGGGCGGCTTCAGCCAGTATGCGCGCGTGCCGTCTGATTGGGTCATGAAGCTGCCGGCGGGGATGGCCCCGCGCAACAGCATGGCCTATGGGACAGCCGGCCTGACAGCCGCGTTGTCGCTGCAACGCCTGCAGGAGCATGGCATCTCACCACAGGATGGTGAAATTCTGGTGACCGGCGCAACGGGCGGCGTCGGTTCGATTGCCGTCGCGCTCCTGGCAAAGGCGGGCTATATGGTCGTGGCGGCTACAGGAAAGCCACAAGCCGGCCAATGGCTGGCTGAGCTCGGCGCGCAAGCCATTATTCATCGTGACGAGATCAACGATCGGAGCGGAAGGCCGCTGCTTCGTGCACGCTGGGCGGGTGTGGTCGATACCGTCGGCGGTAACTTCCTGGCTACAGCATTGCGCTCTACGCGTCCTGGCGGTACGGTGACTTGTTGCGGGAATGTCGCATCACCGGAACTCGCCTTGACGGTCTACCCGTTTATCTTGCGCGGCGTGAGCCTGATCGGTATCGATATCGCCAACTGCCCAACGGCTGTGTGCCGGCGGCTGTGGGCCAGACTCGCCAGTGAATGGCGGGTGGAGCGTATAGAGGCATCCGCGCGCGAGTGTTCACTGGATGACCTCAGTGCAGAGATCGATCGTATCCTGAACGGAGGCCAGATTGGTCGTGTGGTTGTGAATACATCCCTCTGAGCACGATTGACGTATGATGGAATCATTATGGACCTCGCAACCGTAGATCAATTGCTCACGACGACGCGCAGCGTCAGAAAACGGCTGGATCTCACGCGCCCGGTCGAGATGGAGATCATCGAGCGCTGTATCGATATCGCGATACAGGCGCCCTCGGCAAGCAACGCTCAGCGCTGGCATTTCGTGGTCATTGCCGACCCGAAGCAGCGATCCGCTGTCGGCGATCTGTATCACCGTTCGTTCAGCATTTATCTCAAAGAGCAACAGGCCGCAGATCCGCAGAGGCGCGCACAACTGACTGCCGCGCGCTGGGAGCAGACTATGCGCGTGCGCGAGTCTGCCGTCTACCTGTCAGAGCACATGGGCGAAGCGCCGGTCCTGATCATCCCGTGTATCGAGGGGCGCGTAGAGAATGCCGGGCAACAGGCGCAGGCTGCAACATACGGCTCGATCCTGCCGGCAACGTGGTCCCTGATGCTGGCGCTGCGGGCGCGCGGACTTGGTTCGGCATGGACGACGCTGCACCTGCGTTACGAGCGCGAGGTTGCGGCGGTTTTGGGCATTCCAGATACTGTCACCCAGGCCGCGCTGCTGCCGGTGGCTTATTACACGGGCGAAGAATTCAAGCCCGCTACGCGCGTATCGGCCAAAGAATTCACACACTGGAATATCTGGTGAGATAAACGCGGCGATCCATGTCCGAGGCGCCGGCGGGCGCAATCTGCAGCAGTTCGGTGCGGACTTCGGCGATGGCTTGACTGTGTTCTCGGCGCGGGCTGGATCGCCGAACGTCCGGTTGCGTTGTGCAGGCATTCCAACCGCGCGGTCATTGCCCGGCTTGTTTATGCGGTCCCGGGCACTCAAGACGCGTTGCCCCTGAAACTGAAGGCGCTGTTCGACGCGTCTGCTATTCATGCCGATATCCTGACAAGCCCCAGACCGCACACCCGGCGACCTTCGACATACTACGGTCGCTCATGAGGTTCGATGATGCAGGCAAGCAGTTGAGCCGCGAACCGCTTCCGCCATCCAAGCCGCATGCAAAGAAGTTGAAATGGTACTAAAACATACATGCAGTAACGCTTGAACAGGATAACGCAGCAGCACAGGACAATACGCATGAAGATCGTGATGATTTCGGGCAGCCGCAATACCCAGGGCCAGACAGCGCGCGCGGCAAGCGCTATCCTGGATGGCGCAGAGAACGCCGGGTGCGTTGTGGAGCAGATATTCCTGCCTGCACTGGACATCGAACGCTGCATCCAGTGTGAAGACAGCGGCTGGGGCATCTGCCGTAAAGAAGGAATCTGCATTCTCGAAGACGATTTCGCCAGTATCGTCGACAAAGTCCGCCAGGCGGATGCCGTTGTATTTGCCACCCCTTCCTATTACGGCGATTTGAGTGAGAGCATGCGCGCATTCCTCGATCGTCTCAGGCGTATCTGTGCCACCGCTGAGGGGCGCATTAACATCCAGGATAAGCCGGCAATGGGGTTGTGCGTCGCCGGCGGTGGTGGGGGCGGGTCTTTGTCATGCTGCGTCAGTCTTGAGAAGGTTCTGAACGGCTGTGGCTTTGATGTGCTCGATATGATCCCTGTCAAGCGCCAGAACCTGAAGGCTAAGCTGAATAACCTGCGATTGAATGGCGCCTGGCTGGCGACTGCTGCTAAGCTCAAACCGGCATCATAATAGGCCTTCATGCACCATGTCCTTACTGAGTCGCTCCAGCGCCTGCAGAACCGCCTGATGCTGGATGAGCGCTGCCTCGGATTGTATCTTTGGGGGTCGCTGGCGAACAACACGGCCGATGAGTGGTCGGATGTCGATGTCGTCGCTGTGATACGAGATGACGATTACGCCGCTGTAAAAGCAGAATTCCGGGCGATATGCGAAGAAGCGTGCGGCCGTATTCTTGTGTGGCTGCCCGAAGGCGAGTCGGCGGCATTTGTGAACTTCGCCTTCCTGTTCGAGGTGGAGGATCGCCTCCATCTCTACGACTTTTCACTGGAAAACCTGAGTCACCTGCAGCAGTCCCCTCGCCTGAAACCTGAGCACATCCTGTATGACAGGTCAGGCGCGCTGGCAGAAGTAACCGGACGCGCGACGGTTCAGGCGCAGGCGTTACAACCCGATGAGCTGTGCCATCAAATCGATATCTACTGGGTCTATACCTACCTGAACGGCAAGTATTACCAGCGCCGTGACACGTATAAGATGCTGTACGTGCAGCAGGTTATTTTCCAGACTCACATGAATGTCCTGCATTTTCTCTATCCAGATGCGGCATGGCACTGGTGGGCGCGCGATGTGCATACGCTCCCGGTTGAGCAGCAGCAGGAATTGATGGTGTACTTCAGCGCTGCCCAGGCGACTGAAATCGCGCATGCGCTGGAACGGGAAATGGACCTGTTCTCGCGCGACGCCCGGCGGGTTTGCGCCGAATGGCGCATCCCCTATCAGGCTGAACTCGAAAAGGGAGTACGCGCGCATCTGCAAACGATGGGCCTATGGCATCAATGACCCGGCAAGACGCGCTTTCATCGAACGGCTGCACATCATCACTGCGGGGCGTTGAACCATGGCGTTGACGATCTTTGTCAGTATCATCCTGCCCATCTTCATCCTGATCGGCATTGGCGTATTGCTGGACAGATTTTTCAACCTCGACCTGCCTACGCTCTCGAAGCTGAACTTCTATGTGTTTGTGCCCGCCTTGCTCTTTACCAAAACGCTGGACGCCAAACTGTCTCCGGCGTTATTCGGCACGGTGGCCTTATTCACCGCTGTTCACATGGCCGTCACGTTTGCATTGAGCTGGTCATTGTTTAGGCTGCCGGTATTCCGGCGCGAGCGTCCGGTTCTCACGCTCGCCTCCGTCCTGGGCAATGCCGGGAATTACGGGATACCCCTGGCGACACTGGCTTTTGGCTCCCTTGGTGCAAGCGCCATGGCGATCGTGGTGTTGGTGAGCAACTTCGCCACCTTCACAATCGGACTGATGATTATGGATTCGGGGCGCTCGCACTGGTCGGAGGCGATTAAAGGTCTTATCAGGATACCGGTAGTGTGGGCGACAATAGCAGCGCTGGTCGTCGTTATCTTCAAAGTCGATGTGCCGCAGCCGATACGCGAACCACTGACCTATCTCTCAGACGGGCTCATCCCGGTGGCGCTGATTACGCTGGGTATCCAACTGGGGCGCAGCCGCCTGGGCGCACGGATGAAGACGGTGGCGCTCGTCACGATCGTGCGGCTGGCGCTATCGCCGTTATTGGCCCTGGCGCTGGTCATGTTATGGACAGTAATCGCGCCGGGCGCGATCAACCAGGTCGCGCCGACGATGGTCATTGCGGCAGGGATGCCGGTCGCGGTCAATGTTTACATCCTGTCAGTCGAATACAAGCGCAACGACACACTGGCCTCACAGATTATCTTCGCCAGCACGCTGTTGAGCGCGTTGACTTTAACGCTCTGGCTGCTGATCGCAAAAAGCATCTGAGCCCGAGTTGGGGTTACTATTAGCGTGAAGTGATACAGGATCTTGTGTTGAGAAGGAGTGCATCATGCGTTATCGTTATCTCGGTGATACAGGCGTGCAGGTGTCTGCGCTGTGCATGGGCACAATGACATTCGGGCGCGAGGCTGACAAGGCGACTTCATCGGCGTTATTCAAACGATGCCGCAATGCCGGGATCAACTTCTTCGACTGCGCTAATGTCTATGCCAGCGGCGACTCAGAACGCATCCTGGGTGGCCTGATCGCTGGTTGTCGCGATGAGGTCATCATCACCAGCAAAGTGTTCGGGCAGACAGGCCCCGATCGCAATGCGCGCGGCAACTCGCGCCGCAATATCGCGGCAGCGGTGGAAGCCAGCCTGCGGCGGCTGAACACCGATTACCTGGATGTCTACTTCCTGCACGGCTTCGACGCATATACCCCTCTCGAGGAAACCTTGCGCGCGCTTGACGATCTGGTGTCACAGGGCAAGGCGCTCTACCTCGGCGCCAGCAACTTCACCGCGTGGCAGGTGATGAAAGCGCTGGGTATCTCGGCAAAAGATGGTTGGAGTAAGTTCAAGGTCATTCAGCCGATGTATAACCTGGTGAAGCGCCAGGCCGAGGCGGAGATTCTGCCGATGGCGCAAGCGGAGCGGTTGGGCGTTATCTCATACAGTCCGTTGGGCGGCGGGCTGCTGACCGGCAAGTACAAGCCTGATGCGCCGCCGGTCGGGCGCATTGCGGAGAACCAGAATTACGCCAAACGGTATGGCGACGAATGGATGCACCAGGTGGCGCTTGAATTCGCCGATCTTGCCGGCGCACATGGGCTGAAGCCTGCGGCGCTGGCCGTGGCGTGGGTGGCGGTGCATCCCGGCATCACGGCGCCGATCATCGGCGCGCGCAGCCTGGAGCAGTTGGAGGAATCACTCGGCGCGCTGACGGTTCCGATGACGTCGGAATTGTATGCGGAGGTCGCGCGCCTGACGCCGCATCCGCCGCCCCCCACCGATCGAACCGAGGAGACGCACCCGCCCGTACGCCTGCAGCCCTGGTAGGTATTTTCTATCAGCGCTGAACGTATGCCACGGTCTGCGGGCCTTCCGGCAGGATGCAGATGCGGGAACCGGCGCCGTAATGCTCGCGCAGCGAGGCGACGGTTGCTTCGATACTGTGGCATGGCTTGAGCAGCGCCTGCTTGATCTGCTGATCCGTGAGTCCATCGCTGCGCAGGTAGACGTCGGCTTTGAGTTGCACGATGGCCTGGATCTGCGCCTCCCACTGGTCCTGCTCTAGAAAGCCGGGGGCGGCGATCCTGTCCAGCAGTTCGCGCGGGCTATTGGCCTCGCGCAGAAGTTTGCCGTACAGACCGTGGTCGGGGATGCCGTCCCAGCATTCCGCCGCGGCGATAATCGCGCCGCCCTGTTTGACAACCTGGGACGCCGCGCACATCCCTTTCACGGTCTGGTACAGGTTCAGGTCCAGCGGATAGCCCGAGTTGGTCGTGACGACGATGTCAAACGGCTGGCTGACCGGCAGCATGGCGGTCTGTTTGACGAAGGCGCAGCCTTGCGCGTGCGCCGCGTCGAGATCGCCGGCGAACACGCCGGTGATGTGTTTGTCTTTATTCAGCGCCACGTTCAGCAGGAAGAGCCCCGCCGGTTGCGCCGATGTACTCGCGAGCAACGCCACTTCGCGCGCTTCCTCCCAGATCGGGTTGCCGTGTGTTATGCCCCAGGTCGCATTCGGATGACCGATCATCCCGGCGTCGTGGTTGCCCAGCACGGTTTTCAATCCGGCCATGCCCGGCATCACCGCCTTGCCGCCGCCCGAAAATCCGGCGAAGAAATGCGGTTCGATAAAACCAGTCAGTATCTTCAAGTCGCACTCGGCCAGTTGGCGGTTCAACCAGATGTCGTGTCCGCGGCTGCTGACACCCAGGTGTATCAGCGTCGCAGGATCGAATGCGTCGTTTTGCACGATGCGATATTGCCTGACGATTTCATCGCCCAGCATCCGGTGCAGCTCTTCCGGTGTGTTGGGGCGATGCGTGCCCAGCGCATTGAATAACGTCAGGTTTTCGGGTTGGATGCCGGCTGCGCGAAGCCCTTCGAGCAGAACGGGCAGGATAATGTGGTTCGGGGTAGGGCGGGTGATATCGCTGAAAATCACCCCAACCCTCAAGCTTGTTTGATCATGGTGCGCAGTTAGATGCTGTCTGACTACCTCAGCCAGAGGCGCACATCCTATGGGTTGGCGCAATGCAGCGCGTATCGCTCTAGGCTCATCTACCAGACCGGGCACAAAACGTGGCTCGATCACGGTAACGTCCCACTCGTCAGGAAACTCAATGGGCAAGCCCGTTTTGCCGTATGCCAACTGCGCTTTCATCGGCGTCTCCCCCGCATCATTCATTCTGAGCTGCGCTGGCCTATCTCGATTTTCTTCACACGCGTTACAATTTCGCGCAGTTTCTCTTCAAAACCTTCCTGAGCTTTGAACTCGGCGCCGCTGATGACCAGCGGAGCGCCGAACACGACGATCTGCGCCCCCATTTCCAGCGTCCGGATTGCCTGGTCGATGCTGAGGCCGCCAACAGCCTGCACGGGAATGTCCACCGCTGCCAGCACAGCCGGCAGGTCATCCAGCGGGCTGAGACCCTTGATCATGTTGCGTTCATCGAATCCGGTGTGCACGATGATGTAGTCCGCCCCCAGCAACTGCGCCTGGCGCGCGCGTGCGGGTTTATCCGGGCACAGCATGACATCGCACATGACCTTCCCGCCGTAGCGTTCAGCCATCCTGACCTGTTCGATGATGCTGGCGTCATGGGCCTGCCCCATCACGACGACCATGTTGGCGCCTGCCTTGAACATGACTTCGGCCTCAAGCCCGGCGCCATCCATCGTCTTCAGGTCGGCCACGATTGGCATATGCGGGAACTCGCGCCGGAACATCTGCACGCCACGCATCCCTTCCGCCAGGATCAATGGCGTGCCTGCTTCCAGCCAATCGACGCCCGCATTGACTGCGCCGTGCGCCAGCGCCAGGGCTTCGTCAAGCGTCGTAACGTCAATGGATATCTGAATCGTTGGTTTTGGAATCATTTCGGGTTTACCTTTCAACGGCTAGACTACAAGCACGGACTTCACATTTTGTCCCTCTTCCATCCTGGCAAAAGCCTCATGCCAGTCATCGAGCGGGTACATCCCGCCGATCACCGGACCCAGGTTCACCTGGCCGGTGGATAGCAGCCCCAGCGCGCGTTCCCAGGTCGGATAGGTATGGCTGAATGATCCCTGCAGCGTGACTGCCTTGGCTACCAGCGGATCAAGGCTGAAGTCGAGCGGTTGCGGCCCCCAACCGATCTTGGTGATGCGGCCGTTGGGCCGCACCAGTTCGAGAGATTGCCGGAGCGCCTTGCTCACGCCGGTACAGTCGACTACCAGATCGGCGCCGTAGCCATCGCCCAGCGACTGGATCAGTTTCAGCGGGTCCTCATGCTGGATATTAATTACGTGTCGTGTCTCACGACATCGTGACCCAATGTGTCTCACGACATCGTGACCTTTTTAATTTGAGCGGTGTCTCACGACATCGTGACCCATGCAAGTGCATGTTGCCGTACAAGATGGCAACATGGACG
>JAMCQN010000057.1 GCA_023382055.1 Chloroflexota bacterium
CATCCCGCATAAGCGCGAGACGGCCTACCTGAAACAATTCACCCTCGTGATGGGGCAGAAGCAGCAACTGATGTGGGATCTGCCGGCTCTGGAGACCTTCCTCGTCAATCAGGCCATCTACGAGATACCGCGCGCGCAGTTCGACGCCACGCTGCAGTAACTGGACGACCTGCTTGAGCTTGGCCCGGTTATGAAAAAACAGGTGCGAAAACTCTCGCTGGGCGAGCGCATGAAATGCGAACTGGCCGCGGCGCTGCTGCATCGGCCCCAGGTGTTGTTTCTGGACGAGCCGACGATTGGCCTGGATGTGACCATGCAGGCGCGTATCCGCGAGTTTATCGCCGAGTACAACCGCCGCTATGGCGCAACGGTCATCCTGACGAGCCATTACATGGCCGATGTCACGGCCCTGTGCGAACGCATCATCGTCATCGACAAAGGCCACCTGTTCTACGATGGCAACTTCCGCGCGCTGATTGAGAAAGTCGCGCCTTACAAGATCATCCGCCTGCAACTGGAGCAGCCGGTAACGCCCGGCGAGCTTGCGGAGTACGGCCAGGTGGAAAGCTGCGACGGCCTGACGGCGGTATTGCATGTGCCGCGCGCGCAGGCTACGGAGTCGGCGGCGCGCCTGCTGGCCCGGCTCAGGGTGGACGACGTGACGTTCGAAGAGCCGC
Organism: Chloroflexota bacterium; assembly: GCA_023382055.1. Taxonomy (GTDB): domain Bacteria; phylum Chloroflexota; class Anaerolineae; order J036; family Brachytrichaceae; genus CAIXPS01. Next base: position 678 of record JAMCQN010000057.1, read on the forward strand.
CGGTGGAAGATATCATCCGCGCTGTATTCGCCGGGCGCGTGAAGGGGTGATAGCGCGAACCGTCAACCGGACATGGAGCCATGATTCGCAAATACGCCGCGCTGATCCGCATGAGCTGGTCGATTTCCATGGCCTATCGCGCCGAGCAGGTCGTGTGGGTTCTGACCTCGCTGCTGTCGGTCATCATGATGCTGGTCTGGTTAAGCATCAGCCGCGGCGGGCCGGTGAACGGGTTTACCTCCGGGGATTTCGTGGCCTACTACATGGTGGGCCTGGTCGTGCGGCAGTTGACGGGTGTATGGACCTCTTATGAGATGGGCAATGAGATACGCGAGGGTACATTGTCTCCCCAGTTGCTGCGCCCGATTCACCCCGTGCACCGCCATGTGGCGGCGAACCTGGCGGAGAAAGCCATGCGCATGACATTGCTGGTGCCGCTGGTCTCACTCGTGTTCATATTGACCCCAGATGCGCGCCTGGTGCTCACGCCGTGGAGTATCGGCGCGTTCGCGCTTTCGGTTGCCGGCGCCTGGGCGATCAGCTTTCTGGCCGACTATGCCATCGCTATCCTGGCGTTTTGGACCACCCAGGCCGCAGCGCTGGCGCAGGTGCTGTACAGCCTGAGGATTGTGTTTACGGGCATCATCGCGCCGCTGCAGATGTTTCCGGCAGCCATGCAGGCCGCGCTGAACTGGCTGCCGTTCCGCTACATGCTGGCCTTCAGCAGCGAAATCCTGCTGGGCCAGACGGGCGGGGACCGTTTGTGGTTTGGCCTGCTCGTCCAGTGGGCCTGGGTGGCATTCTTCTTCGTCGCGGTGCGCATCCTGTGGAGACTGGGCGCGCGCAGCTACAGCGCGGTGGGGGCGTGAGATACCTGCGCCTGCTCGGCATCTTTATGCGCGCCGGCATTCTGGTTGAACTGGAGTACCGCGCCAACTTCGCTGTCCGCGTCCTGCTCAGCCTGAGCTGGACGGCTGTCACGCTGATCGGCACGACGGTGCTGTTCACACAGACCGGCGATATAGGCGGCTGGACTTACTACGAGGCGCTGGTGATTGCGGGCTTGTTTACGGCGATGGGCGGGATCATCCAGGCGCTGCTGCAACCCAACGTTCAGAAGATCATCGAGATGGTGCGCCTGGGCACGCTGGATTTCCTGCTGACCAAACCCGTGAACAGCCAGTTCATGGCTTCGCTGCGTCATTCCCAGATCTACAGCGTCACCGATGTCCTTTCGGGCGCCGCCATCGTCGTTTTCTCGCTCAGCAGGCTGGGTTATGCGCCGGATACCGGCAGCCTGGCGGCGTTCATCGTGATGTTCGTCATGGCGCTTCTGATCGTTTACAGCATCTGGATCGCTATGGCTACGCTCTCCTTCTGGTTTGTCCAGGTGGGCAACCTGACGGAGCTGTTCAGCGCCGTCTACGATACGGCGCGCTTCCCGGTCTCAACATTCCAGGGCCTGTTGCGCGTGTTTTTGACCCTGGTCGCGCCGATTGCGTTCATCACCACATTCCCGGCGCAAGCCATACTGGGGAAGCTGGACGGCGGCATCCTCCCCCTGGCTGTGGGGATGGGCGTCACAACCTTCGTTGCCAGCGCGTGGTTCTGGCGTTACGCCGTCCGTACGTACAGCAGCGCCAGCAGTTAGCGCTGGTGCGGAACCGGGTGGCGGCCCGTCACGGTGCGCTCAGTGCTGCCGGCAGTGCGGCCGTCGCGTATCAGCGCGGAATTGCCGCCATTCTGGGCGCCGGGGTCGCCTGGTTCGCATGGGCTTTCACGGCAACCCCGAGTTCGGCGAGAACTCGGAGTTGTTTCATGTCCTGCTGCTACAGGTCCGGCGCACGAGACTTCATAATCGGCACGGCGCGCGCGATGAACTGCTCCAGCGGCATGGCCTTCAGGTCTTCGCCCGTGCGCAGGCGCACCGCCACGGCGCCGGCGTCGCGTTCCTTATCGCCGATGACCAGCATGTAGGGGATTTTCTGCCCCTGCGCCTTGCGGATTTTGTTCTGCATGCGCTCCGCGCTGTCATCCACGCTGGCGCGCATGCCCTCGGCGCGCAACCGCCCGGCAACCTGATTGGCGTACTCCACATGGCGGTCCGCAATCGGGATGACCACAGCCTGCACCGGCGCAAGCCACACCGGGAATGCGCCGGCGTAGTGTTCGATCAGGAAGCCGATCATGCGCTCGTGCGTGCTCAGCGGCGCGCGGTGGATGCACAGCGGCGTCTCCTCTTTGCCCTCGCGGTTGATGAACGTCAGGTTAAAGCGGCCGGGCTGCGCGAAGTCCACCTGGTTTGTCGCCAGCGTAAACTCGCGCCCGATCACGCTCCAGATC
>JAMCQN010000058.1 GCA_023382055.1 Chloroflexota bacterium
GGCGGAAGGTGGCATTCAGTATGCCCAGCACTTGGTTGAACGTCAACGGCTCAGCCATAACTCTCGCTCCATTCTCATCATGGGCGAGACATTACCACAGTTCACCGAGCCATATTTAGAATTGCTGATAGATAATGAAACAATTGCGGGGCTTCTATGATCGGCATCCGTTTACTGATAGGGTACGCGATTCAGGTTGATCAGGGCGATCTGCTTATCCATCACCATGAGGGTGCTGAGTGAGGCTGGCGAAGTGCCCAGTCTCTGGAAGTTGTCAAACGGCATGCCAAGGAAATGCGCGATGGCCGCTTTGATCGGGTCGTTGTGCATGACGACCGCGACAATCGTGGGAGGCTGGCGCTCAGGCTCGGTTGAAGGTGAGGCGCCGGCGTCGCCTTCTTTTTCCCCTGCCCCGGCTGCCTTCTCCCCGGTTTTAGGGGGTTCCGGATCGGGGTAGGCGGCGCAGATACGTTCCAGTTCAGCCACAACGCGCTGCTGCATCTCCAGTAGCGATTCGCCATTGGGGAGCCGCCCCTCGGAAGGCTTTTCGACGATGGCTTTCCAGATGTCTTTGCTTTCAGCCGCCTCGCTCAACTCCTTAGTTGTTTTGCCCGTGTAGTCGCCGGTGTGAGTGTCCGCCAGCGCCGAGCGGATCATGATCGGGAGGCTGCGCGGCGCCGCGATCCGCCAGGCCGTCTCAACCGCGCGTTCAAGCTGGCTGGAATAGATGGCGGCGATCTTGTGCTTTTCGAGCAATTTCGCCAGCGCCGCCGCCTGCGCGCGGCCCTCCTCATTCAGGTGGATATTCGGGGCTTGCCCGGGCAGGCGCCCGGTTTTCACATAGTCATTTGTGCCGTGTCTGATTAACAGGAGTATGGGCATGCTGGGTGGATTCCTTTATGGCAGATAAAACAACGGGTTCTGTGGCACGCCGTTGTAACGTACTTCGAAGTGGAGATGCGGCCCGGTCGAGTTCCCGGTGTTGCCCATGGCGGCGATGATCTGGCCGCGCGCAACCCGCTGGCCAGGGTCGACATAGTACTGGCTCAGGTGGCCGTATAGCGTGGAGAAGCCATTGCCGTGGTTGATCATCAACATATAGCCGTAGCCGGTGTTATCCCATCCGGCGAAACTGACATACCCGCCGTCGGCGGCGGCGATGGGAACGCCGACGGCTCTGGCAATATCGATGCCGCGGTGGTAAGCGTAGTAGCCCTGGGTCAACATGCCGGAGGTGGGCCACTGGAATTGCCCGCTGCCCGCTGCGCTTATCGCCGGACCGGAATAGGCGCCTCCAGACGGCCCTGCTGCGGCCTCGACGGGTTTTGCCACAAACGGCTTTACCCCATTGGGAACCATGATTTTATTGCCGACGAACAGGTTTGCCCCGCCCGTGAGGTTGTTCGACGGGAAATTCACGATGTCGTCGACCTTAGCCTTGAACTTGTCGGCGATGCTGCTGACGGTATCGTCGGCCTGCACTTCGTACCAGATACCGTCGACGGGCGGCACATGAATCACCTGTCCGATATTGAGGCGGTCCGGCGCGTTTTCCACATCCGGGTTCGACCACACCAGCGTCGTCGGCAACAGCCTGAAGCGGGCCGCAATCGTTTCGATGTTATCGCCTGCCTGTATCGTGTAGGTAATAAAGCCGGAGCGAACCTCCGAGGGCGCGATCGTATCCGGAACTGCGCGGCGTGACAACAGGCCGCCGTCTTGGTTGATGATGGAGATATAGGATTGCAGCGCGGCGGGCGAGTAGATGCGCCCGCCGCCGGCCGGCAGTGCATCATCCGGCGCGGCATTGGGAGCGAGCGCCGCGGATGCGCTGTCCACTTTGTGAGTATTCGTACTGCTCAGACGCGCCCCTGCCAGGACGACGGCCATCAGCGCAACGCTGATGATAGCGATGTGAGAGGTAAAGCGGCTGGTGGTGACCAGCATGCGCCAGCGTATTTCTTCTGAATCCAGATAAGCACGCGCCGCGCGTTGTAGAAAACGCGCCCGCACGGTCAATCGTTGTCTCAATGGAATTGCTTTCACTGTTTGACCTGAAACCAACGCATGTTATCAGCAATTTAAGCGGCCATACAAACTCGCCAAGATGTTTTTTCACTATGGGGGCGGAAGGATATTCCAGGGATTCAGCGCGACGCCGCCGTGCCGGATTTCGAAGTGCAGGTGCGGGCCGGTCGAGTTTCCGACCGAGCCGACTGCGGCGATCTGCGTGCCTTTCAACACCTGCTGCCCGCACGAGACGAATAACTGGCTGGCGTGTGCATACAGGGTCTGATAGCCGTTGCCGTGATCGATCACCACGTAATGCCCGTAGCCGACCGGGATACCGGCCGCGTTCAGCGAGTAGCCGGCATAAATGACCGTGCCGCTGTCCGCCGCATAAATGGGGTCGCCCAGGTGCCCGGCGAAATCCAGCCCGGGGTGCCAGGCGCTGAAGTTGTTGCCTGACAGGTAGTGCGCGTTGGCGGGGAAGGTAAAACTGCCCGTGCCCAGCGCCGGGATGGCGACTTCGCCGCACGTCCCGACACGATAGACCGGCACGCCGCTGGCGGAACGGCGCACCTGCACTGGTTTGGGCAGTTGCCACACCACCGTTTCACGCTGCCCGCCCGGCACGAACAATTGCCGACCTGGAATAAGCGCCTGGTTGATACTGGCCAGTCCATTGATCGGCGAGTTGACGATATCTTCAGGCTTGACCTTGAAGCTGCGCGCCAGGTTGTCGATCGTGTCGCCGGCCTGTACCTCGGTGATCAAACCATTCGTCGGCGGGATGATCAAATCCATGCCCAGAGAAAGCATATCGGGGTTGTCTTTGAGCGATCCGTAGTTTGACCACAGCACCGTTTCGGGCGACAGCCCAAAAGCGCCGGCGATGCCGAACAGCGTGTCGCCGGACTGGACAGTATAGGTGAGTAATCCGCGCGATTGGGTTGACGCGCTGCCACTGCTATCGCCGCTCACCGTATTGGTGATGGGTGCGAAGTTTCGCACGATGGAGTCGTCTAATGTTGTACCGCCGCCGCTCGCATTCACAAGCACGAGCGTTTTGGAAGCGGTGGTGTTGCTTCGTTTTGGCGCTGCATTGTTGTCAAGCGGCGCATCCGGTGGAGAACTCTGTACTGAGGGGAGATTGGCAGTTGCCAGTATGACCGCAATGACTGTTATCGCCAAGATGGTGAGATGCGTGATGTAGCGCGATGCCCCAGCAATCCGTAACTGCGTATCCCTGTGGGGCAGCTTTCCATAACTATCTTGCTTCTTCATCCGCGGCGATTATACTAGAGCATAGTCCGTGATGATGTATGGCAAACCCGACAGGCAGCACACGATAAGAATCCCGGAGTCTGGCAGACTCCGGGATTCTTATCTGAATTGGACTCGGACTGCGAAGAGCGGGCGAATGATGGGCATCAGGCGCGTGGGGAAGGGCTGAGATCAACGCTGAGGGCAGCAGAATGGTCGGAAACAGAATCAAGCCTGCCCACGCTGTGTTGGGCGGGCTGTTGGCTTGAACGTGTTACCGCGAAGGGATAGCAATGTATTCTGCGAAGGATTGCGACTTAGGAACTGGCGACTTGTCTTCGAGCAATCCACGCACATGCATTTCAATCGCTTCGTGCATATTACGCGTGACTTGCTCACGGGTCTTGCCGGTCGCCACACAGCCGGGCAAATCGGGCGAGTAAGCCGAGAAGTTTCCGTTCGCCTTCTCGATGACAATTAGAAAGCGGTACATCGCTACTTCTTCTCCTTTTTCTTCTTCGGCTTCTGGATTAGAGCCTGCTTGAAAACGCTGTTCAGTGTGCCTGGGGCTAAATCATCGTTGGGATGGCCCGCAATCGTTACGCGACCTGACTTCGTGGAATGTTTGTATTGCCGGTGACTGCCTTTGGTCATGATCAAATACCAGCCGTCCTCTTCAATCAGTTTGATAACGTCACGTATTTTCATCGCTGCCTGCCCCGTCTGAATACGCCACGTTACACAGAGTTTAGCACACGAGCCGTAGCTGACAGAGTTAAGCCTGAAATATAGTGCAACTGCGAACCGGCTGACTGATGCGATTGTGACGTGCCTGCCCAAAGCATCCGCTGCACGCCTTGCTCGGCGTCGTCGCCGTCATCTGTGCTTTACTGCCCGCGAAGGACTTGCTTAATGCTAATGTCCCCCGCATCTACTTCGATAATTAAATCTCCGCCACGCCGCCCGATGTAATTTTTGGGGCCATAGTTTATACGCCAGCGGGGGCCGTTTTCAAAACTCTGAGTGATAGTAATGAAACTTTGCAGAACATCAACCCCTAATTCGCGGGCGCGTTTGTTGGCAGTGGCGAGTACGCGAGCCAGTAACACTGCCAGGTCATCCTGAAGAACGTCAGCGGTGAGTGTCGCACTCATGGCATAACTCCTATTCTGCAAATACAGCCTGCGTGTCGTCTAGTTCACGCACCTGTCCAGTCGGCGTGATGAGATAAACTATCGCTTGGGTGATAACGAACTCACCAAATACGCAAGTTGTTTGCGGCATCCTGCGCGATAAATCCGCCTTCTTCGTGTCCACCCATGACTCCGGGATTTGAATCTTGCCATGCGTGTTTGAGGGCAGTGCAAACAATGGCATCATTCAAAAGAGATTTTTGTGACAACGGCATGGACGCTTCTATTGGAGACAGTTGCCGAAATTATATGCCCTATGGATTGGCGCGCTACTCGTATCAGCCACCGAACCCGGTTTGCGTCAGCGGCGGCTGGGCGGGCGTGGACTCCCCGTCGAAACGGGACGCTGTGTTGGGCGGCGCTTTGCCCCAAAGACCTCACTGGTTTTGAAGTGCGGTTTGTAAAACTTCTGTGACCCAACCATTCAGGCTCTTGTCTTCCAGTTTTGCCTGAATATAAGCCTTGCGATGTAACTCGGCAGGCAAGCGGATAACGAACTTCCCCGAAAACGGCTTTTCAGGTGACTCGCCACGCTGAGAGCAAAAATCGAGATAATCATCAATCGATTCTCGAAATGCCTTTTGAATTTCATCAACGCTTGCGCCTTCAAAAGTAATCACATCACGGACATTGATAACTTCTCCGTACAAAATGCCCGCTTCATCGTCAATTTCAACTTTACCGATATAACCTTTGTATTCCATCATGGCTTTACTCCTGCCGCTTCAAGAAACCTGCGAACAGACTTGACCGCTCCCTTATTTGTTTCTTTACGCGGATGCGGACGGTGAAACACAGCCCGAACATCTTTCAGCGCAACCCGCACTCGTGAGCCATTGCCTTCTGAGATTTCAGCGCCCAAAGCGATAAACAAGGCTTCGACATCTCTCCAAGCGATATTGGCTCGCTCAGGCCTCTCGAAAATGGCTTCCAGAGTTTTACGGTGTTTGCTATCCACGATGTAATAATATCAGAAAGTGATACTGTTATCAAGGGCTTTTTGGCCACTGTTATTAGCCTTGATTTGCAAGAAAGCCACCCAACGGTTTGCGTCAGCGGCGGGGCGGATTGGCAAGACTGCTTGATCTTACTGTGCGAAATCTGGCAAAGCGCCGCCGTTTGAGTGGGCAATAGCCCCGTCCGCTGCACGCTGTGTTGGGCAGGTTTGTTATTTTATTGTTTCCAGTCTAAATACTGGATACTTCGACGCTATTTTTTCAAACTCCGAGACTGGCGCATCTTTGCTTATCGATATATGCGGCCGCGCTCCAGGTGCATGTTGTAAAAATGCCTTCAAGACTGGTGCTCTCTGTCTGACATCTACCTCTTCTAGGAGAACCTGCTCACTAATTCCGTGTCGAAGCCTTGCCTTCCCCCCTGCTGCCTTAACATTTCGCACCCAGTTCGTTTCCTCTCCTAACATGGACACCAGATATCTCTCTCCGTTCATTACTGTCATCGCAAGCGGAAAACTTATCATTTTTCCTGATTGTCTCCCTACTACTTCTAAAGTGACCATGTAGTTAGGAGATATTCCTAGTGAGTGAAGGAATGCCCAGCCCCTATTCATTATTTTGGCCAATTTATTTGGGTGTCCTCCGCGATACATCCATCTCTTTAAAGCCATTCTTTCCTCCAAGATATTTTGTTGTACTTTGAAAATGCCCAACGGTTTGCGTTAGTGGCTTGTGGGTGGGACGAGACTCTTTTCGGGAACAGAAAAAACTCGAAGCCAGAAAAATGTTTGTAAATCGCGCACGCCACGAAGCGGCAGTCCCACACGTCCGCTGCACGCTTGTGTTAGTCGGCAAGCATTTTGCTTTTTGTTAGAAGTCGCTGTGCAGTAAAAATGGCGATAGCAAAGCATAACGTAATCAGACCGAAAACTCGAGGATCGTAGTACGAGCCATTGTTTGGGAAGAGTTGCCAACACAAGTTGATCATCGCATGGAACACAGCGGCGGCAAATACGCTCTTCCCAGAATGGATGTAGAGCCAACTCATGATTATTCTTAATGATATCGTGCCTAGTGACCACCATGCAATCCACTCGACTGAGCGAGAGACTTGCATGAGCGGTATCAAATGCAAAACCGCCCAGACTAATCCAAGCAATACGCCGGCAGGGATTATTCCCCATCGACGCTGTAATGGTTCAGTGGCGTAACCAGACCAGCCAATTTCCTCTCCAAGCGCAGCGATAAAGAAAGACACAGCCATTGGGAAAACGGCAAATGTCAATGGCGCAGGATTTGGAAGTGATTCGCCGCTTGCACGCATAATCCCATACGCTAATACAGCTATGGCGGGGTTTATCAGAAGAGCGACAAAATACCAGATTTTGTTTTTTATACGCTTGAAATCAAATGATCGCTGTAGGAGTTGAAGAACACCCGAGAGACGATCATTTTTATAAATGAGAATAAGCGCCCCTAGTGCTGGAGTAAAGGCTCCAAGTGCACTAATGGGAAGGCCTGGGAGTAATTGGATTGGATTTATAAAGCCCAATATCCAAAATGGAATTGAGAGTGCGAATACAAGCGCAAAAAAGGTAAATACAGATTCGTGTTTGCTTTGCACGAGAACTCCTATGCCGCCTAACGGTTTGCGTTAGCCGCGCGGGGCGGATTGGCAAGACTGCTTGATCTTACTGTGCGAAGTCTGGCAAAGCGCCGCCGTTTGAGTGGGCAATAGTCCCGTCCGCTGCACGCGGTGTCAGCCCGCTGTTTTCATTGAGCTGTAATGCATCTTGTTTGCCCATTTCCACCATATCCAAAGCGCCAAACAAGCTATCGCATTGACAACAACGACTGGCAAAGACCAACCCAACAGAGGGCGAAAGAGAGGATTTCCTTGATTGACTTGAGCCTGTACAAGGTCATTGGCTTTCATCAAGAATAAACCCGCAGGTACACTCCCAAGCATAATCGCTCCCAGCCATTTGAGCCTTGTTCGCCAATCACCCAATACCCACATTCCCAATACAAAGGCAATGATAAAAGCCAAGCCAAACGGAATATCAATTGTGTATTTCGGTATGCCCAAATGCGCTGCTAAAAAATATTCGTCCCCTCCCATTCGAGAGAAACCTCGCACGTAATACAGGCTCATGGTTCCAGAGCCTATCAGCGCCAGAACCAACCCCATCTGTTTCGTGGCGGGATTGCGATTCCAACGCATCAGGCTTAAACCGAATACAACTCCCAATAATGATGCAAGAGGACCAGCAGCAAGCATAATAATCTCTTCGGTTTTACTGAGAGATGAACCTAACCGCAACCATCCTTTTTCTCCATCGGGGGCAATCGTCGCTATCCATTCATTTGGGTGGAGAGGGGGCGGATTACCCCAAATTTGCACCAGGCTAGAGAATCCCCATACTGGCCCTCGCCCCAAAGTTTCATAGACAGCCCAATGACCTGCCTCATGAATTGTCTGAGCAACAAAATTGAATAATAGTGCCAACATCACCAATTGCCAAAAACCAACTTTACGGTAATCCATGGTTTAAGTATCCTTTCTTGTTCTCGACAAGATCTGTGGTCAAGAAAGCGGGCTAACGGTTGGCGTTACCTGCTGGCGGGCGGGCGTGGACTCGGCTTGAGAGCAGGATTCCGTTGAGGCGTGGAAAAAGCCTGTAATTGCTGGGATAACGCGCCAATGGAATCGTTTTATTCCATGTTGGAATTTGAATGTCTGCGAGGCTGCCATTTCACGACACGCGCCCAGGCAAAAACGGAGGTGTTCACTTATATCGAAACGTTCTACAATCGAAAGCGTTTACATTCGACGTTAGACTACGTAAGCCCAGAGGAATTCGAGGCCCAAGGAAAGTCTGATTCTACTGTCCACTGAAACGGGGCAGGCCCAGCTCCCGAATTAAGGTGCATAATTTCTTGATAACTTCGTTAAATCTTTCGGGCGGCAATTTGCAACTAAACTCTGCTTTTCTTGCCTTCCAATCAAGGCTTTTTACCTGGTCAGATAAGATTGCGCCTTTTACTTCCAGGCCTTCAGGTATTAAAACTTCAAATGGATACCCTTTGACTTGACTTGTAATTGGGCAGAGAATGGCTAAACTAACTTTCCTGTTATATGCCTTCGGGGACAAAACCAATGCTGGTCTATGTCCTGCCTGCTCATGCCCTGCTTGTGGATTGAACATAATCCAAACGATGTCGCCGCTGTCAGGAATATACGCCATTGTTTCACCAAACTTCATTTCCTACGGCGAACCCCGTATCAATTTCAGTGTGAAGATTATCTTTATTGATACCTGCCAGTAATTCTTCAAGTGTCCAACTTGGTGCTGGCACTGGCGTAATAACAATTTTGCCTTTAACGATGCTAATTTCTACAAATGAATCATTTTCTAATTGAGCGTCAACGGCAAAGGCTTTCGGTATTCGTAGGGCAAGGCTGTTACCCCATTTCTGAACCTTTGTGAGCATAGGGTTATCTCCTTTTTTTGTTTCTACAACAAAGATACACCTTCTTGCTCAATTAATCAAGCACTTTTTTCGTTGTGCAAAGGAACGCCCAACGGTTTGCGTTAGCGGCGACAGGCGTGCGTGGAATCCCCGCCGAAAGGGGACACTGTCTGGGCCTGATTAGGTTGCCGCAAGTTCTCTTGACACATTTGCCCCGCGACTCCAGGTCGTGGGCAACCGATGCAAAGCCCCGCTAGGAGCGGGGCTGGATTCGCACGACGTTGCGCGCGGTTTCAACCGCTGCGTAACGCGCGCCTACTTGGGCGCCGGTGTGGTTTGTACCGTTACCGTAGGTTCGGCTGGATAGGGCTCAGGGGCTAACGGCGCCACGTTGGCGACAGGGGGCGCAGCGACGGGTTGTTGCGCCTGGACCAACTGGCGCAGATAATCAGCGCCCGCGCGCGTGTTCTGCTCGGTATCGATCAATACATAGAAATATTCGGCGACTGCCAGCAGCAGGACGAAGTTGATGACGCCGATGATCAGCACCACCAGCGCGCTGACGATGCCGGCGACGACGCTCGCAACGCCGCCCACGTTTCCTCCCTGCAACTGGAACTGATCGAGCGCAGGGATGGATATGACATTCATCACGCCGGCCGCCAGCGAGCCCAGCATGCCTAGAATGGCAAGCACCAGCGACACCCAGGCCAGCACCTGGAACACAAAGGCGATGAACCGAAGCGCTCTGTATTTCTTCTTAATCATCTGTATGACTCCTTTCAATAAGAACAAGTATAAGCTCATGTGCTCAAGTCAGACGTCGGATGAACCATGCATCCTTGCGAAGGCTCGCAGCCTTCGCAAGGATGCATTACCAGGCGGCTCGGCTGGGTATAATGCTGTTGACTTATGGACCAAACAAACTTCGCCATCATAGTTCTGCTTACATCGATCGCCCTGGTCTTTCTGTTGATCTGGATTGTGGTTGTGCTGCCTCAAAGCCGCGCGCGCAAGACCCAGCAGGAAGTCATTGTTGACCTGAAGGTTGGCGACCAGATCGTCACGGTCGGCGGTTTGATCGGCAAGCTCACTTACCTCGATACCGATGAAGACCTGGCGAAGATCGAGATCGCCAATGGCGTCGAGGTTCGCATCATCCCGGCTGCCATCAGCCATCCGCTGGACTACAAGCAACGCGTCGAGAAGGCCAGGCGGGAAGCCGTCATGCAGAAGCGCCGGGCGCGTGAGCAGCAGCAGAATAAGAAAGCATAGGCTGGTTATCGCGTGCGCTTCGACGTCTTTACGCTTTTCCCCGCCATGTTTGTCAGCCCGTTTGCTGAGAGTATCATGCGCCGGGCGCTGGATGCGGGCCTCATCGAACTGCACGCCCACAATATCCGCGACTACACGACTGACAAGCACCACATTACGGATGACTATGCCTACGGCGGCGGCGGCGGCATGGTGATGAAACCGGATCCCATATTCTCCGCGGTCGAGTCGGTATTGGGCGGCGTCAGCGGCATACCTATCATCTTGATGTCGCCGGCCGGGCGGCTGTTCACGCATGCCGTTGCGGAGGAACTGGCGCGCCATCCGCGCATCGCCCTGATCTGCGGCCATTACGAGGGCGTCGATGAGCGCGTGCGCGAGCATCTGGCGACCGACGAAATCAGCATCGGCGACTACGTGCTGACCGGCGGCGAACTGCCTGCTATGGTAATCATCGATGCCGTAGCCCGCCAGATCCCCGGCGTATTGCCGGCCTGGGCCACGCGCCAGGAATCGCACGTCCACGGCGCGCTGGAGCATCCGCATTACACGCGCCCGGCGGTTTTTCGCGGCTGGTCGGCGCCGGATGTGCTGTTGAACGGCAACCACGCCGATATCGCGCGCTGGCGGCGTGAGCAATCCGAATTGCTGACAACGCGGCGCCGGGTTCAGCGCGCTGAACAGCTCCGCCTTGAACGCGCCCGTGAACTGAACGAGCCAGACGCCCCTGCGCAACTGGAGAATACCGACAAAGGACAAACGACGAATGACGAAGGACCGACACCACAGATTCGACCTTGATCTGCCGCGCGCGGTGCTGTGTGTGGCTGCTGCGGCAAGCCTGGCGCTGAGCGCCTGCAATCAACAGACTGGCGAAGCCGCGCCGGCGATCACCATGATCATCGAGCCGACCGCAACGGCGACACTGCCTCCCGCTGCATCGGAGACTCCGTCACCTATCCCGCCAAGCGCTACACCCCTGCCAACGGCGACGCCGGTTCCGCCAAAACCAGTGACCATAGCCCTGATTGGCGAACCGGACTCGCTGCATCCGCTGTACGCGACATCGCAGTCGGCGCAGGCCATCCTGGGCGCGCTATTCGTCGGGTGCATCGGCCAGGATGAGCATGGATCGCCGGTAGCGCTGGGCTGCGACGCCGTGCCCACGCTGGAGAACGGCGGCGCCAGATGGGCAGGCGAAGGCGACGCCCGTCACCTGGAGTCCACCTTTCATATCCGCCAGGGCTGGCGCTGGACGGACGGCCAACCCGTGACGGCGCAGGATGCCATCTTTTCGTGGCGCACGATCATGTCGCCGGGGGCGCAGTTGCGCGACCCGCTGACGGAAAAGGTATATGCGATGACTGCGCCCGACGAGCGTACGATTGTGGTCAGCTTCATGAGCGCCGCCCAGGCGCGCGAGGCCGCCGCCGGCAGGCTGCAGGGCGATGTGGCTTTTGACTATTTTGCGCAGCGCGGCGACTATGCTGCATATGCCAAGCAGAGCACGCCCCTGGCTGACGCCAATTACTGGGCGGTCGTGCGCTGGCTCCCCGCGCACCTGTTGCAGAATGTAGCGCCGCAAGCGCAACTGACGGACGCGTTTGCGTCCAAACCGGTCGGCGACGGCGCCTTCGAACTCAGCGCCTGGAACAAGGGCAGCGACCTGACATTGACGCGCTCCGCCCAGCCTTTCCCGCTGCAGCCCCAGGGAAACATCCCGGCCATCATTTTCAAGTTCGTCCCGGATGAAGCCGCAGCAGCCGGGCTGGTCCAAAACGGTGACGCACAGCTCAGTCAACCGCTGGCTGTTGGTGCGATCAGCGCGACGGCGGCAATGACGCAGGTCGTCGAGCCTGTGGTGGAGCAGATCGTGCTGAACACGACGCGCGCGCCTTTCGATGACATGAAAGTCAGGCAGGCGCTGCGGCTGGCTGTGAATGCCGATGCGATCATGCGCGACCCTGTCACAGGGCCGGTAACGACTGCGCAGATCATCGACCCGACCGGCATTTTTTACTCGATGAATAATGCGGGGCTGCTCGCCGGCGGTGATGCAGCGAAAGCGAAGGCGCTGTTGGGCGAGGCGGGCTGGGCGTGTGAGGCGCTGCCCTGCACGCGCCAGGTGAAGCAGAAGAGCGGCGCGGTCGTGACCGAGACGCTCAGCTTTACGTTGACGACCAATGAGCGCATCCCGCGCAACGCGATCAGCCAGATCGTCCAGCAGCAATTGCAAGCGGCGGGTTTCAGCGTTGATATACATATCGTAGCCGGGCTTGGCAAGCAGAGCAGATTATTCGCCTCATTCGACCGGGGCGGCATTCTGCTCACCCGCAACTTCGACGCCGCGCTGTATCAGGCGCCCTCGCTGACGCGCTTCAACGGCGTGTTCGATTGCGCCAGCATACCCGGCGAAACCGCGCCGCAGCCCACGCAAGGCAACGTTTTCGGGTACTGCGACCCCGCGCTGGATGGGTTGATCCTCGCCGCCGAATCGGGCGAAGCAGCGGTCTCCACAGCAGGGCGCGTGGAAGCGATCACTAAGGTCTTCGACGCCATCAACGGCGCGGCGCTCTTTGCGCCGCTCTATTCGCCGTTGCTGGCTTTCCCTGCGCAAGGCGTGAGCGGTGTGAAGTATGGCGGGTTCGGCGTCATGACCTGGAATGCCTGGGAATGGAATTGACACACGGGCTTCCATCCTGTAGAATCCACACGGTCGCAAAAAATCTGTAAAAGAGGAGGAGCAATCACGATGGTTCGAGTCAACAACATACCAGATTCCGCATCGCCAGAGCGTTGCTCCAGTCTCTTGCCCGCCGCATCCCGGACCGTCCAACAGCCGGGTTGACGTAAAAACAACAGTCCAGGGAACTTAGAGACCACGAGCAAACAAGGCGCTCGTGGTTTTTTGTTGCCGCGCGTTTGGCCGTCAAACAGCGCCCGTGTTAGATGCCGTTGTGATCGCCATTTGAGATTACGCCATGAACGAACTGAAACGCCTGATCCCGTACGTAAAACCATACTGGCGCCGCGCCATCGTGCTGGCGGTTTTTGCCGTTGCCGCGCTGGCGTCCGGCCTGCTGGAGCCGTACTTTCTTGGCTTGACCGTCGACCGTGGGATCACGGCTAAGGATATGGGAGCGGTGGCGCTCTACGGCGGTCTGCTGCTGGTCTCAGCCGCATTTCTCAGCCTGTTCAACTATCTGAAAAGCGTCTGGCAGGGCGCCATCGGGACGGATGTGGTGCGCGACCTGCGCAACATGCTCTATCGCAAGCTGCAGTACCTGCCGTTTTCGTGGTACACCACCATGCCGACCGGCCAGATCATGTCGCGCATGATCAGCGATATGGATGCAATCGAGCAATATGTGGCGTTCGGTTTCACGACGATGCTGACCGAAGGCAGCACCTTTATTTTCACGTTCATCATCCTGATGACGCTGGACTGGCAGTTGACGCTGGCCGTGCTGCTGCCCATGCCGCTGATGGTGTATGCCATCGTGCGTTTCCGCATGAAAATCGACCCGGCCTGGGTGGCGGTGCGCGAGCAGATGGGGCGCCTGACCACCGTGCTGCAGGAAAACATCGCCGGCGTGCGCGTGGTCAAGGCTTTTGCGCGCGAGCCGCACGCGTTGGCGCAGTTCGACGAGCAGAATATGCTGAACCGCGCCCGGAATATCGACCGCGCCAAGCTGGAGGCCGGCGCATTCCCGATGATGGACTTCGTATCGGGGTTGTCCTTCATCGTGATGATCATGGTCGGCGCGTTGCGCCTGGTGCAGGGTTCGTTGACGATGGGCATTTACTTCTCATTCACCTGGTACATCTGGTCGATCATCTGGCCGGTGCGCATGACGGGCTGGCTGGTCAGCATCATGCGCCAAGCGGCGGCCTCGGCGCCGCGCCTGTTCGCCATCGCCGATGCCCCTGAGATCATCCGCGACCCGGCGGGTGAAGAGGAGGAGCGGAGAGTGGGAGACGGGGAGCAGGGGAGATCGCATGCGCAGGAACCGGCGCGGGTGCAGTTCGAGGATGTGACGTTCTCGTTTCCCGATGATCTCAAGACGCCTGTTCTGCAGGGGCTGACGTTTACCGTCGAACCGGGTAAGACGGTAGCGATCCTGGGTGGAACCGGCTCCGGCAAGTCGTCGGTGATCAACCTGGTGCCGCGTTTTTACGACGTCACCGGCGGTCGCGTGCTGATCGACGGCGTGGACGTGCGGGACATGAAGCTGTCTGAACTGCGCGGTCAGATCGGCATCGTGCCGCAGGAGACGTTCCTGTTCTCGGCCATGCTCAAGGATAACATCGCCTTTGGCCGCCCGGGCGCGACCATCGAGGAGGTCGTGGCGGCTTCCAAAGTCGCGCAGGCGCACGAGTTCGCCGCGCTGCTTCCCAAGGGATATGAGACCAGGGTGGGCGAGCGCGGTGTGGGTCTCAGCGGCGGGCAGAAACAGCGCGTGGCGCTGGCCCGCGCCGTGCTGATGAATCCGCGCATCCTCATCCTCGATGAGGCGACATCTGCGGTGGATACGGAGACAGAGACGGCCATCCAGGAGGCTATGGCACAGGTGTTACGCGGCCGCACCGCCATTATCGTGGCGCAGCGCCTCAGCACGATCAAGAGCGCCGATAAGATCGTCGTCTTGAAAGATGGGCAGGTGGCCGAGGAAGGCACGCATGCCGAGTTGCTGGCGCTGGGCGGGGAATATACCAAGCTCTACGATTTGCAGTATCGCGAACAGGAGGTTCAGCACGGGGATGTGATCACCGACGAGGCCATGCTGGTCGCGTAGCGCCTGTCTCGGCAGGCATCTAAGCCTTTTGGCGGATATCGACCCAACAGGCTGCTGAACACCTTGACGCCGGCGGCCAGAAATGGTAAATTCTCCCTGCAAGATTATTATCTTCAGGCGAAAGACATGGTGAAGTACATCCGGGTTATGAC
>JAMCQN010000168.1 GCA_023382055.1 Chloroflexota bacterium
GGTGGGCTGCCACGTCGGCTTGCTGCTCTACACCACACAAATGAGCAAGCCGGTCAAAAGCGAGGTGACCTTCGAGGCGGCCAAACTGTTCGGCTCGGCCAAGTTCAGCGGCGACCCGGAAATCATCGGCCGTTTGAACGCCAAAGGCGAGATTGCCAAGCGTATCGGCAAGTTCTCGCGCACCGAGTCGGAGGTGGGCGGTCTGACGATCAAGACGGAGCGGGTGGCCAAGTTGCTGCCTCAGGAGGGCGGCGCGCTGCTGGTCATCAGCACGCTGCCGCGCATGACCTCGATGGGCATGGATGCCTCGCTGGACGCTAAAGAGTTCATGGACATCGCCGCGCTGGTCCGCCAGACGCTGTAAGCTACGCAAAAAGTCCGACATCTGCCAGATGTCGGACTTTTGTATTACAAACCCTGCGGCGGCTGCCCGAACACCGACACCGTCTCGATGACGATGCCGCCGCGCGACTTCTGCACCAGCGTGACCTTGCAGTATTTGGGGTGGATGGTCTCCACCACCTTGTCGCGGATGACCACGACAAGGTCTTCGGCGAAGATCTGCTCGTTGCGGAAGTGCATCAGATAGAGCTTAAGGCTCTTCGACTCGATGCAGAATTTGTCGGGGACAAACTGGATGGACGCCCTGTAATAGTCGGGCGTTTCAGTCAGCGGGCACACGGACGTCAGTTCATCCGAGGTCATCGTCACCATCGCCAGCCCCTCGCGGGCCGGGATGGTATCCAGTTCGTCGATTGCATGGCTAAACGGTTTGCCGAGATATTTCAGTTCCATAGGATACTGGGAATAGATATTAAAACGCGCCGTGTCTCTGCGACCAATGCGCTGTGTGATTTCGCGACAGTATAGCAGGAAGATCGCGCCGCCTTATGCGCGCACCCTTGCGAAGCCTTCGCAAGGGTCATCTCTCTAAGGATCATCTCCCCGTTTGGCGGAAACGTGTATCATCGCTGCATATGACAGACCATTCCCCAAACGTAACGCAACAGAAAACGGGCGAGATGCTCGACGCCATCGCGCTGGCGACGCACTGCCAGGCCGGCGCGACCGTGGCGCTCAGCGGCGCGCTGGCCGCCAGCCTCGGGCAGGCCACCGCCAATGGCAGCCTGGCGGAAGGCGTGAGCGGCGCGCAGGCCGATGCCGCGCGCAAGCTGCAGGCAACCCTCACGCCCATCCGGGCGCGCCTGCAGGAACTGGCCGACTCGGACGCGACCGCCATCGGCGAGTTCGTGCGGCTGCGCGAAGAGGGCCAGCCGCTGGCCGGCTACGCCGTGCTGTGCGGCGGCCCGCAGGAGATGGCCGAACTGTCGCTGCAGGCAGCCCAGGCGCTGCAGGACTATCGCCGTCATGTGAGCGAGCGCACCCACGACGACCTGGAGTTTTCAATCACGCTGGCGGCGTCCGCGGCACGCGGCGCTATGCAGTTGCTGGACAGCAACATACGCATCTGGCCGCTGCCGGAGTTGCACGCCAAATACAACCCCATCATCGACGACCTGGCTGCGCGCATCGACGCGCTCACGCCGGTGAGGCGGATACGGAAGTGAGAAGGGAGAGGCAAGAAGCAAGAGGCAAGAGGCAGGAAGTCAGAGGTCAGAGGTCAGACCATGATGTTTGATGTTGGACGCATGACTAATCTGCCAATCTCCAATCTCTAATCTCCAACCTCAACGGGAGCAAACATGTCTGAACAATTCAACGGTCTACATATGAGTCTCGGCAACCTGTCGCGGCTGTCGCACGCCCGCACGCGCTCGATCAGCCCGGAGAACTTCACGGGCGAGAAAGGCAAGGCCGGCATGGCGACCGAAGGCACCGGCGCGAACGTCGCGCGCGAGCTGGGCCAGGGCTGGAAAGTCTCGCCCAGCGTCGACATCCCCGCACACACCACGCACACGATGGCCGCCATCGATGGCATGGGCGCCATCCAGCAGATCTGGCTCACGCTGTTCCCCGATTTCTGGCGGCGCGTGATCCTGCGCATCTACTGGGACGGCGAGGAGACGCCCTCGGTGGAAGCGCCCGTGGGCGACTTCTTCTGCAATGGCTGGCTGACGCGTTGCAACGTCACGTCGCTGGCGATAGCCGTCAATCCGGCCGGCGGTTTCAACTCGTACTGGGAGATGCCCTTCCGCAAGTCGGCGCGCATCACGCTGGAGAACACCCACGACGACAAGGTGACGGTGTACTACCAGGTGAACTACACGCTCACCGACGTGCCCGAAGACGCGGCCTATTTCCACGCCCAGTGGCGGCGCAGCAACCCGCTGCCCTACAAGAGCGTGCATACGCTGCTGGACGGCGTGCGCGGCCAGGGTCATTACGTGGGCACGTACCTGGCCTGGGGCGTCAACAATAGCGGCTGGTGGGGCGAGGGCGAGATCAAGTTTTACATGGACGGCGACAAAGACTTCCCGACCATCTGCGGCACCGGCACCGAGGACTACTTCGGCGGGGCGTGGAACTTCGAGCACCCGCGCGGCGAGTACGGACTGTTCAGCGGCCCTTATACCGGGCTGCCCCAGGTGATCAAACCCGACGGCCTGTACCGCAGCCAGCAGCGCTTCGGGCTGTACCGCTGGCACATCATGGACCCCATCCGCTTCGAGCAGGACTTGCGCGTGACGATCCAGGCGCTGGGCTGGCGCATCAACGGCCCCTACCTGCCGTTGCAGGACGACATCGCGTCCACATCCTACTGGTATCAGAACGAGCCGCACGCGCCATTCCCGCAACTGCCGGAACGCAACGACCTGGATGTTATTTAACTCATGTTACGCAGGTGCGGTGCAGGAGAACCACCGTAAAATGCGGACATGACGCAAGACTTACTCGACTTGTATAGCGACTATTTGCTGTGTAGCTTTGGACAAGCGACCGCCACCGGTTTGGAACAAGTGGTAGAGGGCAGCATCAGTCATGACCAGATCACACGCTCATTGAGTGGGAAGAAGCGAACGGGAG
>JAMCQN010000013.1 GCA_023382055.1 Chloroflexota bacterium
CGCTTTGCCTTGGGGGCAATCTTCGTCTATCAGATGGCGTTGCTTTATCGTTTCGAGCATGGTTTGAGTCTCAACATCGGCCTCAAAGCGTTTATGCAGGCGGTCTGATGAATTGTGACCAAGCCTCTACTAACCCTCATAGGAGTACAAGTTCAATGAATACCGTCACTAGCATACCGAGACCGGAGTATCCCCGCCCGCAATTCACGCGCGCCGACTGGTTGAACCTGAACGGCGAATGGGAGTTTGAGACAGATGCCAGTTTGTCCGGCGAGGAGCGCAACCTCCATCTTGGACACCCGTTAGCAAGGAAGATCACCGTCCCATTTTGTCCGGAAAGCGAGCTTTCGGGGATCGGCGAGAAAGACTTCATGCCGTCCGTCTGGTACAGGCGCGAAGTCGAGCCCCCCGCTGCCTGGAACGCGCCGGGCAAGCGCATTTTCCTGCATTTCGGCGCGTGCGATTATGAAACCACGGTGTGGGTCAACGGCAAAAAGGCTGGCTTCCACCGCGGCGGTTATACCTCATTTTCGTTTGAAATCACCGCCGAGGTCGCGCCGGGAAGCAATGTTATCGTCGTCCGCGCGGTTGACGATACCCGCAGCAAACTGCAGCCCACCGGCAAACAGAGTGAAAGACTCCACTCGTACTCGTGTCTCTATACCCGCACGACCGGCATTTGGCAGACGGTATGGCTTGAGGCTGTTCCGGAGACATTTATCCGAACGGTGAAGTATTACCCCAATATTGACGAAGGAACGATCACGATCCAGGCCGGCATCGACGGCCATACCGATGGCTACCGGTTGCAGACGAAAGTCCTCGGCGATGGAAAGGAGATGGGTAAAGCCGATGTGGCGGCATCCAGTCTGGTGACATTTACAGTGAATCTATCCGAGACACACCTGTGGGCGCCGGGCGCGCCGTACCTGTATGACGTGGAGTTCACGCTCAGCCGGCCTGGTCAAGCCGGCGACCTGGTGAAGAGCTATTTCGGCTTACGCAACATCGTCATCGACGGGAAACGCGTGCTGATCAATCACAAGCCGGTATTCCAGCGCCTGGTGCTGGATCAGGGCTTCTACCCGGACGGCATCTACACCGCGCCGAGCGATGAAGCGCTGCGCCGCGATATCGAACTGTCCATGGCGATGGGCTTTAACGGCGCGCGGCTGCATGAGAAGGTGTTTGAGGCGCGCTTTCATTACTGGGCGGATCGGCTGGGATACCTGACATGGGGCGAGTATCCCAACTGGGGTCTGGATCACGCGAATCCCCAGGCGCTGGAACGCTATCTGGGCGAATGGCTGGAAGCGCTGGATCGCGATTTTGACCATCCTTCCATCGTGGGCTGGTGTCCGTTCAATGAAACCAATCCCCAGCAGAATCCCGAACTGTTGCGCATGATCTACCGCGCCACCAAAGCCGTCGACACGACGCGCCCGGTTATCGACACGAGCGGTTACGTGCACGTAGGGACCGATATATACGACTGCCACAATTACGAACAGGACGCGGTGAAATTCGCCGCGGCGTTTGAAGCTGTCAGAACGAGCGATGTGATTTACCAGAACTTCCCGCGCCATGATGCACCCTACCAGGGCCAGCCTTATTTCTGCAGCGAGTACGGCGGCATCTGGTGGAATCCCGGCCAGACCGATGACCAGTCATGGGGATACGGGGACCGCCCGCGCACGGAACAGCAGTTCATCGAGCGCTACCGGGCGCTTACCGAGACGCTGCTGTTCAACCCGAATATGTTCGCGTTCTGCTACACCCAATTAACCAATGTGGAGCAGGAGGTGAACGGGTTATACACCTATGATCGCAAGCCGAAGTTCGATCCGGAGATCATCCGCAAGATCAACATCCAGCGTGCGGCGATTGAGGTCGTATGAGAGTCCGCTCTATTGTGAACCAGGCTCGCGGTACACACAGGGCGATTACACAGGAATGACTGAAGGGATTAAATACGTCGTTGGCGTATATGCTCAACGTATAATGTTTGCAAGATATGAACACTGACTATCGCGCGTACCCACACTCCTTAGAACTAACTGTAGCTGAATATTTCGCCGGTATTGGCTTAGTCAGAATGGGACTAGAACAACAAGGATGGAAAGTGGTATTCGCCAACGACATATCCCTGAAAAAGTTCGAGATGTATCGCACGTTTTATCCAGCTAGTTATGATCACTATGTCATAGACGATGTATTTCATCTCATCCCTCGCAATATACCGACAACTGTACTGGCAACATGCTCTTTCCCTTGCATCGACCTGTCGCTTGCCGGGAATATGAACGGCATAATTGATGGCAAACACTCAAGCGCATTCTGGGGCTTTATAAGAATGCTCGAGGCCCAGGGAAGCAACGCACCGCCGTTAGTTCTAGTAGAGAACGTTCCTGGTTGGTTGCTCTCAAATAAGGGCCGAGACTTTAGAGTAACCGTACAAGCATTGAACAAGCTTGGCTATGCGTGCGATGTATTTACACTTGATGCGCTGCGATTTACACCTCAAAGTCGCTTACGCGTTTTTCTTGTGGGAGCGAAATTACCCAGGTCTTTTAGCGAATTGAGACTAATACCTCAACGTTCAAGTTCTCTTCTTCCTCAGCAACTGAAGAAGTCTATCGCTGCTAATATTGACTTACACTGGTTTCAGACTCGTATACCGAATCCCCCGCCTCTGAAAACACACGGTCTGGCTAACATCATAGAACAAATCGATCAGTCTGACGAGCGATGGTGGTCCGAAAGCGAAGTACAGCGTCATCTTAATATGATGGCGGAATCCCATCGAGAACGTGTGTCAATACTAGCCAATGAACCGCGCACGACATATCGGACATTTTACCGAAGAAGGCGAGAAGACCAGCAGCGCGCTGAAGTCCGAGACGATGATATATCGGGTTGTTTACGTACTGCCGTGGGCGGAAGCGGGAAGCAATTCCTGATACAAGCGGGCCACGGTCAGATTAAGATGCGCGCTATGACGCCTCGCGAGTACGCAAGACTGCAGGGTGTGCCTGATCACTACCCAATCGAAGCAAGCAGCGTCCAGGCACTCACTGGATTTGGAGACGCCGTATGCGTACCAGCGATCTCATGGATTGCCCAGAACGTCTTGAACCCGCTCGTTGAAGCATTGCCAATCGCAACCAGAGCCTCTTATGGCTGACAATCTGTCACCAGTTGAACGTCGGAAAACCATGAGGGCTGTGAAAGGAAGTGACACAGGTATTGAACGGCGTCTCTTTTCGACGCTAGCAGGTATGCATCTGTCAGGTTGGAGGAAAAATGACCCGACCACGCCTGGAAAGCCTGACGTTGTTTTCTATACCCAGCATATCGCTATTTTCATTGATGGCTGCTTCTGGCATGGCTGTCCACGCTGTAAACGCAAACTACCGCAAACAAACCGCGATTACTGGCAACAGAAAATTAACCACAATCGCCAACGCGCACGAACGATAAACCGGAGACTAAGAGCCGATGGGTGGACAGTATTCAGACTATGGGAGCACGAAACCCGCGACCAGCACAAAATGCTGGCTTTCAAAGCTAAACTTATCAGCGCGCTCAACGCTGCTCAGTGGGAGGTAGGACATGGGCGACAAGATGCTCGAGAAAATAATGCTCGATAGCCGCCAGACAGTGAACGAATGGCTCGCATCATGTACTCGTGGGGGAAAAGTTTCGAGAAACAGTTTGGCAATTGGCATTGTTGTGCTCGATCACTTGCGAGATGCTTGCCCGGTTATGCGCGATGACGTTGTCAGCAAAGGCGGCGAAGTTAAAGGAACTCGTTCACGGCTAGGTCAAGTACTTGCCAAATATGAGATACCGGAATCATTCCTCAAGGAAGTAACAACACGGCAGGCTCATCAGGATGGTCAGCGCCTTTTTGAGCGCTTTGATTGGGGCAAAAGGCTGGCAGAGCTGCCATCCGATAAAAGGAGTCTTGTTCTGACCGACTGCATAGGCATCCTGGTCGAGCGTGCGAAAGGATGGTTAGAGCGTCAAAACCTAAAGCTTCAACTCGATCGACGCCAAGCGCCATCAAGCTGGGTCAGTATGATTGTTGAGAACGCGGAACATAGATCAGGTGGAGTTGTTGAGCAGCATCTCGTGGGCGCAAAGCTTGAGCGACGTTTTAAGCATTTAGAGATCAACAACTACGCTGCTCACGCCGGCGACCAGCAAACAGAGCGGCATGGGGACTTTGAAATTGCTGATCTCGTATATCACGTTACCGCAACACCGTCAAGAAATGTTATAGAAAAATGCGGGGCTAATATCAAGGCTGGACGACATCCAGTACTATTAGCGCCCGATAAAGAAATAAACAAAGCCAGAATTCTCGCCCAGGAAGAAAGCATCGAGAGTGAGATGACTATTGTCTCAATTGAAGATTTCGTCGCGTTGAATATCATTGAGATGGCAATTGAGGAAAAGAAAGACTTCTATAGTCTGCTTAAGGAAATTATCGGAATCTACAACAAGAGATTATCCGAAGTAGAAACTGACCTCTCTCTGCAAATCTCCATCAAGTAGAAAATCCATGATCCAGGAACTCGCGCCAGAGCAACTACGACGGTCAATCCAGCCTGATGCGCTGGGCTTTGACACAACCGAATCGTTGCAGCCGTTGTCGGGCATCATCGGTCAGCAACGCGCTGTCTCGGCGCTGCAATTCGGGCTGGGCATGCAGAAAGATGGATTCCATATCTACGTGGCAGGTCCAGCCGGCATCGGCAAGATGACGGCGGTCGAATCGTTTCTGGAACAGTTCGCCAAACAGAAAAGCACCCCGTCAGACTGGTGCTATGTCAATAACTTCGAAGATCCCTACCAGCCGAAATATTGCAGGCTGCCGCCCGGCGCAGGGCGCCAGTTCCAGCAGGACATGAAAAACATGATCGACGGCCTGCGCTCGCAGTTGCCGAAGGCGTTCGAAAGCGACGGCTACGGCGCAAAGCGGGATGAAATCACCAAGGCGCTGGGGAAACAGCGTGAAGTGGTGATTGAGCGCGTCAACGATCAGGCGGCACAGGCTGGATTCCTCCTGCAGTTCACGCCGACCGGCGTCGCCATGACGCCGGTTCTCAGCGGTCATGCCCTCACCGATGCGGAATTCCAGGCCTTGCCGATCCCGGCGCGGGACGAATTCCGTTCCCGGCGCGAGGCGTTGCAGGACAGCCTGAAAGAGGACTTCAAGCAACTGCATAACCTGGAGCGCGCCGCACAGGAAAGCCTGCAGGAGCTGGACCGGCAGATCGCGCTTTATATCGTCGGCGAACTCGTGGATGGCCTGCAGAAAAAGTACAGCGGCATTGAAGACATCAGTGAATACCTCAAGGAAATGCAGAAGGACATCCTGCAGAATATCGAGCCGTTCAAGACGGGCGGCGCCGGCGCTGAGGAGGGCGTGCAAACCGCCACTCCCTGGTCGCGTGAGTTACCGTTCCACAAGTACGATGTGAACGTGCTGGTGAACAACAGCCGGACACAGGGCGCGCCGGTCGTCGTCGCGCTGAATCCCAGCTATACCAACCTCTTCGGACGGGTCGAGAAAGAAACCCAGTATGGGTCGATGTACACCGATTTCACGATGGTGAAACCGGGCGCGCTGCACCGCGCCAACGGCGGATATCTGGTGCTGCCCATAGAAGACACGCTGGGGCAGTACGCCAGTTGGGACAGCCTGAAACGCGCCCTGCGGTCAGGGCAAATCATGATCGAGGAAATCGGCGAGCGCCTCGGGTTCCTGAGCACTAAAACGGTGCAGCCGCAGCCCATACCACTCGATATAAAAATCGTTCTGGTCGGACCGGCGAACATTTACTACTGGCTGCACGAATACGACTCTGAATTCCCCGAGTTGTTCAAGGTCAAAGCGGACTTTGAGACCACCATGCCATGCGATGAGCACAACATCGCCGACTTTCTCGCTTTCGTATCCACCCTGTGCCAGCGCGAGAATCTCAGACATCCCGACAAGACCGGCGCGGCGCGCCTGTTGGAACAGGCGATGCGCCTGGCTGAAGATCAGCAGAAGCTGTCGACCCATTTCGGCGCGATCGCGAATCTGATCCGCGAGTCGGATTACTGGGCGGGGCAGGAACAAGCCGCCACGATCAGCGCCGCCCACGTGCGCAAGGCGCTGGCGGAGAAGGAATACCGCGCCAGTCTGCTTCAGGATCGCTCGCGCGAGATGGTATTGCGCGGCACGCTGCTGATCGACACCTCCGGCGAGATGGTCGGCCAGATCAATGGGCTTTCGGTCATCAGCCTGGGCGATTACGAGTTTGGCCGGCCGACCCGCATCACCGCAACGGTGGAACCTGGTTCCGGCGGCATCGTCGACATCGAGCGGCAGGTCGCACTCGGCGGCCCGATCCACAGCAAAGGGGTCTACATCCTGGACGGCTATCTGGCCCAACGCTACGGGAAGGAGCGCGTCGTCTCGCTCTCGGCTCGGCTGGTGTTCGAACAGAGCTACGGCACGATCGACGGCGACAGCGCCTCGAGCGCCGAACTCTACACACTGCTCTCGGTGCTGGCCGATCTGCCGATCAAACAGAGTATCGCGGTGACAGGTTCCGTCAACCAGCACGGGCATGTTCAGGCTATCGGCGGCGTCAACCAGAAAATAGAGGGGTTCTTCGACCTGTGCAATGCGCGCGGCCTGACCGGCGCCCAGGGCGTCATCATCCCGCAGAGCAATATGCTGGACTTGATGCTGCGCGAAGAAGTCATCGACGCCGTCAAATCCGGCCAGTTTCACGTCTGGGCCGTCAGTAACATCGATGAGGGCGTCGAGTTGCTGACCGGTGTGCCGGCGGGCGAACGCACGCCCAATGGCCGGTATCCTGAGAGCACCGTCAACGCGCGCGTGGATCAACGCCTGCGCGACCTTGCTGATCCGCCCAGATAGACGAACCGGACATTGACCAGTAATCAGATGTCGAAATCTATTTGTGTCTACAGCTCATCCAGCAACGCCATCCCGCAGGCTTACTACCAGACGGCGGCCGAACTGGGCGCGCTGATCGCGCAACACAACCATATTCTGGTATATGGCGGTTCAAATGTCGGTTTGATGGGTGAGTTGGCGCGTGCGGTTCACCAGCAACGCGGAAAAGTCGTCGGCGTTATTCCCGAAAGCATCCGGGCGCGCGGCGTGGCGTACGAACAGGCCGACGAATTGATCGTGACCCGGGACCTGCGATCGCGTAAAGCCGTCATGGAAACCCGCTCGGATGCCTTCATCGCGCTGCCCGGCGGCTTCGGCACGCTGGAAGAGGTCATCGAGGTGCTCACACTCAAGCAGCTCCAGGCGCACGATAAACCGATCGTCTTCTTGAATCAACTGGGATTCTATGTCCGCCTGTTTGATCTGTTTGAGCAATTCTACGCGCAGCAGTTTACCAAGAGTCAATATCGGCAACTCTATTATGACGCTCCCGATGCGGCGAGCGCGCTCGCCTATATCGAATCGTATCAGCCGACCCTTCTGGAGAGCAAATGGTCATAAGGACATGATCGTTTGGATTATCGGCGGGTGCATCGCGGTTGCGCTGTTAGGTCTCGTCATATACTGGCAACTCGCCGTCGCTGAAGGCGCTTACCTGGGCAGCCGCGTCGTTACCCTTCTGTATGACTGGTATGCCCCGCGCTACGATGGCGTCAAACAGTACGCGCCGGAACTCGACACAGTCATGCTTGCCGTACCGATCATGAGCCACTTGAGCCGCGCTGCCCCGGCGAAGCCGCTGATCCTGGATATCGCAACGGGAACGGGGCGGCTGCCGCAACTGTTGCTCGCACAGCGGCGCTTCCATGGGCATATCATCGCACTCGACCTGTCGGCGCGCATGCTCGCTATTGCACAGACAAAACTCGCTGAGCACGCTCAGGCGATTACGTGGGCGCGCCACGATGCACAACAATTGCCTTATGACAACAACAGCGCAGACGTAGTCACTTGCCTGGAAGCGCTCGAATTTTTCCCCGATCCGCAGGCGGCGCTGGATGAGATGATCCGCGTGTTGAAGCCAGGCGGGTTGCTGCTCATCAGCAACCGAGTCGGCCCGGATGCATGGATGATGCCCGGGCGCACGCTGCCGACGGGCGCCTTTGTGGCGCGTCTGCAACACCTTGGATTGCACGATGTACAGGCAGACCAATGGCTGGTCGACTACGATATCGTCCGGGCTACAAAATGAAATAGGAGTTGTGATGTCAGACCTTGTTATCGCTTATGCGCAACAACAGCGCGAGAAATACCTCAATGACCTGATCGAATACCTGGCTATACCGAGTGTCAGCGCGCAGCCGCAACACAAGCAGGATGTGAACCGCGCTGCAGCCTGGTTATGCGATCACCTGCGCGTTATCGGCATGGAGGCGCGCGTCATGGAAACCGGCGGCCATCCGGTCGTCTACGCCGAATGGTTGAGCGCCGGCGCCAACCGCCCTACCGTGCTGGTCTACGGCCATTACGATGTGCAACCCGCCGAACCATTGGATTTATGGCGCAGCGATCCGTTCGCAGCGGTCATCCGAGACGGGGTGATTTACGGGCGCGGTTCCAGTGACAACAAAGGCCAGCACATGGCGCACATCAAGGCAGTCGAATCTTTCCTGGCGCAAAAGACGCCGTTGCCCGTGAATGTGAAATTCCTGATCGAGGGTGAGGAGGAGATCGGCGGTCCGCACCTGGGCGCCTTCATTGCGGCGAACAAGCAATTGCTGGCGTGCGATGTCATCATGATCAGCGATTCGGCGCTGCTCGCGCCGGATCAACCCTCATTACTCTATGCGTTGCGTGGCTTGCTGTACTTTGAGGTCGAAGCGCGCTGTGCGGCGCACGACCTTCATTCGGGCAGCTACGGGGGCAACGTACAAAATCCGGCCATGGCGCTGGCGCAGATCCTGGCGCGTTTGAAGGATGAACACGGGCACATCACTGTGCCGGCTTTCTACGACGCGGTGCGCGTGCTGGACAGCTTCGAGCGCGCAGAAATCGCGCGCATCCCGATGAGCGAGCAGCAGATCATGGCCGAGAGCGGCGCCAGCCAGGTCTTTGGCGAGCCAGGCTACAACGTCGCCGAACGCATGGGCGCGCGGCCGACCCTCGAGATCAACGGTCTGTGGAGCGGGTATACGGGTGAAGGCGCGAAGACCGTGCTGCCGGCAACCGCGCACGCTAAGATCAGTTGCCGGCTGGTTCCCCACCAGAATCCCGCCGAGATCTATAAGTCGGTTGTCGAGTACATGCAGGCGCTAACACCGCCCGGCGTCAGCCTGTCATTCAAAGTGCTCCAGGAGGGTACGCGCGGCACGCTGATCGACCGCGATGCGCCGCAGATACAAGCAGCCGCCAGAGCGGCGCAAGCGACCTACGGCAAGGCTCCCATTTATGTACTCGAAGGCGGGTCAATCCCAGTCGTCAACGACTTCCAGGATGTGCTGGGTAAACCCATCGCACTCTTGGGATTCGGCTTATCCAGCGACAACATTCATGCGCCCGATGAGCATTATCCAGTTCGGTGTTACGAGAAGGGCATCGAAGCCAGTATCCGTTTCTTGACGGAGCTATAACGCGAGTTAAGGCTGATATTGCCACAAAAAATGCGGTCTCGCCTTACTGGCGAGACCGCATTTTTTGCCCGGTGAAAGGATCGGTTAAGCGTTCAAAATGGGCTTGAGTTGCTTCTCATCTTCAACCCTCTGTTTGGCGACCCAGCAGGCCACCAGATGCCCCGGTTTCAGCTCCTCAAACCTGGGCTCATCCACTTTGCATTTGTCGATCACCCACGGGCAGCGCGTGTGGAAATTGCAGCCACTCGGCGGGTTAATCGGGCTGGGCACGTCGCCTTCCAGGATGATGCGTTCGCGGTGGATCGTCGGATCGGGAATGGGGATGGCCGACAGCAGCGCTTTGGTATAGGGATGCAACGGATCGCGGAACAGCGTCTCGCGGTCGGTCAACTCCACCATCTTGCCCAGATACATCACGCCGACGCGGTCGCTGATATGTTCAACGACGCCCAGGTTGTGGGCGATGAATAGATACGTCAAGCCAAACTCCCGCTGCAGATCCTTCAACAGGTTCAGCACCTGCGATTGAATAGAGACATCCAGCGCGGAAACCGGCTCGTCGCATACGATAAACTTGGGGCGCAGCGCCAGGGCGCGCGCGATGCCGATGCGCTGGCGCTGACCGCCGGAGAACTCATGCGGGTAACGCCGTGCATGGTAATCTTCCAGGCCGACGCGTTTCAGCATCTCCATGACATACTGATTGCGTTTCTTGCTGTCGCGCTCGCCATGCACCAGCAGACCTTCGGCCACGCTTTCGCCAATCGGCATACGGGGATCCAATGACGAGTAAGGGTCCTGAAAAATAATCTGCATGTCGCGGCGGACCCTTTTCAGTTCCGATCCCGACAACTGGAAGATGTCCTTCCCCTCAAAGATAACGCTCCCGCTGGTCGCCGGCGTCAGGCGCAACAGCGTGCGCCCGACCGTGGTTTTGCCGCAGCCGGATTCGCCGACCAATCCCAGCGTTTCGCCTTTTTTTACATTAAATGAAACGCCGTTGACCGCCTGAACCTGCGCGACCGTGCGCTGCAGGATGCCGCCCTTAATCGGGAAAAACTTGACAAGGTCTTTGACCTGCAATAAATCCTCTGAATCGGGATGGGGGATTTCGGATTGTGCTTTGATCTCCGAAGTCATGGTCATATTGTTATTCTCCAGCCTGCCTCTTATACCAGAACTATCGATTCCATCTTATCTATCTGCGGCTACTGCTCGTATTTTAGTAGTCATACAGCCATGTGCGAACAAAATGGTCGGGTTCGATCTCACGCAACGGCGGAACTTCCGCCTTGCATCGTTCGCGCGCCAGACCCTTGCACATTTCGCAACGCGGTTCAAAGTGGCATCCGGGCGGCGGATTCAACAGGTTCGGCACGGAGCCGGGGATCACATCCAGGCGCTCACGCACTTTCCCAAGGACAGGAATCGATCCCAGCAAGCCCTGTGTGTAGGGATGCAGCGGATGCGCGAAGAGCGTCTTGACTTCGGCTTCTTCAACGATTTGCCCGGCGTACATCACCACCACACGCTCGGCCATTTCCGCAATGACGCCCATGTCGTGCGTGATGAGGATGATCGACGTGCCGGTCTTTTCGCGCAGGCCGCGCATGAGGTCGAGGATCTGCGCCTGAATGGTCACATCGAGCGCCGTCGTCGGCTCGTCGGCGATCAGCAGCTCCGGGGCGCAGGCCAGCGCCATGGCGATCATGACACGCTGCGCCTGGCCGCCGGATATCTCATGCGGATAAGAATTCACACGTTTCTGCGGCTCGGGGATACCCACCATGCGCAGCAGTTCGATCGCGCGCTTCCAACCGGCTTCCCTGCCCAGGCTCTGGTGAATGTCGAGTACCTCCGCAACCTGATCGCCGATTTTGAACACGGGGTTCAAGCACGTCGTCGGCTGCTGGAAAATCATCGAGATGCGATTACCTCGGATCTTAGTCATCTGCTGTTCCGATAATTTGAGCAGATCCCGGCCGTCAAACAGAATCTCACCTTCCGTGATCTTGCCCGGCGCGCCGATGAGCCGCATGACGGAAAGCGATGTTACGCTCTTGCCACAGCCAGATTCGCCGACGATGCCGAGTGTCTCACCGCGTTTGACTTTGATGTCCACGCCGTCTACGGCCTTGACTACACCATCTTCAGTGTAAAAGTATGTTTTGAGTCCATGGATATCGAGCAGGTAATCGCCTTTACCATTTAAGGCTGGCGTGCGCCCGACAGATGGTGCATCCATTTTCACATTTGCGCCCATTCAGTTCTCCTACAAAAGAGTTCGGCGTATTTGCCGTGTAATACCAATGAAAAGTCTGCCTGAGTATAACCCGGATTTCCTAATATCCCAGATGATTCAAGGCCGCCCGTATACGACCACCGCCTCAAAACCTAACATGCCTGCCAGTAAGCCTGACAGGTTGTAGCGCACGCGTGCGGGTTTTTGATCCATCCAGCAATCGTCGATGATTACATCTTCAAGCGCGGATCCAGCGCATCGCGCAAGCCGTCGCCAACGAAATTGATCGACAGCACTGTCAGGAATATGCAGAATCCCGGCCAGAGCGCCTGAACGAACAGATATTGCAGCGGCGCGCTGCGGGCGTCGTTCAGCATGTTGCCCCAGGTGGGAATGGGGGGCATGATGCCAAAACCCAGAAACGACAATGCGGATTCAGCGATAATGACGCCGCCAAAGCCCAGTGTCGCATTCACAATGATCGGCGCGAGCGCATTCGGCACGATATGCCTGAATATGATGCGCGCCTGGCTGGCGCCGAGCGATCGGCTCGCGTCGATAAACTCGCGCGTGCGCAGGCTGAGCGCCTGGCCGCGCACCAGACGCGCGTCGCTCATCCAGCCGAATATCGTGAGCACGAAAACAATGATCGCGACACCGAGTAAGTCGCCCAGCAGGTCCTGCAATTGGGCGAACTGTCGCAAGCTGGCGGATAGTATCAACAGCAGCGGGAGGTCGGGCAATGTCAACATGACATCGGTGAACCTCATTAATACAGAATCTACCGCGCCGCCGAAGAAACCCGATACAGAACCGATAAAAACGCCGAATATCGTCACCAGAATCGTGACGGAGAGCGCAACACCCAGCGACACGCGCCCGGCATAGAGCAAACGCGTGAAGACATCCCTGCCGAGGCCATCGGTTCCCAGATAGTGTGTCGCCCGTCCCGGCATACCGGGCGTCATAAAGGGAGCATAGGTATGGCGCAGATCGATTTCGTCGTACTTATATGGCGCGATCCAGTCTGCCCCCAGACTGGCGATAACAACAACCGCCAGAACAACCAGCCCGAGCATTGCCAGACGGTGGCGGCGCAACCGGCGCCACGCCATTTCCCATTGTCCCATCGGCTTCTGCTGTGAGAATAAAGATACTTCAGTCTGGCCAATTGCCGAAGATGTTGCAGCCATTTTCAATTCCACTTAACCATAAGAAATACGCGGGTCCACCACCGCATAAAGTATGTCGGCGAGCAGATTCGAAAATACGACCAGGAACGATGTAATCACCAGGATGCCTTGAACGACAGGCCAGTCTACATTTTCAATGCCCTCAATGAGCATGCGCCCCATACCCGGCCACGAGAAAATGCTCTCAGTAATCAATGCGCCGCCGAACAGACTGGGGATTGTCAATGCAAAAATCGTAACGAGCGGTATAAGCGCATTGCGAAGGCCATGCTTGAGGATAACTACGCGCTCGAGTAAACCCTTCGCTCGCGCGGTGCGCATGTAATCCTGGCGCAACACCTCCAGCATGGATGAACGGGTAAAGCGGCTCCAGCCCGCGAGGTTAAAGAACGTCAACACTAAACAGGGAAGCGCTACATGCAGGAGACCATCCAGGATCAGTTTGCCTTCCTGTCCCGCAATCTGTGGATACGCCTTGCCAAGCGTCAAAATGCGGGAAATCGCGTTGATGATGTCTCCTTTGCTGCCGGCGGTGCTTACACCGCCGGTCGGGAATAAATTCAGACCGACCGCGAATATCGATATGGCCATCAACCCGGTCCAGAACGTCGGCATGGACTGGCCGAAAAAAGCAATCGTGGTAACGATGTAATCCGTTTTAGAGTACTGATGCACCGCAGAATAGATGCCGATTGGCACGGCGATGATTATCGCGAGAAAGGTGGAAAGACCCATCAATAATAACGTATAGCCTATGCGCCCGCCAATCATCGACATCACATTCTGGCCGATTTTCATCGTCCAGGAGACGCCGAAGTTCCCCTGCGCAACTTTAGCCAGCCAGCGCAGGTAACGTCCCGGGTCTATGGTGCAGGCCTGCTTGACGCCGGCGACAACCGGGCAATAGGTACCCGGTAATAATGGCTTATCCAGGTCCAATAGCGCGTTCAGGTGGTCTATCTGCGTCGTAGTGATGCGCGGATTGGCCGTTCTCAACATATCGAAAGGCCCCCCCGGCACGAGGTTCAGTATCAGGTATAACAGCATCGAGATCAGGAGCAACAGCAGCAGGGACTGAAAGACGCGCCTGAGGATAAATTTACTCATACGGGGATTTTACCAATTGAACATGGGCGAGGGTTCCAGAACCCTCGCCCACTCAGTTTTGGTAGTAGTTTTTAGGCTGCCCAAAGCGAACTACCGCCTGTTCACTACCACTACTTCGACAGTTCCCATTCCCAGCTGTTCCAGCTCATGACGGAAGCCGAAGTCAAACCGGGTTTGAAGTTGGTCAAACCAGCGGCGTAGACATACGGTTCTGTCGCGGCATGCAGCGGAATGACCGGCACGTCGGCGCTGAAATCCTGGAAGAACTTCTCGATGAACGGCTTGCGCTTGTCGCGCGAGAGCGTGTTCAAAGACTGCTCGGATTCCTTCATCGCCGTGTCGGCATCTTTGTTGCACCAGCGCGGGTCGTTCTGTCCGGCATAGTTATTGGCTTTGGTGGGGATATTCGCGCACCCGTATAGCGCATAGAAGTTCGGGTCGTCGCCGCCGGACCAGGTGTAGATGCCAGCGTCGAACGTGCCAGCCGACAACGGGCCATTGCCGCCGATGGCAAAGAAGTTGCGCGCCTCAAGGAACTGCAGGTTAGCGTCTGCGCCAATCTTCTTCCACTGTTGCTGAATGACCTGGGCCAACTGAATACGGTCGGAGCGCGTCGTCGTCATCAAAGTAAATGACAACTTGATTTCCTTGCCGCTGGCGTCTTTCTTCACGCAGGGGAACGCGCTGCAATCCCAGCCGGCGTCCTTCAGTGTGGCCTTGGCCTTGTCGAGATCAAACGGATGCTTGGTATAGTTATCCGTGTACGCCCATGAGTTGGATGCCGTGGTCGGCCCGGGCAGGTCCACAGCCTCGTTCTTGCCGAAGTACAGGCTGTCGATGTACGACTTCTTGTCAATCGCATAGAACAGGGCGTTACGCACCGCGGGATCGTTCAGCGGCGCCTTCGAGGTGTTCAGGTCGATATGTTCCCAGGCGTATCCGGTATTCCAAATCACCTTGTACTTTCCGTCTGCAGTCAGTTTGTCGATATCCGGCGCATTGCTGGTGCTCAAACCACCGACATTGCCCGGAACCACGTCAATCTCGCCCTTCTGCAATGCGGCGATCAGGGGTCCTGCACCGCCGGAGATGAAGCGGAAGATGATGTGCTTCAACTTGGGATTACCCAGCGGGAACGGCTTGTCGGAGGCATCCATATCCACTTCCTGGCCGGCTTTCCAATCGGTAATCACGAATGGGCCGTCGCCGAGTGGCTTCTTGGCGTAGTCGCTAGCCGCTTGATCTTTGGGAGCGATCGAACCCAGGACATGCTCGGGCATCCATCCGGGGTTAAAGTCCGCCCAGTATACCGGGTCAACCACTGGACCGGATTGCGCGCCGAAGTTCAGGCCGTCCGGGCCGTAGTCGGCTTTATTGGCGGCGAAGTCTACATCGCCCTTCAGTGTGCCAGCGGCAGCCTGCTTGGCCTGATTCTCGCTCATCACTTTGACCAGATAGGTGCTGTCATCCACCGCGGTGACGGAATATATCATTTCGACAAAGGTGCGGTTTGCGACTGCCATATCGGGATTCATGGCCAGTTTCCAGGCATAAACCGCATCGGATGCCTTAACGGGGGCGCCGTCTGTCCAGCGCCAACCCTGCTTGATCTTGTAGGTGATCTCGAGGTGTTGATCTGCGCCATCACCGACCAACTTGGCGCCGCCATTGTCGATTGTCGGCACGGTTTCGCAACCAAGCGCAATCCATTCCGGCGGGTGCTTCTCGTTCTGCCCCATGCAACCGACAATCACCGGCGACAGAACATAAACTGCCGATGATTCGTTTGCGAGCAATGGGTGCAGCGTACTGGGTTCCTGCTGCTGGCCGATCACCACAGTATCAACTGCCTGGGCTGCCGGGACGGCAGTCGGGGCCTCTGTGGGCGCCGGGGTGGCGGTTACGACAACTTCCTTGGCAACCTCGACGGTCGCCTTAACGACCGACGTCTGATTGACAACCACCGTTTCCTTGACAACCTGCGGCGTGGCGGCCTGTCCGCATGCCGCCAGCACCAGACTGCCTACAGCCAGTAAGCTGGCAGCTCGCCAATATTTCGATCCTGACATTTCTTCATCCTCCTTAAGGACTGATCACGTTTACGAACGCTCAATACTGAAAATGGTACAGTGTTGATCTGAATCAAAACAGTGAGGTTTCTTCTCCTGGCAACACACCTCCTTAAACAGGCTCGTCAGTACACAGCGTACTGGCGAGCAAACCTGCTCGAAATCCTGCGTTACCGATATTAATGGCATGGTAAACAGGTGCTAGCATCGTGGACTTCAAAGAGATGACCTGAGCGCCAATAGCCCGATTATCGGTAGCTGAGGTTATATTGTCAAGCGGGTATTTCTTTCCACTCCTGAGAATCACAGCCTTACAACGTGCTGCAACCATAGCCCATTATCTGTCTTGGCCTGATGTATGGCAAAGGATTTTACGGCGAGCATTCGATAGTGGTTCATTCTACCCATTTTCGACGGCATGGACTTGAAGGAATATTTCTAACCCGCCAGTCTCTCGGCCTCTGTGACCAACCGCTCCAGCTCATCGAATCCCACCTGCCAGAAAGCGGGGGCGCTGATATCGATGCCGATGGCAGCCATTTGATCCTTGGGCGACATGCCGCCGCCTGACTCAAGCAACGCCCGGTATTGCGGCGCAAACGCTGCCCCTTCGCGGCGGTACTTGCCGTACAGCGCCAGCACGAGGAGTTCGCCGAAGGAATAGGCATAGCAGTAAAAAGGCGTATTGATAAAGTGCGGGATATACGACCAGCCCCACTCGTAACCCTGCGTCAGGTTCACCGAGTCGCCATAATACGGGGCATTCGCTGCGAGCCAGATGCTGCCGATCTGTTCCGCGTTCAATCTGCCTTTGGCGC
This sequence comes from Chloroflexota bacterium, assembly GCA_023382055.1. Lineage (GTDB taxonomy): Bacteria > Chloroflexota > Anaerolineae > J036 > Brachytrichaceae > CAIXPS01. The sequence continues at coordinate 17,042 of JAMCQN010000013.1, forward strand.
GCGCGGCGTAGGCGCCTTCCTCAAAGCGCGTCAGCACCGTCTGGCGGAAGACCGTGGCAAAGCTATCCTCCAGCTTGCCGCAGATGAGCGCCAGGCGTTTGCGCGGGTCGGTCAGCCGCGCCAGCAGGTCGTCGAATACCAGCATTTCCGAGAACACGCTGGCCGTCTCTGCCACGGGCAGGCTCATATAGAAGTTGAGCAGGGTCTGTTTGCCGCTCAGGTAGAAGTGGATGCCGTGACCCAGTTCGTGCGCAACGGTCATGACGTCGCGCATGTCGTCGTTATAGCTGCATAAAACGAACGGGTGCACGGACGGCGCGATCCCGGCGCAGAACGCCCCGCCCCGTTTGCCGGAACGCGGGTCTGCGTCGATCCAGTTTTCAGTGAAGAAACGCCCGGCGATCCGTGCGAACTCCGGTGAAAATCGGTTCAGCGCCTGCAGGATGACTTCCTGCGACTGCGTGTAACTATAGGTTTCCTTGACTTCGAACAGCGGTGCATACTGATCGAACAGTTCGAGTTTCGGCAGATTAAGCAGCCGGGCCTTCATTTTGAAGTAGCGATGGGCGAGCGTGTAGTTGCGCTCCACCGCCGCCATCATGGCGTGAACGGACGCGGCATCGATCTCGTTTGACAGGTGGCGCTGCGCCATCGGGTCGGGATAATGTCGCAGGCGATTGGAAACCAGGTGATCCTAGAAGCGCGTGTCGTAGATATAAGACAACACCTGGCTGTTTTGCTGCAACGTCGTATAGAGCGAATCGTAGGCCAGCTCGCGCAACGAGCGGTCCGGGTCGCGCAACAGCGTCAGCACCTGGCTCTGGTTCAATTCCTGCCTGGCGCCGTCACGCTCGACAGGATAACGCAGCGCCGATGTGACCTCGGTAAACAGCTTCTGCCACGCACTAATCCCGGTCAGATTCTTGTCATTGATGATCTTCTCTTCCGCCTCGCTCAAGGTATAGGGCTTGAAGCGCCGTTCCGCCTGCAGATAATGGGCATACCCGGTCAGCGCAGGATCGCCCATGAGCCGCTCCGCGATGTAATCGGGAACCTCCAGCCATTCCAGTTCGAAGAACAGCAGCTTGTTGCGCAAAGCCGTCATGGCTTCCTCAACGCGCTGCGCCAACACGCGGTGCGCGTCTTTGGCCGTATCAGCCGCGTACAGCAGCGACGCATAGGCGCTGGTTTTGACCATCGACTCCTGTAGCAACTCGTACTCGCGCAATGCAGCCAGCAGGTGATCGGGCGTTGGGCCGCCGTCGACTTTCAGCGTGCCGCGATACCGGCGCTCGAAGTCATCCGCCTGCGCTGCGGCATCCTGCAGCGCGGCTGTGATGCGCGGGTCATCCGGTCCACTGTAGAAGACGCTCAGATCCCAGGCCACGCCGGCTGCGCTTTTCGATGGTGCAGCGCCTGCCTCAACGCTGTCGGGATAATCCAGAAGAGGGTGTTGCTCCATGTCCGCCATTCTAATGGGTCGTTGGATTCCGGGAGAGAGTTTAGAGTTGCGCGGCGCGCACAGCCAGCCCGCTGGCTACGCTGGTGAACAGGTCAGACTCAACAACTTTCTCGCGGCCAAACATCTCCGCCAGCATATCGATGAAGTATGGAATTGACGAGGAACCGCCGGTGCGAATCACAAAGTCGATCTGGTCAACCCGCAATCCGGCGCTTTCGAGCGTCTGCAGTGTCGTGTCGCGGATCGTTCGGCCGTCGCGGGCGATGAAACTCTCGAACTGCCGGCGCGTAATCGGTTGCCAGATCGAGATGGCTTCTTCGTCGAAGCCGATTACATCGAACCGTTGTGTCGATAGCGCCACCTTGCATTGCTCGACCCTTTCGTACAGATCAAAGGCATAACCCTTGAATACGAAATCCTCAAGCGCGTAAATCCGGATGGGCTGGCTGCAATCCGCCTGCACCTGGCGCAGAAAACCGAGCGTCGGCGCATTGCACAGGGCGACCACATCCTGCCAGTCGCCCAGCGCGTCCAGAAGATGAGCGGGCAACGCCAGCTTCTGCGGCCCCCACAATACGCCTTCGCCGAGCCAGGGCAGCATGGCGCGCCGGAAGATGGACTGGTCGAAATGGTCGCCGGCAATGCCGACCCCGCCGGTCGCCAGCACGCGCTGTTCGCCGCCGCTTTCCACGCGCAGCACCGCGATGTCCAGTGTGCCGCCGCCGAAGTCAAACACCAGGGCATGGCTTCCGGCTGCCATGCGGCGCTGCGCGCCGAACGCCAGCCCGGCTGCAATCGGTTCCTGCTCAAATGCCACCCGCGTGAAACCCGCCAGTTCAGCGGCATGCTGCAGGCGCGTCTGTGCGCGGCAATTGTCGGCTTCTACCCTGGCGCCCGCAAAATTGACGGGCCGGCCAAATACCGCTTCTTGCGCAACCCGACCGGTCAGGTCTTCGACGCGCGCTCGCACGCGCTTCAGGAATTCCGCGATAAGCTCCTCGAGCGTGTATTCGCGGTCGAACAGCTTGGTGCCGGCATACGCTGTAGCCAGCGGTCCTTTCAACGAGTGCAGCAGCCGGCCCGGCGCATCGGCGTCAACATCGGCGAAGACCTCAACAGACATGGCGCCGCCCGGAATATTGTATCCCTTGACCACCGCGTCGCCAATCTCGATGTCGATCACGCCGACCCACGCCCTGGCAAAGCGGGGCAGACGACCCACATTCTGGGAGCGATGCAGGCGCACGGCCGCGCCGCCCGTATGGATCATGCCGTCGCGCTCGACATACAGCAGCGTGCGCAAGGTGTTCTGGCCGGAACCATCAGGGTCCAGCGGTAGTACTGTTGGCGCGCCATCGGGACCGATGATGGCGGCGACGGTATTCGTCGTGCCGAAGTCAATGCCCAGTTGCATGGTTACCACTCCCCCGCCGCAGCGCAAGCGACTGCGGCGGAAGCGGCAGTCGCTTGCGCTGCCGCCTGAACCGTACAGGTATGCGGAAAATGCTCTGTGACCATCACAACAGGGTCGCGGCGATGATGCGCTGCGAGGAAACTTTGAGCGGCTGGATGTCAGATGGCTTTGATGCGATGGGCAGCCCTTTCATGCTGACGATATGCAACTCGCCCTGGCTGGATAACAGGGCGACGAGTTCATTTTTGCGCGCCGTGATGCCATAGCACGCCAGCCCGACGAAACGCCGTGTCAACGGCCCTGGTTTGGCGCCGGGTTTTTTATGCGGCGCCAGGCCTTCGGTTGCGAGAGCAAAGAGCGACCCATCTGAGCCGATAAACCAGACCGCGGCTGGGGCATTCTGCCTGCTCAGAACGGCTGCCGCGGCCACATCGTCGTCCTGATCGAGTGTGACACCGGAGCAACCGATGGACGGGATCATCCCGACCGGGAAGCGCGTCCAGCGTCCGTTGCGCGTCAGGAGGAGTATGTCGGCATCCGTATCACACGGCCCGATCCACACCGGGCTATCGCCCGTGCCGGGCAGTGTCATCGACTGGCCGGAGAGCAGGATCGTCTCGGCATGCGACCACGACATGACCCTCACCCAGCCTTGCCGGGTAACCAGCAGCACAGCGCGCGGCGGATGCAGTTCGTCCAGCGCACAAACTGCTTCCACGCGTTCCGCGCGCGCCAGACCCAGACCGCTGATCGAGCGGGCGTCGCGCCAGTCCAGCTTCTCGCTGTAACGCAGGCTTAAGCCGTTCACGATCGCGAAACGAACCTTTGACGTCACCGCCAGCAGCGAGTCAAACCACGTGCCGCTGGACAGATAAAGCGGTTTGAGCGCATCGATTGGCTCATCCGGAGCGGTCAGCACCGTCAGTGTCTGTTCGAGAGGCGCCGGAGCAGCCAGATGCACGCCGTGGCCGCTGAAAGCCAGCATGGAGATGACGTCACGATTCAATCCCTTGCGTTCGGCCAGGGATCGCAGATCGCGCAGGTTGGTCTTAAGTCGCTGTACCTGCTCGAGAGAGGTCTGCTGACCGCCCGTGCGTTTCAGCAGGGCGGTCTCGGCGCGCAACTCATCAGCCTGGCGCTGCAACGTCTGCGCGCGCTCCGCCAGCGCTTCAATGATCTGCTGCGCTGTGTCAGAGTCATTGCGCGCCTCGGCAGTAAGCCAGGTCAGGTCACGTTCGATTAGAGACATAGGCGTTGCCGCCAGTCATGCCGGCTCAGCACTCAGAGAACCCGCACGACAGGCACTTCCTGCAACCTTCGGAACGAACGTATGTGCCCATGCCACACGACGGGCATAAGTCGGCGCCGGATAGCTTCCCGTCAGGGCTGAGGTGTCCGTTGCCATTCACTCCCGGCGTACTGTGTATGTGCTCTGATGGCTGTGTCGGGATGCTGCTGATAATGGGCAACGGCAACTGCTCCGCATCTTCCTTCTTAAAGTACATCTCGCGCAGAGTGACTGCCAGCGCGTCCGGCAGCGACAGGATGCGGTTCGGTCCCATGCCAACCGAGTGCGAGCCGCCGATGCCTTCCAGTTGCGAGATGACCAGTTCCATACGCTCGCGCCGGGTCAGCGGCGATGCGATGCGCAGCATTAGTGAAACCAGGCGGCCGATAGCCTCTGCGTCGGCCTGCAGGTCGCTGCCGGCCTTGCCAATCGTGATGAACACCTCGAATGGGTCGCCGTTTTCATCATGGTTGCTGGTGGTATGCACCGTGCCGAGCGGCGTATGCTTGCTGATTGTCGAGCCGCTGCGCTGAGCCGGCAATGGCTCCACGGCGTGCTCGAAGCGGAATATCTTCTGGTTGCCGTTCTTGCTGACTTTTGCGGCGCCTGCGGTCTTGTCCTCATCCTTGCTCGCGCTTTCGTCTTTGAGCGTCAACACCTGCTCGTCGCGCGACCCGTCGCGGTAGACGGTGCCGCTCTTGCAGCCGAGTTCATACATCAACTCATAGAGCGAACGCACGTCGTCGACCGTGTAGCTATTGGGCAGGTTGCACGTCTTGCTGATGCTCGAATCGACCCAGCGCTGGATATCGGCTTGCACGCGCACGTGATCCTCCGGCGCCAGACTCATGGCAGTCACAAAGTAGGACGGCAATTCCTCACCCGGATGGTCAGCTTTCCATTCGTCAACGACACTGACGTTCTGTTCGTGCAGCCCCAGGCGCGACTTGCGGAAATAGGTCCACGAGAAGAATGGCTCGATCCCGGTCGATGTATCGACCATGGTGCCGATGGTGCCGTTGGGCGCCTGTGTCAGCAGCGTGACATTGCGCATGCCTTTCTTGGCCACGGCCTGGCGTATCGGCTCCGGCATCGCCTGCATGTAACCGCTCTGCAGGAATTTTTCGGCATCGAACGCCGGGAAAGAGCCGCGTTCCTCGGCCAGGCTGATGGATGCTTCATAGGCGTTGACGGCGATGAACTCATATAGTTTGTCCAGGAACCGGGATGATTCCTGGCTGCCGTAACGGATACCCAGCCGGATCATCAGTTCCGCCACACCCATGGTATTCAGGCCGACGCGCCGTTCTTTGAGCTGTTGCTCTTTATTTTCGTCATAGAAATAGGGCGTCGCATCGATCACGTTGTCCAGGAAACGCACGGCATACCGCACAGTCTCGCCCAGATCGTCCCAGTCGACGTCGCCGTTCCTGTAGAACCGCGCCAGGTTCACTGCGCCCAGGTTGCACACGCCCCAGGCCGGCAGGCCCTGCTCGCCGCACGGGTTCGTGCAGATAATCGGGGCGTAATACCACGAATTGCTCATGCGGTTATAGCGGTCGTTAAAGAAGACGCCGGGTTCGGCGCTGGCCCAGGCGCTCTCAATGATGCTGTTCCATATCTCGCGCGCCTTGACGGTCTTATACCGCACTACCGGGCGCCCGCTATCGATCCACTTGCGCAGGTCGCCGTCCCATATCGTGTTGTAGTCCGGATAGGCGGTGTCCGGGAAGACCAGATCCCAGTCGCCGTCGACTTTCACCGCTTCCAGCAAAGCGTCTGAGACTGCCACGCTGATATTGGCATTGGTGATCTTGCCCGCAACACGCTTGCTGTTGATGAACGAAAGGATATCGGGATGCCAATCGTTGAGGATCAGCATCAAGGCGCCGCGGCGGCTGCCGCCCTGCTCGATCAACCCGGTCACAAAACTGTACAGGCCGCCCCAGGAGACGGCGCCGCTCGAACGGCCGTTCACGCCGCGCACATAGCCGTGCTGCGGCCGCAATGAAGACAGGTTGATGCCCACGCCGCCGCCGCGCGACATGATCTCGGTCATTTGCGACAAGGTGGTGATGATCCCGGCGCGCGAATCGGCCGGGCTGGGAATCACGTAGCAGTTGTAATACGTGAGTTGCTGATCGCTGCCTGCGGCGGTCAGGATACGGCCCGCCGGGACAAACTTCCAGCCTTCCATGATCGAGCGGAAATTGCGCTCCCAGGCGGCGCGCAGTTCGGGCGTCTTCTCAGCCGAGGCGATCCCGCGGGCGACGCGATCCATCATCTGCGACGGGTGAGTCTCGATCGGTTTGTCGACTTGTTCCAGGGCAACGGTCATCATCGTTTCGTCGCGCAACTCAACCGTGACAGTGTTGGATTCCAGCGACGCCACGACGCCGATCTCGCGCTGGTTTGTGCGCGAGTCAACCAGCACTACAACCGTGTCGCCGGCGGCCAGGGTCTTGCGCGTCATATCCTTCATCGCATAGCGATCGAGAAAGATCTTCTCCCCCAATTCGTTCAAACGATTAGGATCTGTTTGTTGGTTTGTTTCTATCGCACCCAGCATTTTTCAGTTCCTCACTTGATTAAGTTTGACTTCCCCATCAGTTGAAATTACCGTTCCGCAAGCAGTTTCTCGATCTCAAGCTTGACGCTTTCCAGATCTTTCAGATGTAGATAAACGCTCGCGTAACGTATATAGGCAACCTCATCCAGGCTGCGCAGGCCGTTCAGGACCATGTCGCCAATATCGCGGCCGGATACCTCCGCTTTGTTCATCGCCAGCACTTGCGCCTCGATCTGATCGACCAGCCGGTCAATATCATCCGCCGACACCGGCCGTTTTGCGCAGGCAGTCCGGATACCTGCGAGTATTTTGTCGCGGCTAAACGCTTCTCGGCGGCCTCCACGCTTTACGACCAGGGGCATTGTCTCCACAATGCGCTCCACCGTACTGAACCGCCTCCCGCATGACTTGCACTCGCGCCGGCGCCGAATGCCTCCGTTTGGTTCACGAACGGTATCAACAACATGTGTACTGCCCGACCCGCAAGCTGGACATTTCATAATTCCCCTTTAGACAATGTCATTATGACCACCACATGTGGGGGTATGTGTTTCGCATAGCCCAATATATGGCCGTAAGGGAGACAGATTGTAAGCTTTTGCGTCACCCTTGTCAATCCTTGGCAACGTAGGAAAGTTTAAATTTCTGCAGATCCAACAGCGAGCTGCAAGTGGGGCAAGCAGCGCGAAACCATGACGGTGATGGGCGAATGCGCAGTACACTCGCCCATCACGGCAATGATAAACCTTACTTGCGGCGCAGGAAAGATGGCAATTCCAGATTGTCAGGATCGATCGACGTAGCTCGCTGCGAAGGTTGAACCGGTGTCGGTTCAAGCGGTTCACGGATAACCGGGACGGTCTGGCGACCGATTGGCCGAGCCGATGTTGTGGCCGCTTGTGAACGGATCGCGCGCCGCGGCGCAGCCGACGTCTGGTCGAAACCCGTCGCGACTACGGTAATACGAATCGCTTCCTTCATCGTTTCATCGATGACGGCGCCAAAGATCACGTTACAGTCGGGATGCGCCGCCGTCTTGATCAGCGAGGCTGCCTCGTTCACCTCAAACAGGCTCAGATCCGGCCCGCCCGTGATGTTGAACAGGATGCCGCGCGCGCCATCAATGGTCACATCCAGCAGGTTCGACGTAATCGCCTGCTCTGCCGCAGTGCGCGCGCGTCCCTCACCGGTAGCGGTTCCAACCGCCATAAGTGCGGCGCCGCCTTCCGACATGATGGTGCGCACATCGGCGAAGTCGAGGTTGATCAGCCCTGGCACTGTTATGACTTCACTGATGCCCTGGATACCCTGGCGCAGCACGTCATCGGCGGTGCGGAATGACTGTTGCAGGCTGGCTTTCTTATCGACGATATCCAGCAATCGATCGTTCGGGATAACGATCAGTGTATCGACATGCTCCTTCAGCTTCTCAATGCCGGCTTCGGCTGCGCGCTGGCGCGGTGTGCCCTCGAAGGAGAATGGCCGGGTCACGACGCCGATAGTCAGTGCGCCGAGTTCCTTGGAGATGCGCGCGATAACCGGAGCTGCGCCCGTCCCGGTTCCGCCGCCCATGCCGCAGGTGATGAAGACCATATCGGCGCCTTTGATGATCGTGTACAGTTCATCAGAGGATTCTTCCGCGGCTTTCTCGCCCAGTTCGGGATTGCCGCCGGCGCCGAGTCCCCGAGTAACCTTATCGCCCACACGGACGCGCAATGGAGCGCTGCTCAGCATGAGCGCCTGTTGATCGGTGTTGACGGCGATAAATTCTACGCCGGCCATTCCCTCGGCAATCATTCGATTAACCGCATTCTGGCCACCCCCACCAACGCCGACTACTTTGATTTGCGCTGGTGACTCCGCATGAGTCGACTGCGTATCCATATATGTGTCCATTAGTTACCCCTTACCTGTCAATAATAACCTTATAGTGGATCAGCCCACGGGGTGTTCACAGATTTTAGTGAAATGATCCCCAAAGTCAAGCGGCTAATCCACACACTTACCTTTAATCTGGAATTTGTCATCTGGTTACCGTCATACTCGTCGTCCTGGCTTGCATCATACCAGCCACCCCGGCAGCAGATTTCTCAACCAACCGCCGATCCCGATGGTAAACGTGGGGCGCTTGCGTTTGCTTGGTCGGGCAACCACATCGTGCATCCCCCACTTCAACAGACCGATGCCGGTTGAGTACGCGGGTGAATGAAGCGAATCCACCAGGCCTTGTATATCTCTGGGTTGCGCCATCCGAACGGGCAAACCGGTGACCTGACGCGCCACTTCGCGCATGCCAGGCAGCAGTGAGCCACCGCCCGTAACGACCAGACCCGCCGGCAATAGTCCGTCATAGCCGCTGCGTTTCACCTCCTGCATGACCATTCCAAAAAACTCCTCAGCGCGCGCCTGCAGAATCTCTGCAATCTCGCGGCGTTGCACGCTGACACGCTGCTCGTCTCCAAAACCGGCTACCACAAAGGGCTGGTCGGCCGGTAAATCCGCCAGATTGGCATGTCCGTGGGACAACTTGATCTGCTCGGCAGTTTCCAGCGGCAACCTCAGGACCAACGCGAGGTCGCTGGTGAAATGCGAGCCGCCAACTTCGATACAACTGGTATGCCAGACGGCGCCATCGATGAAAACGGCGACATCCGCCGTGCCGCTGCCGATATCGACCACAATCGCGCCCATCTCGCGCTCGGTGGAGGTCAGCACCGCCTCAGCAGACGCCAGCGGCGCCAGCACCAATTCGGTTACATCAACCTGAGCCTGGCTGGTGCACTTCAAGAGGTTGTGAATCGCCGTTGTCGCGCCCGTGATAATGTGCGCTTGAACCTCAAGACGAAATCCCAGCATCCCGATCGGGTTGCGCACGCCGTCCTGTTCATCAACCCGGAAGTGGCGCGGTATTACGTGGATGATCTCGCGGTTATTAGGCACGGTGATGGCCTGCGCCGATTCCAGCGCATGGTTGATATCGTCCACGCCAACACCCTGGTCTCCGCGGCTGATGGCCACCGCCCCCTGGCTGTTCTGCGAGGTGATGTGGCTGCCGGAGATGCTGACGATCACATTTGTGATCTTCAAACCCGAAGAGCGCTCCGCACCGTCGACCGCTTCACGAATAGCCGCCGTGGCTTCATTCACGTTGATAATCTGGCTTCGCTTTACCCCGCGCGATGGAACGATGCCTACACCGATGATACTGAATTCGCCGGGCAGGGTCGGGACGGTATCGGCGCGTGCTTCGCCTACCAGTGCGACAATCTTCGAACTGCCGACGTCAATCGCTGTGACTATCCTTGGTTCTGCCATAGATTTTCAGCCATCAGTCATCTGTTTTCGGTAACCCACCGCGCCAGGCCGCAGTTCCGGCCCGTACCAGTCGGCACGCGTCTATTTAATGTAATAGGGCGCCCCCATGAATCGAACATCGATTACCTGCGGCGCGCTCTTTTGAGCAGCCAGTTGATCGCTGATCTGTTTCACCAACGCCAGCCTGTTGCGCATGTCGCCGTCATGCGCCGCCACACCCAGACGGATCTGCATGCCGTGCGCCTCGGTAAACATCAAGCCGTATTGCCTGGAGTACGAATAATTCGTTACACCGGGCTGCAGCGCCAGCACCTGGTTGAGTGAATTCGATAAATGATCATCGATTGGAGCGCCCAGTGTCGGGAGGCTGCCCTCTTCGACCTGGATAGTCAGTTTCGCTTTCACATCGCCGAGGGCTTTCTGTACTTTACCCTGCCCATCCGACCACATCTTGTCCGTGTTATCACCGGCGCTCTGCCATACCGCTATTGCCGGCGACGGCTGCACCAGGATGACACAACCGGCGCGCCATGTGCAGGTTATCTCGGATGCGCTGATGCCGGGCAGCGCCTGCACGCGCTTAGCCGCGGCATTCAGGTCGACAAACAGGATATATTCATCGGTCAGACCGCTGGCGCCCATGATCTGTGTAGCCGGTACCGCCTGGTTATTTTCCACCGTGATGTTGTGAATGCGAAAATCATCGCCCATAAACCAGGTGATAAACACCACGACAACCGCGCACAGCAGTATAGCCACCACGACCCCGCGGCGGACCGGCGGCAGAACGACGAGTCCTTCCTGCTGTCCGTGCATGCGTTTAGCCTGCATGGTATGCGCAGCCACATCGAATCGGGTGCGAGATTTACTACTGCGCTTCGGTCGGTATCTTTGCTCCATAGGTTTATTAGAGCCCAATTAGAATATAATGAGAAACATTATATTAGGGTTTCGTAAAAGCGCCAGTCAAAGCACAAATGCGAACCATTGTTTCACTCGTCATTTATCCTGCGCCAGTTGGATTAAACGGTCCAGTAACTGTGCATAGGTCATGCCGGTTTCAATCCACAACTTGGGATACATGCTGATCGATGTAAACCCGGGTATCGTATTTATTTCATTCACATAGATATCGCCGCTCTGCCCATTGACCAGGAAATCGACCCGGGTCATACCTTGAATGTCGGCCAGCCGCGCGACCTGCACGGCCAGTTCGCGCAATCGCGCGGTTGTTTCATCCGGCAATGGCGCCGGGATGATCAGTTCGGATTCCTCCTCGCCTTTGACAAGGTATTTGGCTGCATAATCGTAAAACTCACGGCGCGGCCGCACTTCGCCGACTACGGATGCGCGCAACTCGTCATTGCCCAGCACGCTGACTTCCAGTTCGCGGGCGTGCGGGACAGACGCCTCCAACAGCACTTTACGATCCCACTTCAGCGCTTCGTCCATAGCCGCAGGAAAATCCTGCGGCGCTTTGACCTTGCTGATCCCAACGCTACTGCCCATGTTGGCAGGCTTGACAAAGATCGGCCATCCCAACTCTGATTCAATACGCTCCAGTAATGTCTTCCTGCGATTCTGAACCAACTGCAAGCCATCCGCGCCTTGCGCTGATCCGTCATCCCAGTCGCTGCGCAACACCACCAGCGATTTGGCAACCGGCAGACCGTGCGCGCGCATAATATCTTTGAATATCGCCTTGTCCATGCCCACGGCGGAACCGACGACGCCGGCGCCTACAAACGGGACGCCCAGCAACTTCAACAGACCCTGAACCGTGCCGTCTTCGCCCATGGGGCCATGCAACACCGGGAACACGACGTCAAACTGGCGCAGCGAGTCCAACGGCACGTCCCAGTGTCCTTCTTTGCTGATGAACACCGGCGTCACATCATACTTGGCCTCGTCGAGTTCTTCCATGACCGAGGCAGCCGACATCAGGCTCACTTCATGTTCGCCGCTCTGTCCGCCGTAGAGCACGGCGACTTTCAGTTTCCGGTTCACCGAAACAGTTGCTTCAGTCTTTATCACGCGTATGTGCCTCATTGGCGCGGGCTTGCGCCCACGTGTGTTACTGCCCGCTAATTGCTTATCTGTAACCGTTCTGTATCCCACTCGCCGATCAATTCGATCTCCAGTTCAATGTTCACGCCGAACTTCTCGAGCACGGTTTTATGCGCCAGGTCAATCAATGCTTTGACGTCGCTCGCCTTTGCGCTGCCGGTCACGTTCACGAAGAAGTTGGCGTGGACGGGTGAGATCATCGCACCGCCAAACGTCGCTCCCTTCAGTCCGGCCGCCTCGATCAACCGGCCGGCATAATCGCCGGGCGGATTTTTAAACATGCTGCCCATCGTCGCGCCGGGCGGCTGGGAAGCCTTGCGCTTCGCAATATATTCGTTCGCGCGGCGTTCGAGATTGGTGCGATGGTCGCGCTTCAGGTCAAATATGGCCGAAAGCACCACCGGGCGCTCGGTTGGCGCATACTGCTTCAACGCGCTCTTGCGATAACCAAACGCCAGTTGGCGGGGCGTCCAGTATTCCGGGGCAAGGCCGCGCCGCATGACTTTGGCCAGGTACAGGTTGGCGCTTGTATCGCTGCCGTGCGCGCCGGCGTTGCCGACGATCGCGCCGCCGATGGTTCCGGGCACGCCAACCGCCCACTCAAAACCAGACAGACCGCGCTCGATACAATCCCGCGCCACCGTCGCCAGCACCACGCCGGAGTCCACCTCAAGACGCGCCGATATATCGCGGATGATGAATTTCAACTCCTTGGTTCTGTTGATGATGACCAGACCGCGCACGCCGAGATCGCTCACCAGCATGTTCGCGCCGCCGCCCAGAACGATATAGGGCAGGCCGATTTCATCCGCCCGTTGCGCCAGCGCAATCAATTCCTCAGTCGTGCGGGCTTCGATCAACAGATCGGCCGGCCCGCCGATGCGCGCTGTCGTATACTTCGCCAGCGGTTCGTTGCGCTTGGCGCGGTCTTTAAGCAGTGTGACTGTGTCCATTCACCTCAGCATCTCAAGCAGTCTTTCGCCCACCAGGTTGCCATCTCCGGCGCTCAACGTGATCACGACGTCGCCGCCATGCACCTGCGAAACCAGCATTCCCAGCGCATCGCCCAGTGAAGCGGCATTGCGCACATGCTTGTGCCTGATGCGGCGCGAGAGTTCAATCGGATTCAACGCATTGGCCTCGAAGCCAAAATCCTCCGCCCGTTCACGCGCGGCATAGATGGGCAACACGATAACCTGGTCGGCGTCGTCGAAGGCGACCGCGAACTCATCCATCAACGCCGCTGTGCGGCTGTAGGTATGCGGCTGCCAGATCGCCCATATATTGGCTACCGGGAAACGCATCCTGGCGGCGCGCAAAGTCGCCTTGATTTCAGTCGGATGGTGGGCGTAATCATCGAATACGCGGATACCGCGCTTTTCGCCTTTCAATTCGAAACGCCGGGCTGCGCCGCTGTAGCGGCCCAACGACGCGACGGCATCATCGACCGACACACCGACGGCCTCCGCCGTCGCCAGCGCCGCCGTCGCATTAAGCACGTTGTGCTCTCCCGGCGCCAGCAATGACACCGCGCCGGCATAACCGCCGATGCCAGTGAAAGAGAAGTCGTATCCTCCCATCGGATTGGCGCGCGGATTGTAGCAGCGCCACGATCCGCGCTTGAACCCATAGTCAACGATTGGCGCCGCGAGCGGCGCTGCGCGCTTCAGCATCTCAGACACGCCATCGTCATCGGCGCAAGCGATCAACGCGCCGTCGGCGGGCAGGCTGCGCGCGAACATGGCAAAGGCGTCGATGGTGTCATTCAGGTCCCTGTATATATCCGGGTGATCGAATTCGATATTGGTGACGACGGCGATCCTGGGCGACAGGCGCAGGAAAGTGCGGTCGTATTCATCGGCTTCGACCACAAACGCCGCACCTGCGCCGGCGCGCGCGTTGACGCCCAGGGACAAAGGCGTCGCGCCGATGATGTAGGACGGTTGCAGACCGGCGTCTTCCAGGATCGTCGCGATCATGCCGGTTGTCGTGCTTTTGCCGTGCGTGCCGGCCACCGCAATGCCGATGGTCGGCTGGCCGGCGCCGCGATCGCGCATGAGCATGTTGAGCACGTCGCCGCGATGCCACACCGGGATTCCCCGTTCGCGCGCCGCCAGCAGCTCAGGTTCGCTTTTCGCGATGGCCGATGATGGCGCAAGTACGTCGATGCCATCGAGGTGCGCAGGGTCATGGCCCACAGTGGTCTGGATACCCTCTGCCTGCAGCGCATCCAGCACCGGAGAAGCCGCGCGGTCATCGCCGGTCACGGTAATGCCGCGCGCGTGCAGGATGCGCGCAATAGCGCTCATCCCTGCTCCGCCGATACCCATGATATGGATTTTCATGTCAGGCCGTCTCAGACAATGACAACGATCACAAATAAAAACACGGCTATTAGTACCACGATCAGTGTGGTTCCCGATAATACGGTAATCGCAGCGCTCTTCAGAAAAAACAACTCTCCCCACCCGCCCACGGGCGCCAGGAACAAAGGCGACTGGTTTGCGCCGGGAGGCGGCGGGCTGTCCAGGATTCCTGCCCGCCATGCGATAAACGCCACGGTGCTGAAGATGATGTACCCATTGATCATGCCGATGAGGAAGGCCAGAATGCCCTGCTCCACTTTGCCGCGCATATTCTGCTCGAACCGACTGCGCACCACCGCCGGCCCCAGATAACCGAAGAACGCGATGAGGAACAATGGCAGAGATCGCAGCAGCCATTGCTCACTGCTTTTCTGGGCCGTAAGGCCGGCGACCAGAGTATTCCACTTATCGCCCAGTTGGTTCAACACAAACAACGCCAGAATCAGGCTGGCTGTAACGATCACCTCGCGCACCCAGCCGCGCATCGCGCCAACCAGGCCGAAGATGCCGACGAACATGATGAAAACCAGATTCGAGTTGATCATGCTGCACCTGTGAGTCAGTGACCGGCTCAGCGCCTGTCAAGACTCATCACGCCATTTGTTGAACTCCAGTTCCGATCCTGAACAATAGCTGCGCTATATCACGCGCACCGTCGCGCCCGCCCATTGCCAGCAATGCCCGCCGCATGGCTGCCAGCCGTTGCGGATCATCCAGTAATTGTTTCACCTCACTCAACATGGCATCAGACAGCCTGGCATCTTCGACAATCACCGCCGCGCCGCGGTCAACCAGATACTGCGCATTCACTTTTTGATAGCGCCACGCATACGGATACGGCGCCAGGATGGCAGGCAATCCCAGGAACGGCAATTCGCCCAGAGACGACGCTCCAGACCGGCTGATCGCCAGGTCGGCTGCCGCCATCGCATCGGCCATTTCCTCATGCAGATACTCAAATGCCATATAGCGCTCGCGCCATTGCGACGGCAGATTATCGCGCGCCGTTCGCACCTCATCCCAGTCGCGCCTGCCCGCCACGTGTATCAATCGTAAACCCTCGTCGCCCAACAACCCGTGCAGATTGGCGATGACAGCCCGGTTGATGCTGCGCGCGCCCGTGCTGCCGCCGACGACCAGAAGCGCCTTTTCATCCAGCCCGATGCCGAAGTGTGCGCGGGCTTTCTCGCGCGTCGCCGCGTAAAATCCCTCACGCACGGGATACCCGGTCACGACCATCTTGTCTCGCCGTATAAATTGAGCGGACGCCTCCGTGGTCGTCGCAACTTTCTGCGCCAACCGCGCCATGACCTTCAACGCCAGACCGGGCTCTATATCGGGCAGGTACACGACCACCGGCGCGCGCCGCAGCCACGCCGCAATGCTGACAGGAACGCCGACGAAACCTCCGGTCAGAAAAACGACATCCGGGCGAAACTCGCCCAGGATGACCCATGCGCGCGCCACGCCAGACAGCATTCTTACGAAGCCGCGCGCCATCCGCACAGGACCGACGCCGTGCATTGCGCCCGCCCGGATGCCTGCGAACTTAACGCCCTCGCGGGTAACCAGATCCCGTTCCATACCTTCCATCTCTCCAACGAACAGCGCTTCTAATTCGCGTCGCGCCGGATCCTTTGCGAAGCCGGGGCGTGAATTTGACATCTCTTCCGACGATGCTTGACGCGTCGCGCCCATGGTCTTCAAGCTTTTGAGAACGGTCAGTGCGGGCAGCACGTGACCCGCTGTCCCGCCGGCGGATAGTAGTACTCGCACTGTTATCTGGTTTCCCTCCAAGAAGTTCATCAGCCCCTTCATTGTCAGAATCCTCGCCGCTGGGGAGTATTCTGGTGCCTCGCGATATGCTCACCAGGATGCCGCAGGCCGCCAACACCGCTATCAGCGACGACCCGCCGACGCTGAGAAACGGCACCGGCACGCCGGGCAATGGCAGCAAGCCCGTCATGGCCAGCAGGTTCAGCAGGGTCTGCATCATAATCCATACGATGATGCCGATAGCCCAGAATGCGCCGAATGTGGTGTCCGCTTTCTGCGCGATGCGCAAGCTGCGATAAGCGAGCAAAGCGAATAAACCGAGTACGACGGCGACGCCGAGAAGGCCCATCTCTTCGGCGACGACGGCGATCACGCTGTCGGTATGAGGCGTCGGCAGCAGCCCGAACTTCTGATAGCCTGCGCCGATGCCTTTGCCGAATATCCCGCCTTCGCCGAAAGCAAGCAGCGACTGCAGGATGTGATAATGCGGGCCTTGCCCGTTAGAGAACGAGGTAAAGAAGCTGGTCAGGCGGTCGGAGGCATGCTGGAAGACATTGACCATCAGATACGCAAAGCCAACCGCAGCGCCGCTCACCAGCACAATCTGGATCAAACTTGCGCCGGCCAGGAAGAACATGGCGGAAGCAGCCAGCAGGATGATAGCGCTGGTGCTGAAATCCGGCTCGATGGCGATGAGGGCTACTACGATGCCGATGATGACTGCGAACGGGATCAGACCGACGCTGATACTGGTCACCTGTTTGCGCCGCGACGCCAGCCACGTTGCGCCATACATCAGAGCGACAATCTTGGCAGGTTCGCTGGGCTGGAAACCAAACAGCGTTCGTTTCGCGCCAAAAGCGCTCTCGCCCCAGATGAGAACCGCGACCAGTACGAGCAGCGTCAATAAAATCGCGGGCAATGACAAGCGATTCCAGATGCCATAGTCCAGCCGGCTGAGCACGATAAAAAGGACGATGCCGATGGCGGCAAAGCCCAACTGTTTGAGAAGCTGAGTAAACGGGCTGCCATCCTTGCTGGCGCTGGCTGACCAGTAGAATGTCGTGCTGTAGGCCATCACAATGCCCAGCACGAGCAACGCGCCGACCACAAAGACCAGCACCCAGTCCATCTCGGGCAACTTGGCGTCCCGCGCTTTGCGGCTGGTATGCGTTATCGAAGACCTCGGGCTGCGGTCAGATCGAATCGGTTGAATCGTTGCCATATCACTCACTCCGTACTCAAACGTATTAGTCCTTATAAGCCCACACAAGCTGCACGAAATAGTCGCCGCGTTCCTCGAAATCCTTGAACGCGTCGTAGCTTGTCCCACCCGGTGAGAGAAGAACCACATCCCCCGGCTGCGCCGTTTCTGACGCATTCAGCACCGCCTGTTCCAACGTGTCGCATCGAGTCACTGCAACGCCTGCCTGCTGGCGCTCGATTTCGGCATGCACCAGTCCGGCCATCTCGCCGAACAGCACAATGCGCCTGCATCGCTTGCCCATCAATTGGACAGCCTCCGTCCAGGGCAGATGCTTGTCGCGACCGCCGCATAACAGCACCACCGGCTGCGTAAAGCAGCGCAAGGCCGCCATCAGGCGCTCCGGCGCGGTAGCAATCGAGTCATCGTAGTAGCGCACGCCGTTCAGCTCCCGCACCAGTTGCAGCCGATGCGCCACTCCCTTGAAGGTGGCGGCCGCTTTGCGTATGCTTTCAAGCGACGCCCCGGCCAGCGCGCTGATCAAGCCTGCGGTCAGCACGTTCCCCGCGTTGTGGTCGCCCATGAGCAGCAGATCGCTCGTGCTGCAAATGACGTCGTCCATGCCTCGCGCGCTGATGCGAATGCGCAGCCGCATAGATTCATCCAGCCACGCGCCGTCTCCGTCCGGCTGGCGCTGCAGGCTGAACCATACTTTGCGCGCCCGCGTCTGCAGTTGCGCCGTCACGTTGTTATCCGCGTTCAGGACCGCCCAGTCATCCGCAGACTGAAAGTCCAGAATATGGCTCTTGGCCCTGGTGTAAGCATCCATCGTGCCGTGTCGATCCAGATGGTTGGGCGTGATGTTCGTGATACAGGCGATATGCGGGCTGCGCGTCATCAATTCCAACTGGAACGAGGACAGTTCCATGACCACCCGGTCCTGCGCCTTGATGGAGCCGACGTCGGCGATAAGCGGATTGCCGATATTCCCGCCCACCCAGACGTTGACGCCGGAGACGGTATGCGGTTGACCGGTATCGTATCGGCGGTATTCCGCTTTCAGTATCTCGCCCGCCAGCGTTGTCGTAGTCGTCTTGCCCGCCGAGCCCGTAATGCCGATGATCGGCGCGGGACACACATCGAAAAATATCTGCGAATCGTTGCTGAGAGGAACGCCGCGACGGCGCGCCTCCAGAACAATCGGAAGGTCAATCGGCACGCCGCCGCTGAGACAAAGCACATCGCATTCATCGAGCAGAGACGTCGGATGACCGCCCAGCACATAGCGGATCGGCAGGTCATCCATCGCAGACAATTCGGCTTCCAGAATCTGTGCAGGCTTCATGTCGCTCAACGTGACCTGAGCGCCGCGCGCAACGAGATACCGCGCCAGGGCTATTCCCTGTCTCGCAAATCCCAGAATCGTCACTCGCCGGTTTGTCCAGTCCATCTCAATTCATCAACGATTACCGAATAACGCCATGCCGACTCCGACCAGGCCGCTCAATATCGCGATCAACCAGAAACGTTGCACGACCTGTGTTTCGCTCCAACCCAGCAACTCAAAGTGGTGGTGGATCGGAGCCATCTTAAAAAGGCGCTTGCCCTTGGTCAACTTAAAATACCCGACCTGCAGCATGACGCTTAGAACCTCGGCCACCGGAATGATCGCGATGATGGGCAGCAGCAGCCATTGCCCGGTCATGAGCGCGACCACGCCCAGCGCGCCGCCCAGCGCCTCACTGCCGGTGTCGCCCATAAACAGGGCGGCCGGGTGCACATTGAACCACAGGAAACCCAGCAGCGCGCCAACAGTCACCATGCAGAACATGGTCAGGAATACCTGACCCTGTAAATATCCGATCACACCGTAAGCGACGTACATCACAACGCTGATCAAGGCGGCCAGTCCGTCCAACCCGTCGGCGAAATTAACCGCATTGGTGACGCCGACGATAATGAAAACAGCAATGGGTATCCACAGCAGGCCCAGCTCGATCGGCACAGCCAGCCCCGGCACGCCCATACGGCTGATTCCCAGGTACAGGTTCATCACCACGGCGGCGATCAGCGCAATCACTACCTGGATAATCGCTTTGGTTCGGCCGCGCATGCCTTCACCGCGCCGCACGCCGCGCACACCCATGTAGTCATCGATTGCGCCCAGGATGGCATACAACAGCATCACGGTCATCGGCACTACCAGCGACTTTCCGACAAGCACCACGCCGCCGAAGTTGAAGCCCACGCGGGCTGCGACGCGGGTGTACAGGTACATCGCCGAGATCATCACCAGCACCGGCGCGATAAACATGATGCCGCCCATCGTCGGCGTGCCTGTCTTCACCTGATGCGACGACGGCCCTTCGATCCGAATCTGTTTGCCAATCCGCCAGTGTTTCAACAGGCGGATCAAGGGACGCCCGCATAAAATGGAAGCGAGGCAGGCCACGCTGGTCATGATCAAAGAAATATCCATCGTTTTGACGCTCTATTACACCAAGCCGGCCATCTCCGCCAGACCGTTGACAATCTCTTCCATGCGCATCCCGCGCGAACCCTTCACCAGAATGACCGATTTCTCGCGCACCAGCTCCCGCAATACCGCCAGAGCCGCCGCGTTGTCTTCGACATGGCGCACGTGCTGCTCAGCCGCGCCGCAGGCAATAGCCTCCTCCGCAATCCATCGAGCGCGTTGTCCAACGCAAATCACATCGCGTGCTACCAGCGCGGCGCGGCAGCCCACGTTGCGATGAGCCTGCTCCTCTGCGTCGCCCAGTTCCAGCATGTCGCCCAGCACCGCGATGTGCGGGCTGCCGTTGATCTCCTCCAACAGGTTTAGCGCCGCCAGGGTCGACTCCTCGCTGGCGTTGTAGGTATCATCCAGCACCAGTGATCCGAACGGGCCTCCCGCCACCGCCAGGCGCAACTGTGGCGCCGGCGTCAGGAATCCCTCCAGGATTTCCTCCCAGGTCAGTCCTTCCACGCGCCCGACTGCCGCAGCGCGCAGAGCGGTATGCACGCTATGCCTGCCCAGCAGCGGCACGCGCATCGGAAATGACTGTGCGCCCTGGTGTATCCGGAATGAAATGCCATCCAGCCCGTAACTTGCTATCTCGTCCGCCCATATATCAGCCCGCGGCGTCAATCCATAGGTCATGACTCTCGCTTTGGCGGCGGATGCCATGGCGCGCACATACTCGTCGTCATCATTCAGGATAGCCACGCCGTCGGCGGGCAATGCTTCAACCAGTTCCGTCTTTGCGAGAACGATGTTTTCAAGAGATCCCAATCGTTCCAGGTGAATGTGCGCGATCATCGTCACAACGCCGATGTGCGGCTTTGCCAGCGACGCAAAAAGCGCGATCTCGCCGCGCGTGTACATGCCCATTTCAATCACCGCATACTCGTACTCCGGCGTCAACTTCAACAGCGTCAGCGGCACGCCAATTTCGTTATTCTGATTGCCTTCGCTTTTAAGCACCCTGTAGCGCTTGCTCAAAACCTGCGCCGTCAACTCTTTGGTGGTCGTTTTGCCTATGCTGCCCGTAATACCCACCACGCGCAAACCGGGTGAAAACCTGTCCCGCCAATATGCCGACAGGCGCTGCAATGCGTCCAGCGTGTCGTTGACGCGTATGATGAGCGACGCGCCCTCCCGGTAACTGATCGCATCTGTCCTGGCGTTCATGGCAGCCTGGCGCACATCGACCCACACGGCGTCGGGGAAGTCGTCACGGGCGATATCCTCATGCACAAACACGGCGATCGCGCCGCGCCCCAGCGCATGTCCCACAAAATCATGGCCGTTGACTTTCTCGCCAGGCAGAGCGACAAACAGATCACCGCGCAGCACCTTGCGCGAGTCAATCACGACCTCATGCACCGGGTAGTTGGCTAACTCCGGCGCAAGTCGGTCTACAAGGCCCTTGTCGATCAAACTGGCAAAAACATCAGCTAGTGTCAACATAGTCGGTTACAGCGAACTGCCGTCTGCGGCGGCCGGAGCCGCGCCAGCGTTGACGGCTGTGCGATTCTGATTACTTGGCAGCCTCCTGGATTACGTCCGGCGGAATACCCAGGATCTGGGCGGTTCGTTCCGCTACGTCATGGAAAACCGGGAGCGCCGTCTTGGCGGCAAACTGGTCCGTACTAGGCTGGTCAAACTTGACCAGCACCGTGATGCGCGGATCCTGGGCCGGCAACCACCCGATATAAGTCACAATGGTCGTTTTCTGCGGAATTCCCCGCAGGTACCACGTCGCCGTGCCGGTCTTGCCCGCGACCGTGTAGCCTTTTGGCAGCGCGGCGGGGGTGGCCGTTCGCGTGGATTCCGCGATGACCTGCTTCAACTGATGAGCCGTATCGGCGGAGATGACCCGCTGTACCTGTACCGGCCGTTTGTTGATCACTTGACCGTCAGCCATACGCCACTGCTGCACCACGTAAGGCTGCATTAATACGCCGTCATTAGCAATGGCGTTGATCGAGTTCAATACCTGGTATGGGGTCATAGCCATGCCCTGGCCGAAGCTATTCGTCGCCAGGTCAATCTTCGACCAGTTTGAATCAGCCGGCGTGCGTATCTCGCCCACCCCTTCATTACTCAGGTCGATGCCGCTTTTGCGCCCGACGCCGAATGACCGGAAACGCTGGTAAAAAAGGTCCGGTCCCATCCTGGCAGATATCTGCGCCGCCACGACGTTCAATGAGTGTTGCAGGACGCCCAGAAGCGTGACACGGCCGTGCCCCGCAAAGTCCGAGTTGCGGATCACGACACCGCCGACCACGAACCGGCCGCTATCCTCAAAAACGGTTCGCGTGGTGATGATGCCCGCGTCAACGGCCGACGATGTTGTGAGCAGCTTGATGACCGAGCCGGGTTCATAGATGTCACTCACCGCTGCATCGCGCAGTTGCTTGGCTTTAGGCGTGCCCACGACATCCATGGCTTTATTGGGATCATAACCGGGATATGAAGCCGATGCCAGTATCGCGCCGGTGCGCGTCTCCATCACGATGATCGAGCCGCCATTAGCCTTGTAATCGGATACGCCTTTGGCCAGGCGCTGCTCGACGTAGTTCTGCAGGACGGAATCGATCGTCAGCACCAGGTCGGCGCCTGGAACTGTCGGCGTCACGGTAATGAGGTCGAATGGACCGCGCTCATAGCGCACACCCTCCGACGCGGACAACTCGCGGTCGTAATATCCTTCGATGCCGGAGTAACCGCGCGGTTGCAGGCTGACGAAGCCCAGTGTCGGCCCGCCAATCGATCCCTGCGGATATTGGCGCGTCCAGGATGACTCGACCTGCACGCCTTCATACAGGACATCCTGCGCTGCAATCGTTGCGGTCAACTGGTTGGCAACCTGTGGCGGTACGTTCGCGTACAGGATATTGGATAACGTCGGCGTGGGCAGCTTCGTATCTGCGATCAGGTTATCGATGCGATTCTGCACATCACCGAGGGGGTGCGAGAGGATCGGCGCAATCGCCGCGGCGGCAGCCTGTGCGGACTTGGTGTCGCTGATGATCTTGGTGTTGATGCGCACGATATAGGACTGCGTACTCACCGCCAGCACATTCCCGCTCCGGTCAAAAATCGTCCCGCGCGGCGATTGGCTCTGCACCACATTGAGCTGCTGGCTTTTGGCGCGCGGCGCCAGTGACGACGATTCCAGAACCTGGATCTGGAAGCTGCGCAGCAGAACCACCAGGACAGGCAGCATGATCACGACTGCCAATATGAAGAGCCGCCGCGGCGATATCATCGCCCGCCTCCACTCAGCGTTACCGTGGAAGAGACGACCGTCGCGGTCGGCTGTGACATCAGGAATTCCACCCTGTCGGGAACGGTATATCCCGCATCGCGCATGCGGCGATCCATCTCCAGCGGCGCTGTAATGTCACCAATCTGTTTCCACAACGAGTTAGTCTCATCGGTGATTTGCGCCAGTTGGGCGTCATAGGCATCCAATTGACGGCTCATCAAGGCAGTGTGGGTCGAAATGGCCAGCCACAATATAACCAGTGTGAATAGCAAAATGCCGCTGCAGACAGCCGCCATGAGCGCCTGCCGGTTCGACGGATATCGGAACTGCTTCAGCATTTGCATATGATTCATAGCAGACTGCAGATAACCACAAACCCGATCATTTTCGTGACGGCTCCCGACTACGACAGCTTCTCGACTACTCTCACTTTGGCGCTGCGCGCTCGCGGATTCGCCGCAATCTCTTCTTGAGAAGCTGTGATTGGCTTCCTGTTCACTGGAAGCGCCATCGCGTGCAACGACTGGCCCTGCCCGAATCCGGGCTGGGGTTCCATATTCATCGTTGCATCGCGAAACGCCTGCTTCACGATTCGATCCTCCAGCGAGTGAAAGGTAATCACCGCCAACCTGCCGCCCGGCGCAAGAATCTCGAGCAACAGCGGCAGCGCCTCTCTCAACCGCCTTAACTCGTCATTAACCGCGATCCGCAACGCCTGGAATACCTGCGTTGCCGGGTGAATGCGCCCACGGCTGCGCGCCACTCCTGCGACAGCATCGCGCAACTGCGCCGTCGTCGTCAACGGCCTGGCTTCCCAGATCGCCTCGGCCACCTGCCGGGCGCGCTCTACCTCGCCATACTCGCGCAACAACTGCGTCAGGCCATTCACATCGGAGGTGTTGATCAACGTCGCCGCTGACACACCCCGGCTCGAGTCAAACCGCATATCCAGCGGACCATCGCGCATAAACGCGAAACCGCGCGTCGGGTCATCCAGTTGGTTCGACGACAAACCCAGGTCGGCTAATATGCCGTCAAAACCTTTGAACCCCAACTGCCGCGCTACGGAAGGCGCCTCATCCAACCATGCCTGCCGCAGGACCACGCGCGGGCCGAAACGGCTTAACCGCTCCGCCGCCTGTTGTATCGCGCGCGCATCAGCATCTGTACCGAGTACGCGGCCATCCGGTGCGCTGGCCTCCAATATCCCTTCGGCGTGGCCTCCGCCGCCGACGGTGACATCCAGATAACATCCGCCGGTTCCGGGCTTTAGTGCGTTAATAACCTCGCCAAAAAGAACGGGTGTATGCATCTGTCGATCTCAGATTCCCAGTTTGGCCCAGATGCTCTCCTGCGCAGCATGCTCAGCGATCTCCGACCGCGCACGCTGCCACTCTTCAGGGCTCCACATCTCTATGAACTTACCAACACCGACAATGACTACGTCTGCACTGATACTTGCATATTGACGCAGCAGCTCCGGTACGATGATGCGCCCCTGTTTATCCGGAATAGCATCATTCGCGTTCACAAACAGCAACCGGCGCAGCGTCGCAGCGTCGCGCCCTGTCAGCGGCAGGTGATTTACCTTTTCCGCCAGGAGTTCAAACTCGGCGCGTGGATAGATCAGCACGTAGTGATCCATCCCGGCTGTCATGACCACACCCTGCTGCAGTTCCGAGCGGAACTTGGCCGGCAGCGTGATGCGGCTTTTGTCGTCGAGCGAGTGTCTGAACTCTCCTAAAAACATGGCTGATACCAGTTGGACTCTTGCACCGAAGGAGTCAGTGGAACTGACTTACATGTGCTCCACTTTACTCCACTTCCTCCCACCTATGGTTTCCGATGATACTCCGAACGTGTTTATATCGCAAGTAGAAAATAGAATCACCGGCGTATCTGTGATATCCTTCTTTGGATAATTTAAAGTATGTACTTTGAATCCAATTAGAATATGTCATATTCTACATGACAATACGCTTTTCAGCCAAGAATTTGCAAAGATTCCAGTTAGATAACTGACGTGAGGAAAACGATCACAGCATCTGCCGCTCAGAACTGACACACGCACGAACGCCTTTGCATTCCGGTGGGATAATCTCGACCTGCATCATGGATATTTTTGGAATTCTCGTCCTGGCCCTGATCTGGGGCTCGTCGTTTCTTTTTATCAAAATCGGCTTGAACGGCGGCATGTCGCCGTTGCTGGTGGCAACCTGGCGGCTTGCAGTCGGCGCCGCCGTGATGTGGGGGATCGTGGGGGTGAGACAGCTCATCGCTCCCGCTACATTCAAACAGCCGGCGCCAACCGGGCGTGCTACCTGGGCCAAGATCGCGATCGTCGGTCTAGTCAACAACGCGATCCCGTTTGCTTTGATTGCATGGGGCGAACAACGCATCAGTTCCGGCCTGGCATCGATTTTCAACGCATCGATGCCGCTCTTCACGGTGATCGTGGCTCACTTCTTCACACACGACGACCGCATCATTCCGTTGAAAGCCGCGGGCGTGTTTGTCGGCCTGGCCGGTGTGGCGGTGGTCATCGCGCCAACCGCAGGGGATTTCAGCGGAGAGTTGCTGGGCAGTCTTGCGGTGATCGTCGCCTCGTTGTCCTATGCCGCAGCCACCGTATTCGTGAAGAAGAACCTGACCGGCGCAACAGATCCCATCGCTACAGGAGCAGGCCAACTGGTCACAGCATTGGTATGGCTGGCGCCCCTGGCGCTGCTCACCCATGCGACGGCCAACATCGGCGCCCTGCCCGTATCAGCCATGCTGGCTGTCACAGTACTCGGTTTCTTCGGCACCGGTCTGGCCTATGTGATCTATTACCTGATCATCCAGCGCGCCAAAGCCTCGCAGTTGTCACTGGTCACCTATCTTCTGCCGGTGACTGCGCTGATCTACGGCGCGGCGTTTCTCAACGAACAGGTGACGCCGTTCGCGTTGATTGGTTTCGTCTTGATCGTGGCGGGCATCGCGCTGGTGAACCGGGCCAATAACACCGTGCAGAGCATTCCCAAGCCCGGCGCTGCCCGCTGACGGCAGCGATTGCCGGAAATGAAGCAGCCCGTACATTGCTGTGCGGGCTGCGAGCACACCAACGACATGACGGCTATTTGACCACGATGGCCGTGACCATGCCAAACATGCCGTTTGAGGACTCCGCATGGCTCAAGATATGGCAATGGAAAGCCCAGATGCCGGCAGTATGCGCGGTAACGATCACATCCCAGCGTTGGCCGGGCGCGATGTTGATCGTGTCGCAGTAATACGGATTCGGCAGGTTCCAGCCGTCCGCAGCGAAGACCAACTGCTCCAGCCCATGCAAATGCATCGGATGGATCATTAAGCCCTCGTTCATGTAACGAATGCGGATCTTTTCGCCCAGCTTTGCCACAATCGGCTGTGTATAAGGAAAGCCTTTGCCATTCAAGGTGAACCCGCCTACGCCATCATTCAGGATCAGGGTGTAATCGCTGTCAAAGGCTGGATCCTTTGTCTTGTCCTTGCGATCGACGATGAACGGGCCAAGCAAACCGCGCGTCACTTGCTCAGTCGAATTGTGATGCGAGTGATACATGCTTGATCCGACATTCCTGGCCGTAAACTCGTAAGTGAAGGACTGTCCGGGCTTGATCGGCGGTTGCGTAATGAACGGGACGCCATCCATGTTGTTCGGCACTGCCTGCCCGTGAAAGTGCACCGCTGTGCTCTGCATTTTCAGTTCATTCTTCACTATGACCCGTACCTGGTCGCCTTCCGTAACGCGCATTTCAGGACCGGGTACTGTGCCGTTGTACACCATTGCATCAGCCATCGCCCCGCCGCCGGCGTCCCACTTGATTTCAGTGCATGAGATATTGAACTCCTTGACGCCACCAACGACCTTCGGCTCCAACTTATTCCCATAGAACCTGGGATCCTTGCCGATGTTATCCAGAAACTTCTTAATGCCCGCCTCGTGCATGGCATCCATGTCGACCATGGTGGCCACCGGTTCGGGGGTCATGGCTGCCATATCTTCATGAGGGGCGGTTGTTGCTGTGGGACTGACCGGGGCAACACCGGCTGCACAGGCGGCTGCGCCTAAACCAATACTCGCAATGCCTGCCAACTTGATAAATTCTCGACGCGACTTCAACTTTACATCCATGATAAATACCTCTCCTCTATATTCTCTACAACCAACCTGCCCGTTACAAGCTATATCAATACTCCTGCGCGGTCACAGCCTGACGGTACTACAAGTGAAGTGTAGAGATCGGCAGACAGGAAGCAAATGTTAAATGTCACTAATATTCATGTGATAATCTTCCAGTATGGATGAGCTTATTCCCATCATCCGTTCATGGTCGGCGCGCGCACGACTGCAATCCAGCCTGTACTGGATCTTCCCCGGGCTGGCGGCTGGACTAGCGGCGGCGCTGGCGCTCGCCATCGCAGCGCGCATCTTCCCGATTCTCGACACCTCGACGCTGGCGACTTTCGCGTTGATTCTCAGCGTGGGCGGCGCCCTGATTGCGTTCATAGGACCCTGGATTGTGACAGCGCGCCGCACGCAGGCACACTGGGCACGGAGGTTCGATCACCAGTTCAGGCTGAAGGAACGCATGTCAACGGCGCTCGAACTGCGCGAAGGCGTCGTCACCACGAATAATGAGCGCATGCGCCAGCGCCAGCGCACTGACGCCCTGCTGGCCGCCGGCAGCATCAAGGCAAGCAAGCTGCTGCCATTACGGGTATCGGCGCGTTTCATGGTTATGGCTCTGGCAATGGCACTGGCGTTAACCGTCGCGATTGCGCTGCCTAACCCGCAGGATATCGTGCTGGCAAACCGTTCGCAACTGCAGCAGGCCATACAGGAACAGTTGCAGCAGCTTGAGAATGCCAGGCAACAGATCCTGCAGTCTCAGACGCTGAACGACAGCCAGAAAAGGCAACTCGTTCAGGCGCTTGAAGATGCGCAGAATGCCCTGAGCGATCCCAATACCGGCCCGGAAAAAGCGCTGGCGGCCATCAACGACGCCCAGTCAAAACTGGACTCGTTGCGCGACCAGTCTTTCCAGAACCAAAGCGATGACCTGCAACGCGCCGGCCAGTCGCTCGCTCCGGATAAACTGACAAACCCGCTTGCTAACGCGCTGGAGAACTCTCAGATGCAACAGGCTGCCAGCGCGTTGCGCAACCTGACCCAGAACAACGGCAAGCCGCTGGACGATGCACAACGCCAGCAGATGGTAAACCAGCTTGAGCAGATCGCGAAAAATGTGCAGAACTCCGATCAGGCGACAGCCCAACAGCTTCGCTACGCCGCGCAGAACCTGCGCCAGCAGAACGACCAGGCGGCGCAGGCCGCGCTCAACAAGGTCGCCGACACGCTGGACAAAGCCGCACAGAAACAGATCAGCGAACAACAGATCAGCGCGGCGCAGTCCAGCATCGAAGAGGCGCGGCGCGCCATCAGCGCCGCCCAGCAGAAGACACAAGTAGCCAGCCTGCCATCGGGGCAACAAAGCGCAATCAACCAGTCGTCGGCGCAGGGACAGCAAACTGGCGGCGACCAACTAGGCAACGCTGCGGCGCAGTCCACCATCGATAATACTCAGGGACAGAGCAGCGCGGGGAGCGGCGACTCTCAGCAGCAGGGCAATGGGCAGAACCCTGCACTGAGTAATAACAGCGATAGCATGCACAGCGAAGATACAGGCACTGACAACAGTGTGCTGGACCCGTCGCGCATCAATGCAGAGGGGCAGAATGTCATCCTTCCCGATGACAGCGGCATAAATGTCTCAAATCCGAACGCGTCTGTCAACCCGGGCGTGAGTAACCAGGCAACAGTTCCCTACCAGCAGGTCTACGCACAATACGCCAAAACCGCAGACGATGCGATCCAGAGTGGTTACGTGCCGGCAGGTCTGCGCGATTACGTGCGCGACTATTTCAGCTCGCTTGATCCACGCCAGAGCAAGTAGTCAGGCATACGCATCGACTTCGGCGCGCGTGGGAAACGAGATCTGGGCGCCAATGCGGGTCACCGACAGCGCCGCCGCCGTGTTTGCCCGTTTGATCGCGTCAACAAGCGCCATTCCTTCACCCAGGCACACGGCTAGTGCGCCGATGAAAGCGTCGCCGGCCCCGGTGGGATCTACCGCATTAACCTTCAGCGCCGGCACATGCAACACCGAACCGGAATCCATGGCAAGCGCCCCTCGCTCACCCAGCGTAATGACCACGGTGTGCAGCCCGCGTTCTAATAGCGCACGTCCGGCGGCCTCAGCTTCTTCCAGCGTGTTCACTGCCATGCCGGTGAGTTGCTCCGTCTCGGTTTCATTAGGCGCGCAAATATCGCTCAACGCCAGTAATTCCTCCGGCAGTGTTTGCGCCGGCGCGGGATTCAAAATCGTGCGCACACCGCCGGCCTTGCCGATGCGAAATGCCTCCAGCGTCGCCTCAATCGGCACTTCCAACTGGCATACGACCGCGCTCGATGCCAGAATCGCGCCGCGCGCCGCCCGCACATCAGCCGGCGACAACGCGCCGTTTGCCCCTGCAACGATCACGATCACATTCCGCGCCTGATCGTCCACAAAGATGGGCGCCACGCCGGACGAACGGCTGTCATCAACCAGTACGTGCGTCGTGTCGATGCCGTACTCGGTGAAATTGCGCAGCATCCCCTCGCCGAACACGTCCTTCCCCACCCTGGCCACCATGCTGACAGCGCCCCCCATTTTCGCCGCCATGACAGCCTGGTTGGCGCCCTTACCGCCATATACGAGGTGAAACGATCTCCCGTGCAGTGTCTCGCCTATCCTGGGCAGGCACGAGACACGCGTTATCAGATCCATGTTGACGCTGCCGACCACACATATCAGTGGCCGTGTTGATCTTGAACTCATGTTTGTTACTTTGCGGAAGCTGCCCTTCCAGATTACCTGTCTTATGACAACCGTGTACTCGCCACAACCGCTACGCACCATCCAGGCGCGGGTAGACGACCGTTCATTATCGCAAAATCAACGGGGATCAACGGTTTCCACAACTGGATTTCCTGATAAGATATACAGGGCAGACATGGGCAGTCTTTGCTGATCGAAGCAAGGCGAGAGCATCACAGTACAGGAGATCACAATGGAACTTATCAAAGTCTCAGCAAACTCTCGTTCTACCGCAGTCGCTGGCGCTATTGCGGGCGTCATACGCGAACATGGCCGGGCTGAAGTACAGGCAATCGGCGCAGGCGCTGTAAACCAGGCTGTGAAGGCGGCCGCAATCGCACGCGGGTATTTACTGCTGGATGGCATCAACGTCATACTCATACCATCGTTCGGAGAAGTTGAAATTGAAGGCTCTGAGCGCACGACTGTAAAGCTGACGATAGAACCGCGTTGACTGAAACGATGTCCACTGCGAATGTACTGCCATGCTGGTCAGCGACTGCTCTATATCCCAAATTGGCCAGCTGTAAGCATTGCCACACGAATCGCGGAATCGATGGCTGCCGATTTCCGTTCCTGCACGATGGACTCCGCGCTGGTGCGCTGCGCGATCACGCCGCAGACACAGCCCGCACGAAAGCCATACACGCCGCCCATCTTGAATAATGTGCCGCACTCCATTTCATAATTCAATACGTTCAAGCGCCGATATTCTTCCGTCATGCCCTGCAGGCGGCGCATCAGATGGGGATTCGCGGAAGTTTCGCTGCGTTCCTGCCCTTCGTAAAAGCTGTCAACCGAGGCCGTGATGCCAACGTGGTAATCAACGCTCAACTCACGAGCCGCATTCACAAGCGCCACCGTCAGGAATGGGTCAGCCGCGGCGGGATACTCCAGCGGCGCGATATCGTCGGCGGCTCCCTGACGGCATAAAGCCGCGTGGGTGATGACGACACTGCCCGCCTTGACGTAATCCTGAATCGAGCCAGTCGTGCCGATGCGGATGATGACGCGAATTCCGGCCTGAACCAGTTCGTTTACGACGATGCTCAATGACGGCGCGCCCATCCCGCTGGTGGCCGATAACACCGGCCGTCCATTGGGCAGCAACCCCAGGTAACTGTTCAGACCGCGGTTCTCAGCCAGCATGCGGACACCGCGCAGGTGCGTCTGGGCGATCAAATGGGCGCGGTTTGGATCTCCGGAAAGGACGGCTACAACCGGCGGGTTCGAGCCAAGGTCCGCTCGCCCGAATCCGACGTGATAGAAGTAATCCGAGTTCGACATGGGTTAGTATACAAACGGTATCAGTTTGCGCACCCTCAAGCGGTAATCCGCATATCCAGCATACTTCTCAGTCAGCCAGGCTTCCTCGCGGCGCGACTTCCGATCAAAGAAAACCAGAATCAACGCGGCCATGACGATACCTGCCAGGCTGGCGAAGAGCAGAGCCATACCGAAGGTACCGAAGATAATGCCGGCGTAGATGGGGTGTCTGACCAATGCGTACAGTCCGGTCTGCACCATGTGGCCGTCATCGATCGGATGCGGCACGGCCGTCAGGTTCCTGCCCAGCCCCAGGACGCCGCCAAATGCAAACAGCGCGCCAGCGGCCAGGCACAGGATTGATACCCCAACAAGCAGATAACGGACGAACGGCGCAACCACCAGACTACCCCTGGCATAGTAATCCGCCAAGAGTGCAATCGGCAGAAGCACAAACTGCGCCACCACCCACCACTCGCCTTTTGCGCCGAATTTCCCGCTTGACATGGTTATAGCATCTGTCTATTACGTCGATACACCCTTACCTCAACGCCTACTATAACGCAGTTCTCTGGTTTCTCTCATACAGGTCATATGATTAGCATTATGATCTTAGGTGTTACTGATTCTTCCTGTAGAGAAGTATCAGAACGGTGGAGGTACGAGGCGTGTTCTTTTTTGACCCAACCTATCTGTTGTTTGCGCTGCCCGGCCTGCTGCTGGCGCTATGGGCGCAATGGCAGGTAAAAAGTGCGTTTAACACCTATTCAAAGGTTTCTACGAGTCGCCACGTCAGCGGTCTGGAGGCGGCCAAAATTCTGATGCGGAACAATGGTCTGAACATCGGCATCCAGGGGATCGCCGGTCAGTTAACTGACCATTATGATCCGCGTGACAAGTCGATCAGCCTCTCAGATAGTTCGGCGGACAACTCCATTGCTGCCGTTGCCGTCGTCGCGCACGAACTGGGCCACGCCCAGCAGGACGCGGAGAACTATTTTCCCCTGAAACTGCGCGGCGCCATCGTGCCGGCTGTTCAGATCGGCGGCTGGGTCGGACCCGCGCTGTTTTTCATCGGTTTCCTGATCGGTATAACCGAACTGGCGTGGCTGGGGGTGCTGGCATTCGCGTTGACAACCATCTTCGCGCTGGTGACCCTGCCAGTGGAGTTCGATGCCAGCAATCGCGCGATGCGTATGCTGCAGACAAGCGGTATCCTGGTCAATGACGAGTTGACCGGGGCGCGAAAAATGCTCAACGCCGCTGCGTTGACTTATGTGGCGGCGGCATTGCAGTCGATCCTGACCATGCTCTACTATGTCATGCTGCTGGGTGGAGGTTCGCGGCGTGGGCGACGCTGACGGGCTTCTGTCATCCGGTAGATTCTGATATGAAAATAGGCATGAAAACAGCCTGCCTATTTTCATATCAGAATCTCCGGTATGATACACTCGTAGCAGGCAAAGGCGCTCGCATGAGCGCCTTTGATATTATGGCAGTCGGTATTCGTCCAGATAGCGTCTGTTTGCTATAATCTCTGTGAGTGGGCTGAATGAACGAACAGAACAAAGCTGAGTCATCAGCACAATCGCCTTCGCAACCGGCATCCAGTGGCGCCGCGGCGGGGCCAGCGCTGCCGGAACCAACCAGAACCAACTACAAGTTGCTGTTCGGGATCATCTTCGGCGCGATTCTCGTGATAGCGATCCTCGTGGGGGTCGTTTTCCTGCTGTACACCAACCCCGGTCCTACAGCGGTCATCAGGGACATCTTCATCATTGCGCTGGCGTTTACCAGCCTGTTCATCGGCCTATTGATGCTCGTTCTAATCTTCCAATTGCAGTCGTTGATCGCTCTGTTACGCAACGAGATAAAACCGATGCTCACCAATGCCAACCAGACCGTGAATACGGTGCGCGGCACGGCGGTTTTCGTCAGCGACAATCTGGTAAAACCGACGATCGGGTTCGCCAGCTTTCTCGCGGGTGTGAAAGGAGTCCAGCAGGCTGTGATGGGTAAAATGAGCACATCCGGCAGCCGGACAAGCCGCAAGACAACATCCAAGAGCCAGACTGGAAAGCAGCCATAAGTGGCTAAGATAAAGGAGATTTTCATATGGCACAGCAAGATTCAGGTGTTGAGATTGGCGCATTTTTCGCGGGTGTGCTCATCGGCGGGCTAGTGGGCGCCGCAGTGGCTTTGTTGATCGCGCCGCAATCCGGCGAGGAGACGCGCAAGCAGCTATCAAAGACAGGCGAGGATTTTCGCGATCGGGCGCAGGATATGATGGAAGACGCGCGCGAGCGCGCTGAGGCCACTATCGCCGATTCACGGCGCCGCGCTGAGCGAATTATTGAAGAGGCGCGCACACGGGCTCAGGCGATTACTGAAGAGGCTCGCGAACGTATCGAAAAGGCAGCGGAAGAAGCCAAAGCCAGGAGCGAAAAGGCCGCCCCTGCCGCCCAGGAACCGGCAGCCAGCGAGTCCTGATCGCCAGAATGCACCTCAATTGAACACGCGCCATCCTGTCTGAGACGGGATGGCGCCGTTATTTTGCGCGTACGCGCGTACCCATTCAGGCACGCCGAAGTCGGACATCATCAGGATGGGCTTTCAATGCACCAGTGGGGTCACGGTAGCTGCGACGACTGTGAGGATGATCACAACGATCAGCACAAATAGCAGCAGGATCGCTGCGGGCGCTATGACACGGTACAGGATACTGCTTGGAATGCGAGGCACTGGGGTCCGGCGCGTTCTGGGACTCCCCGCAGAAACGCCGGTGTGAACCGCGTGAGCATTAACTAAGCTCTTCCGGCGTACGAACCAGCCGCTAATCAGACTCAGCGCGATGCCGACGCCGCCGATGATGGCCGCAGGCGCAGCAATTCCGGCGCTGGAAGAACCCCTGACGATGAAGGGCAGGATAATGGCGCAGGCGGTCAGCCCCACACCGCTGAACACACCCACCTTCGCCAAAGTTGCGCCGATGGATTCGACTTTAGCTTCCTCGGTGGGCGTCACAGCGCCGTGAAAAACCTCGGCCGCGCCGGCGGCTGTTGATTGCAGCATACGGCCAAACACCATCACCATCAGCGCACCGGATATGACAACCGGGGAGAACCCAATCACCATGAGGAAGCGCGCATCCGGGTTGGCTTCGCCTTCGCTCAAGACGAATGGCGCAACTGCGCCGGCCAGCCCGAATAACAGACCGAAGATGAGCCCTGCCAGAGCGCGTGTTCGATCCAGCCGCGCCTGGCGGCCTTTCAAACGCACTCGTGCGGCCTCGCCGCCCCGGACACTGCGAGATGCCTGCTGAGGCGACGGCGCTCCGACCGCTGCCCTGGCGCCGCCTGAATCCACAGACGTGTAAAGCATCAGCGTTCCGGCCAGCCCGAATAACACCGTCACAATGAGCACCTCGCCGCGCTGCTCGACGGGCGATATCAACGGCGCTACTACAGCCAGCAACAACATTATGGATCCGCCGACGGCGCTGACCGCGGCGTGGTGACGAGTCAGCCAGTGCACAGGGCTGGTATGGTTGCCGCCCCTTGAGGCCTTGTTATCAGGTTCTGATCCGGGTGTGATATTGGCGTTCATTCAGAGTTGCATTATCTCAGCTATTCCAGCCATTGCACCCAAGCGTGATAAACTGCGCTTGTGTTGTACTTTCTCGTTATCGGCCTGATTGGGCTGCCATTTGCCGGCTCCGCTCTGGCGTTGCTGGCTCAGCGGATCAAACCGATTCACACTTTACCCGTCGCAATCTATGTGGCTTCTATCGCCATTACGCTGATCCTCGGATTGATCCTGCGCCCCGCGCAGGTGGAGATGATCCTGGGAGACTGGTCGCCGGTGTCATTCACCGGCACGCCCCTGATTATCGCCGCCAATCCGGATGGCATCGCGCTACTGATCGCCGTCGTCGCAGTGATGGGGTTATCGATATCACAGGAAAACAGGCCTGTAAACCACCGCAGTCTGCTGATAGCCGGGTTGGTATTCGCCGCGCTAGCCATCACCGTACTGGCCTATGATCTGGTGACACTGCTGGTGGGGCTCAGCCTGCTCGATCTGTTGAGCGGGGTCTATGCGCTGCTGCAGACACACCACCCAAGACGCGTGTTGCGAGACGCTCTATTCAATGCGGCGTCCATCGCGGCGCTGGCGATTGCGTTCACACTGTACGCAGCATCAGGCAACAGTCTTTATATGCCGCTGGCACACCTGCCGAGTCGATTGATGCCTTTCATTTCAATCGCACTGCTATTGCGTTTCAGCCTGCTGCCATTGCGTTCAGTCACTGATCGACACATTGGCATCGACTGGATCGGAAAGGCCAGTCTTGCCGCTGGCATGCTGGTTCTGGCCCGCCTGCCGCAGTTGGCATCGCCGCAATTGCACGCCTGGTTTTTCGCGTTTGCATTACTGACCGCCATCTGTGCACTGATCATAGGCGCCCTGTCGAACAGCCGCACTACACTGCTGGCTGCACTAGAGGCTGGTTCACTGGCGCTGGCGCTGACTGCCGCGGTCACATGGCAAAGCGGTGTCATCGTTGCCGCCGCTATCGCCTGGTTGCTTGGCACAACCTTGATTGCCGAGACCCAGATGAGTTATCCCGCGAGATTCAAGAGACTGGCTGCCATACCGCGCATCGGTGCGGCATTATGCCTGGCTGGCCTGCCGCTGACAGTCGGCTTCATCGGCAGAGCCGGCGTCATCAGCGCCTGGGCGGAGCGCGGCCTGGGGGGGGCAGTTCTCATTGCGGGAATGGCAGCCGCGCAGTTTCTGTTGACCATAACCTTGCTGCGCCTGGCGTTATGGCAGGATGCACCGACAGGGGTTGAGGAGCACTCGGCCACGGACCTGATTCGTTTTGCCTGGTTGTTCGTGCCACTCTCGTTTCTCGTTTTATTCGGCATTGCGCCATCGATGCTGAATGCCGCCGGATTGTCAACCCAGTTGAGCAGTTATGGGCTGGTCGGTTGGGTGTTTTGGCTGTTGCCGACCCTGCTGGGGGCATTAGCCTGGTATTACGAAGCAAGCTGGCTGAAGTTGATCGCGAATGTGCGCGACCGCCTGGTTCTTATTCTGGAATTGAACTGGTGGCAGGATATTGTCAGCGGCGCATTGAACCGACTGGCAATACCATTGAACGGCGTGTTTACATTCCTTGAAGGCGATGGCGCATTGCTATGGGCGGTCATCGTCATTTTGATCGCTGTGTTGATATCGCGCCCGGGAGGGCCTTAAGTCAATGGTGAGTGGCCGGGAACAACTGATAACCAAAGCCAGCAAGCTCTCGAACTACGTGCTCTGGCCCGTATATGCGCTGCTGGTGCTGGCGGTCGCCGCCGCGCTTGCGCCCAGGCAAGTCCTGCAGCCTCTCGACTGGGTGGGATACGCCGTATGCCACCGCATCCCAAGCCACTCCATTTTCATCGCCAATACGCAATTGCCCGTCTGCGCGCGGGATACCGGCATGTTCACCGGCGCTCTCATCGGCATCGTCAGTTTCGCTGTGGTCCAGCGCAAACGCTATACGCAATTTCCCAGCTTCCCCTACGTGCTGGCAATGGCGGCGTTTTTTCTGATGTGGGCCTTTGACGGATTCAACTCCTACATGCAGTTGCTGCGCGGAACAGTGTTCATATATCCATCAGCGAATTGGCTGCGACTGGTTACCGGCGCATTCATGGGCGTCGCGCTCAGTTCATTTGTGGTACCGCTGTTCAACTCGGCTGTCTGGCAGCCTGAACTCTCGGTTGGCGAACCCAGCATCCGCTCCTGGCGCGACATGCTGCGCCTGGTCGTGATCGCGTTCGGTATCATCGTCATCGTATTGTGGCAGCCCGACTTTCTCTATGGCCCTATCGCGCTGATCAGCGCTTTGGGCGTGATCACGTTGCTGGTCGTGGTCAACTCCCTGCTGGTGATCCTGTTGATGAAACGCGAGGCGCGCTACGAGCGCTGGTCACAGCTCGTATTCCCGCTCGTCGCCGGCGTGTTCTTCGCCTTGACGGAAATCATGGTCATTGATATCGTGCGCGCCACACTGACCCGCCAGCTTGGATTGCCGTATTAAGCAACCGGAAAGCGGCCATGTAAAGATGTCCGTTTGGCGGAGCGAGCGATGCACCAGAGACATCCAGCCTTTTTACTGCTCATCCTCACGCTTCTCAGCGCCTGCAGCCCGCCGCCGGCGCTGACGGTATCCCCGGCGCCGATGCCGGTCATAGGCAATGTGTTGGTGATCGACGACTTCGAGAATCCCGTTACCTCGTGGGCGCCCGGAACGTGGCCCGATTTCCACGACAGCAGCGCCACGCGCGTAGTCATATCGGAACAGCATGCCAGCCGCGGATCGCATGCGCTGCAGATGCTGTTCGATGAGGGCAACCAGCCCAAGGCCATCTTCCACCTGGATCGCCGCCTGGACATCAGCGGGACACAAACTGTGGCATTCGATCTCTACAACGAGGATGGGGCGGCACGGGCAGTGGGCATCGCGCTGCGCAGCGGCGCAGAACAGCAGTGGCAGGAAAGCAGGCCGGCGCCGGTCAAACCGGGTGAGAACGCAGTGCAGTTCGATCTCGGCGCTTCCGCGTATAAAACAGCGGCCACAAACTGGCAATACAGCGCGACGCTGCAGGCGCTCAACGACGTGCGCCAGTTGGCCATCGTTGTGTACCCGAACAAGAGCGGCAGCGTCTATCTGGATAAACTGCTGGCGACACGCGCCGTCGAATCCGCACAGGCGAAAGCAGCGCCCTTGAACACGGACAGTAGCTCTCCTTATATCAGTCTCAGCGCAGAAGCGCAGAACATCGATCAAGACGGTCGGCTCGATCTGGATATCAGCACCAACGTTCAGGTTGACAATCCATTCGACCCCGACCAAATCGCGATCGACATTCATCTCAACTCCCCCACAGGCAAGCCGATCACCATCCCGGCTTTCTTCACGCAAGACTTCAGACCCGCCACACACGAACCGATTTGGCCGCAAACCTGGAAGGCGCGCTTTACGCCGACGGAAGAAGGCACATGGACGGCGCATGCCACGCTGAAAGCCGGGACAACCAACCTGACCAGCCAGGCGATCAATTTCGCAGTAGCGCCCGCCGTCTCGCGCGGATTTGTGCGTGTCAGCGCCAGCAATCCACGCTACCTGGCCTTTGACAATGGCGAATCGTTCTTCCCCGTGGGCATCAACCTGGGCTGGGGGCACGATGACCCTTTGAAGGATTACGAACGCTGGTTTGACGCGCTACAGCAAAACGGCTCGAACGTCGCGCGCATCTGGATGGCCTCGTGGTCGTTCGGGATCGAGTGGAGCGACAGCGGGCTGGGGCGTTACCGGCTCGACCGCGCCTGGCTGCTGGACCAGGTGATGCAGATGGCCGAACAGCGCGGCATTTACATCATCCTGGTGCTGATCAACCACGGCGCATTCAACGTCACGGTGAATCCTGAGTGGGATAAAAACCCCTACAACGCCGCACTGGGCGGGCCGTGCCAGACGCCTGCGGATTTCGCGACCAATCCCCAGGCTATCAAGCTGTTCAAACAACGCCTGCGCTACATCGCTGCGCGCTGGAGCTACTCCCCTAACCTGCTGGCGTGGGAATGGTGGAATGAGGTGAACTTCACGCCGCTGGCGGACCCCAATCTACTGAAACCCTGGCTGGCCGAGATGACCCCTTACCTGCACAGCGTCGATCCGTATCACCATCTCACCAGCATCAGCTATTCCGATACCATGGATCCGCGCATCTCCAGCCTGCCTGAACTGGATACGATCCAGCAGCACATGTACAGTTCGCTTGATCCGCGCAACAGCATGCCCAACGCATACACAAAACTAAGCGTTGACGGCATCACAAAGCCAAATAAACCGGCCCTGTTCACGGAATTTGGACTGGATGCATCGGGAGAGCACCCCACCAAATTCGACATCGAGGGGGTGCAGTTCCACAATGGGCTGTGGGCTTCGACATTCAGCGGTTTCGCCAGCGCCGCCATGTACTGGTGGTGGGACAGCTACATCGAGCCGAACAACTACTGGTATCACCTGAAAGGACTGGCGGGGTTCCTGGCCGATCAGGATGTATCCAGTCTCAAACCGGCGGCTGCCGAGGTATACACGACGACCGCGCAGGCATCCGCGCTGAAGCGGGACGACCGCGCACTGGTATGGCTGCGCAATTCGCAATACACCGTCGACGCCGCCATATCGGCTCACAGGAATGACCTTTTTTTCAAGGGAATCAAGGAGGAAAACTGGCGCTACGAGTTGCAGACGCGCAGCGCCGTGACCGTGACACTGACCGGCATGCAGGTCGGCGATTATCGAGTGGCCTGGTATGACACGCGCACCGCCATGATGTTGAGCAGCAGCACGACGCGCACTAACGATGGGAATCTCGTCATGACAGCGCCGCCATTTGATCGCGATATCGCCGCCAGGATCCTGCGACTGTCGCCATAGTTGCCGGTTACAGCGAGCGGGTCACCAGGGTTTCAGCGCCCAGGATATCCGTGATCTTTACCGCAACCGTAACGGTGCGCTGAGATATCGGCAATTCATACACGCCGCTGACCAGATCGCGTTTACGGCGCGGCGCGTCGCTCAGCGCAATATTCAATACCCGGCCGTCATAGTCCGGATCAATCATGACGCTATCCACGGCCATCCGCCAGTCGGCGAAGTCGTGTGGCGGGCGATGTGCGCCCTTTACGCTGGCTTGCAGTCTCGCCGTTAGCGCCGGCGATTGA
The DNA here is from genome assembly GCA_023382055.1 of Chloroflexota bacterium. Lineage (GTDB taxonomy): Bacteria > Chloroflexota > Anaerolineae > J036 > Brachytrichaceae > CAIXPS01. Next base: position 57,274 of record JAMCQN010000013.1, read on the forward strand.
TATCCTGTCACAACTACCTTGACTTTCTGGCGACCCTGGCTGACTACGCGCTCAAAGGCGACATCTGCTGTGCCTTTTGTATCTGCATCGCCTGCCTTGTCCGGCGTGCCAACCCGGTACATTCTGAGTTCCGGTTGTGACTCGCATTGCTTTTCAGCCTGCTCCACCAGCGCCCAGTGCAGGCGTTTAGCGATGGTCTGCACCGCGACAGGGTTTACGTCACAGGCAATCCAGCGCCGTCCCGTTTTCTGTGCGACGGCGGCCGTAGTGCCGCTGCCGGCAAAACAATCGAGCACTATATCGTTCGGGTTGGTGGCCACGGCGATAATCCGCCGCAACAGCGCCTCGGTCTTCTGAGTCGGGTAACCCAGGTCTTCACTGGGGGTTGTGCCCAGGCCCGGGATGTCATCCCACAGGTTGTCGATGCCGCGTTCCACTGCATACTTGCCGCGCCCCAGCGATTTCAGATAGTACTTGACGCCGATGTTGCCGCCATTTGAAGCGTAAACGCGCCGGAGTGTCTCGTCAACGACGACATCGCCGCCGAATGGGGCATACAGCCTTCCGTGCGCATGTAACTTGCGCAGGCTGTCGAAGCTATACGAACCCGGATCGGACGTGCGAAAATATCCCCCGTCATCGTGCATATACTCCGCTGCCGCAGCGGCCTCGCTCATCGTGATCCATTTGCGCGCAGGATTCCAGGTGGTGGGCGCAGAGCGATTCTTCGCAAATATCTCGATGTACTGCGTACTGTAGGGAAAATAGAATGCGTTCACCTTAGCCCCGCGCGTGGTCTGGCTGCGCCACGAAATCGTGTTGAGGTAGTTCTCGGGGCCGAACACCTCTTCCAGAAGCAGCCGGAGATAGTGCGCGCGCCGGTAGTCGCAATGCAGCCAGATGCTGCCATCGTCGGCCAGCAACTGGCGCATCAAGGGCAATCGCTCGTAGATGAATTGCAGGTAGGTATCCGCCGTCCAGGAGTCCGCGTACTGCGACTGCCTGCCCAAGGCCAGCGCGTCATCGCGCAGCGAACGGCGCGTGCCGCAGCCGCGCAACGTCACCTTGCGCGAGAAGTCATTGCCGGTGTCGAACGGCGGGTCAATATAGATGAGCTTCACCCTGCCCTGCCAGCCATTGGCGAGCAGACAGGCCATCACGGCCTTGTTGTCGCCATGGAATAGCAGCGCCGGGGAATCCGGGGCAGCCGCACAGGGAAAGCCGGGCGCGGGATCATGCGCGGCAGAGCGGAGAGATGGGACGGTGCGAAATGTTTCGACCAGCGTCGCCTGGCTGACAGTAACGCGCCTCAGCGGACGTTTATCTTCCCACGTTAATAACGACCGGCCTTGCGGCGCGGGCAGTTGAAGGCGGCGAATCTTGTCGGCCATGTGCAAACCGATGATACCTCGAACATTTTCGGTTTTCGACATTTGACAGTTAAGCCCGTGCGTGGTATTAGTTGTTCGCCATGAAATGCACATGGATTGCTTTCGTTGATAAGCGCAAGAGCGACAAGCCGGGCAGCAGGATGTCTGGTTAGCTCTGTGCATCATGTGAGATATGATTGACAAGCTCCCAGGCGAATCCAGTCCGGGAGCTTTTATTTTGCTTCAAAAAGGGTTATTCAATAGGAGAATACAAGACATGGTTACGGCAGAATGCTCCGAATGCGGAGGCACGGTCACATTTAAAAGCGCTCCAATTCTCCATGAATTGATCCGCTGCCCCGAATGCGGCGCGGAACTCGAGGTCATCACGTTAGAGCCGGTCGCAATGGCGCCTGCGCCGACTGAAGAGGAAGACTGGGGAGAATGATGAAAGCTGCCATTATCTGTTCGCTGGTGCGCCCCGAGGAGAAAATGCTCATCGAGGCGTTCGCAAAACGCGGCGCGCCCTGTGAGGTTGTGGACGATCGCGGCATCAAATTCGATTTACACGCGCTGGAATCCTGGAAGCAATACGATGTGGTCGTCGAGCGCTGCGTGTCGCAGAGCCGCGCGCGCTACATCCTGCGGGCGTTGAAACTGGCCGGTATCAAAACCGTCAACACATTCGACGTGGTGGAGAACTGCGGCGATAAGTTCGTCACGTCGCAACTGCTGGTGCAGAACCACATCCCCACCCCGCGCACGAAGCTGGCCTTCACGCCGGAATCCGCATTACAGGCGATCGAGGAAATGGGCTACCCCTGCGTGCTCAAGCCGGTGGTCGGATCATGGGGACGCATGGTCACGCGCATCAACGACCGCGATTCGGCGGAGGGGATGCTCGAACTGCGCGACGTGCTGGGCAATTACGAAGCGCATATTTACTACATCCAGGAATACATTCACAAGCCCAGCCGCGACATCCGCGCGTTTGTCGCCGGCGATAAAACGATTGCGGCGATATACCGCTCATCGGAGCACTGGATTACCAATACCGCCCGCGGCGGGAAGGCGGCCAATTGCCCGGTCACGCCCGAACTGGACGCCCTGTGCACCGCAGGCGCCCGGGCTGTCGGCGGCGGCGTCGTCGCAGTGGATGTCCTGGAGGACGCGGAGCGCGGGCTGCTGATCAATGAAATCAACCACACGATGGAGTTCCGCAATAGCGTTGCGCCGACCGGCGTGGACATCCCGGGCGCCATCGTGGACTATGCAGTGAAAGTGGCAGGCGGTTAATGGCAAAGCTATCTTGCACGATCGTGGGCGGCACGGGTTACACAGGCGGCGAACTGCTGCGCATACTCAACGCCCATCCGCAGGCTGAAGTCACGCAGATCACATCGCGCACGCGCATGGGCGAGTACGCCTACTCGGCGCATCCTAACCTGCGCAGCACGCCAGCCGGGAACCTGCAATTTACCCGGCCGGAGGATGTCGGCAAAAGCGATATGATTTTCCTGTGCCTGCCGCATGGGGAAGCCGCCGTGCAGATCGATCGCTGGGCCGGTCTCGCCGGCGCAATCATCGATCTGAGCGCCGATTTCCGTTTGCGTAACCAGGAGCTCTATGCCAGATGGTATGGCGGCGCGCACCCGGCGCCGCAATGGTTGGACAAGTTTGTGTACGGGTTGCCGGAATTAACCCGCCAGGAACTAAAGGGCGCGCGCTACGCCAGCGGCGTCGGTTGCAACGCGACAGCCACCAACCTGGCGCTGATGCCCCTCGTGAAGGCCGGGCTGCTGGACGCCAGCAAGCCCATTATCAGCGACACCAAAGTGGGCAGCAGCGAAGCCGGCGCGGAGGTGACTGACGCTTCGCATCATCCTGAACGCAGCGGGGCCGTGCGCTCTTATGCCCCTGCCGGCCATCGTCACGCGGCGGAGGTCGAGCAGATGATCGCCACGGTGAGCAGGACTGCGGCAACCGTGCCGGTGCACATGTCGGCCACTTCGATTGAAATGGTGCGCGGCGTGCTGGCGACGGTGCACTGCTTTACCAGAGAGCCGGTGCAGGATAAGACACTGTGGAAGGCTTTCCGCGATTGTTATAAAAGCGAGCCATTCGTGCGCATCGTAAAGACCAGCACGGGGATTTTCCGCGCGCCGGAACCGAAGATACTCGCCGGCAGCAACTTCGCCGATGTCGGGTTCGCCATCAGCGAGGATGGCCGCAAGGTAACGCTGCTGTGCGCGATCGATAACCTGATGAAGGGCGCAGCGGGATCGGCAGTGCAATGCCTGAACATCATGCATGGGTTCGATGAGCGCGCCGGTCTGGAATTCCCTGGATTGCATCCATAACGGGATGGTTCATGTGAATCAAACGGCATACATGCGCGCAGTTCACGACAGCCAACTGGAGAGCATATGATCGTCGTCAAAGTCGGCGGTTCCGCCGGTATAAACTACGACCTAGTGTGCGATGACATCGCCGCGCTGGTCAAAGAAGGCAACCAGGTGATTCTGGTACACGGCGGGTCGCACGAAACAAACGTCATCTCCGAGAAACTCGGTAAACCGCCGCGCATCCTGACATCGCCGCAGGGTTACACCTCGCGTTATACGGACGCGGAGACGATGGATATATTCGCCATGGTTTACGCGGGCAAAATGAACACGCGCATCGTCGAGCGCCTGCTCAAACGCGGGATTGAAGCCATCGGATTGAGCGGTCTGGATGGCCGCCTGCTGGTCGGCCCGCGCAAGACCTCGGTCCGCGCAGTCGAAAATGGGCGTCAAATCCTGGTGCGCGATGACTATACCGGCAAGGTCGAATCGGTCAACACCGCATTGCTCAACCTGCTGCTGGGCGCCGGTTATACGCCGGTCATCACACCACCCGCATGCAGCACGCAAGGTGAGGCGATCAACGTGGACGGCGATCGCGCTGCCGCGATGATCGCGTCGGCGGTCGGCGCCAGGCAGCTTATCATTTTGTCCAATGTGCCGGGACTCCTGCGCCAGTTCCCGGATGAGAGCACCCTCATTCCAGCACTTAAGCATGCGGAACTCGAGCAGGCGCTTTCATTCGCCGAGGGGCGCATGAAGAAAAAAGTGCTGGGCGCCAGCGAGGCGATCGCGGGCGGCGTCGAGCAGGTCATATTCGCCGACGCCCGTATCCCGCAACCAGTCAGAATGGCGCTTGCCGGCAAGGGAACAGTAATCAGTAAGTAGAGATCAATCGGTCTCTAAAGGAAGTCAAGAAATGACAATTCAGGATCTAGAACAGCAGCACACACCCGGTATCTATCAGAAACGCGACCTGGCCATCGTGCGCGGCAAGGATGCCGTGTTGTGGGACAGCGCCGGCAACAGTTACATCGATTGCGCGTCCAATCAGGGCGTCAACACGCTGGGCTACAGCAATGATGTGGTCGTCAAGGCGATTGCAGATCAGGCGGCTACGCTGATCAATTGCTCCGAAATCTACTACAACGATAAGCGCGCCCAGTTTATGGACCTGCTGTATACCATCCTGCCCCAACAGTTGCACCGCATCTTCCTGTGCAATTCGGGAACAGAGGCGAATGAGGCGGCGTTAAAATTCGCGCGCCTGAGCACCGGGCGCACGGACGTGGTGGCGACGGTGCGCGGCTTTCACGGCCGCACGATGGGTTCGCTCTCGGCCACCTACGAACCGAAATATCGCGATCCGTTCAAGCCGCTGGTGCCGGGGTTCTCACACGTGCCCTATAACAACCTGGACGCCATGAAAGAAGCGGTCACCGAACACACGGCGGCCATCCTTGTCGAGCCAGTGCAGGGAGAGGGCGGCGTTTACCCCGGCTCGTTCGAATACCTGCGCGGCCTGCGCGAGCTGGCGGATGAGCGCGGCGCGCTGCTCATACTGGATGAGGTACAGACTGGTTTCGGGCGCACGGGCAAGTGGTTCGCCTGCGAGCACAGCGGCGTGACGCCGGACTTGCTGGTGATGGGCAAAGCCATCGGAGGCGGCATACCGATGGGCGCCGTCGGCATCAGCGACACAATCAAGAATCTGGCCCCCGGCGTTCACGGCACCACTTTTGGCGGCAATCCGCTGGCGTCGGCAGCAGCCATCGCCTCGCTGAACGAGATGAAGCGCCTGGACATTCCAAAAATGGCGGCGGAAAAGGGCGCCTATTTCAAGGAGCGCCTGGAGGAGATCAACTCTCCATTGATTCGCGAGGTGCGCGGTCTCGGCTTGATCCTGGGCACCGAATTGAAGATGAAAACGGCCCCCTATATCAAAGCGCTGCAGGGTGAAGGCGTGCTGGCTATCCCGGCCGGGATCAACGTCCTGCGCTTCCTGCCCCCGGCCGTCATTACCTACGAACAGATCGACACGGTGATTGATAAAGTTGCAAAAGTGCTTACGGCGTCGGCTTGAGCCATGATTGAGCTTCTCGAAGCGTGCGTGCGCATCCGCAGCCTGAGCGGTCAGGAACAGGTCGTGGCGGAGTTCCTGCGCGACCAGATGAACGCGCGCGGATTCCATGCTCACGTCGATCCCGCCGGCAATGCCGTCGGCGTAATCGGCGCCGGCCCGCGCCAGTTGGTCATGCTGGGCCACATGGATACGGTGGATGGTATCGTGCCGGTGCGCTACGAGAACGGCGCGCTCTACGGGCGCGGCGCCGTGGATGCCAAAGGGCCGCTATGCGCGTTCATACTGGCCGCCGCGCATGTGGGCGCCGCCTCACCGGAACTGCTCGAGCAGTGGCAAATCATCGTCATCGGCGCAACCGAAGAGGAAGCGGCATCGTCGAAAGGGGCTCGGTATGCGATGACGCAATATCGGCCGCAGTTTTGCATCATCGGCGAGCCAAGCGGTTCGGACGGCATTACGCTTGGATATAAAGGCCGGTTGCTGACCTATGCCCGCTTCGAACAACCCTCACAGCACACGGCGATGCCCGGGCCCAGTCCGGCCGTGCAGGCCATCCGGCTGTGGAACACACTGGATGAGTTCACGCAGCGGTACAACGCAGATAAGCCCAGGGCATTTGACCAGGTGTTGCCCACACTGCGCAAGATCAGCTCGGATGATGATGGGTTGCTCGCATGGTGCGACATGCTGATCAGCCTGCGCCTGCCGCTGGAAATGGGTCCGCAACAGATGCAGGAGCAGTTTGAGGTCTGGTGTCGCACCGACCGGTGCGCCGCAGCACGTTTGACGTTCAACGGGCATGAGCACGCCTATCGCTCGTCGCGCGAGACGCCTCTGGCTCGCGCATTCGTGGACGCCATCAGAGCAGAACATGGCCGGCCGGCATTTAAGATGAAGACGGGCACGGCGGATTTCAACGTTGTCGGGCCTGTCTGGCAGTGTCCCATCGTCGCCTACGGACCGGGCGATTCGTCACTGGACCATACGCCGGACGAACATGTGGATATTGCGGAATTCGAGCGCAGCGTGCATATTCTGGAGCGCGTTTTGAGGGATGTAATCAGAAGCCAATCATGAGTGTATCTTTTTCGTTCAAGTATTACCAGCCCAGAAACCTGGAGATCATCGATACGACGCTGCGCGAAGGATCGCAATCGTCGCTGCTGCACGACCACTACAAGTATTTCTTCAGCACCGCCGACAAGATAGAGATCGTGCGCGCGCTGATCCTGTATGGGGTGAAGTTCATCGAATTGTTCGCGCCCAATGTCAGCCCGCAGGAAGCAACCGACTGGTCAGCCATCAGAGAAGCGCGCGATGAACTGGTCGTCAAGTGCGGCTACACGTTTCTGCTGGCGCACGTGCGCTGCCATCCGGCCGATGTGGATGCAGCCATAAAGGCCGGCGCCGACGGTCTGAATATGTATATGGGCACGTCGGACGAATCGCGCACCTACAGTCACGGGCAGGGGTTGAGCGAAATCACCCGGCGTTCGACGAAACTCATCGAGGATATTCGCAAGGATTACCCCGATCTGGTGCTGCGTTTCAGCGGCGAGGACGCCTTCCGCACGCGCGAGGAAGACCTCTTCAGCGTGTATGACGCCATTGCCCCGCTCGTCTCGCGCCTTGGCACGCCGGACACTGTGGGCGTGGCGACGCCGTCGGCTGTTGCACGGCGCATCCAGGCGTTGCGCGAGCGTTATCCCAGCGTCAATCTGGAAGGCCACTTCCATGACGACCGGGGGTTCGCCCTCTACAACACGCTCGAAGCGGTTCGCGCCGGCGCGCGCTATATTCAGACCACGCTGCTCGGCATCGGCGAGCGCTCCGGCATCACGTCCATGACCGCGCTGCTGTTCAATCTGTTTGTGGACAAGCAGTATGACTTCCTGGACGGCTATCAGTTGCGCGCGTCGTATCCCGTCAACGTGCTGATGGCCGATAAGCTGCGCAAGCTGGTGCCTTCCAAAGAGCCGGTCAGCCTGACCAACCGCACCCATGCCGCCGGGGTGCATCAGAAGGCGATGATCAACAGCGCCAGCACCTACGAGGCTAATCCGCTGGACCAGTTCGGCGTCACCGAGTCTGAAATCCTGCTGGGGCCGTTAAGCGGCTGGAATGTCATCCACTATTTCCTGAAAGAGATCTGCGGATTTGACATCGACGAGACGCAGGCCAAATCTATCGCAGCGGCGTTCAAGAAACAGGTCTACAACATCCCATTCGGCGCGTCGCCTTCTGCGCTGCTGATTGAGATTGCCGCAAGCGAGTATGGCCTGAAACCGATCAACGTGCCGGAACAGTTCCGCGGCGCTATCGCGCAGAACCTGACCGACACGAGCAAGACGGCGGAAATCGGCGAAGTCACCCACGCCAGCGGGGTCATCCTGCGCTCAAAACGATAGACTGCCGGCGCATTGCCAGCGTCATGCGGTTACAGGCTCGATGGCGCCGAACTGGTCAGGCAGGCGGATCAACGCCGTTTCCCGCGTGTGCAGGACGCTCGACGCGGCCGGGGGATGCCATGCTGGCGGCAGGCGGCTATGCTATCAAGGTGGCACCTAACGCGTCTGTAAATCCGACGGGTATTACGGCAGCCCTACAGGGTGCATGTTGCGCAAACGGCTGGCTGTCGGGTCGATGGCGCTCTATGCGCTGACGACTTCGCTGGCCGTTACGATCATGTTCGTCGTCCTCGGCGTCGATGCCTTCATCGCGCTGTTGCCATCCATCCTGCTCAGCGAATTGATTATCATGGTCCCGGCGACACTGCTGGTATTCTGGATCAAGCGCCAGTTGGAGGCCAGAGGGGTTGAGTTGGAGCCGCGCATATAAACTGAGTCCCGTTATCGCCGGGCGATAACGGGACTCAGTGTCATGGACCTGAGGGGATTCGAACCCCTGACCTCCTCAGTGCGATTGAGGCGCGCTCCCAACTGCGCTACAGGCCCGCGCGAAAACAAAAAGGATGAAGGACTTGTGCGGTTCCCTCATCCTTCTCAAGCGGGCGACGGGATTTGAACCCGCGACCTTCTCCTTGGCAAGGAGACGCTCTACCACTGAGCCACACCCGCAGAACCTTCACGACTGAACAGTGCCGACGAACAGTCTCGAACTGTTGACCCCACGATTTTCAGTCGTGTGCTCTACCAACTGAGCTACGTCGGCAATATGCCGCCTGCGTTTGAGCATCGAGATTTTACCGAATACTGGCGTAATGTCAAACGTATCTCAACGTTTGAATCATATCACAGGCGCGCCAGACCCGCGACGCGGGCAGCGTTTTCACCCACCAGCAACTCCTGTCCCACCAACGCCACAGCACTGCGCAGATAAGCCAGTGCGGCGCGCCCGTCGGAGGTAGCGCTGGTGATCAACCCGACTGCATTGCCATTCACCTTGACTTCTTCTCCCACCTGCATTGCGGCATCGGACTGGATCATAACCAGCCTCCTTGCCAGTTGCCCGCGCGACTCCATGCGTGCGATGATCTCCTGCCCGATATAGCAGCCCTTGCTGAAACTGACCGCCCCCAGCAGCCCGGCCTCCAGCGGGATACGGTCCTCGCTGATCTCGTTCGGGAAACCCGGGTATCCCGCCCGGATGCGCAGATCCTCGTAGTCACTCACGGGCGCAAAGGCCCGCAGACCTTCCGCTGCCTGCGGCGGGTTGATGAGATAGTATCCGTCGCCCTGCAGCGGCGCTGCCTTGACGAGTGCGCCGCTGCCAACGCTGCGATGCGCATAGCGTGTCATCTGTGAGGCGCCCGCGTGCAATCCTTCAGCGAGGTCGCCGGCATTTGCGCCGAAGATTCCCAGCATCGCAGTCGCCGGCGACTCATCCGTCAATTGCACATCGTCATTGAAGAAGATGTACTTACGCAGCCAGCGCACCAGTCTTGACTGATCGTTCCCGCCCGAAAGCAGCAGCAGCGAGTCGTCGAACGCCAGCGCGACGGCGTAATCCAACATACGCCCGATAGGGGTGGTGAAAACCGTCGTCCGGCCTTCGCCGGGCTGGATTCCGAGCAGGTCGCCGGTAGACATGCGGTGCAGAAAATCTATGCGGTTCGCGCCGCGCACACGAACCCGGCTGAAGCTTCGTGACAGATCGACGATCAACGCGGGTCAAACCCCCTTCCCGGCCAGCCACTGTGCAATGTCCTGCCGATGGTCGTTTTCGTGGTCGGCGACTTCACCCTGGATAAATTCACCCAGCGACTGGCCGCGCAACCATGCGAACCGTGTCTTATCAAACAGGGCGGCCTCGTCCCACCCGCCCAGGCGCTTCAGCAACTGGCGATGCACGCCGCGGAAATCGGCCAGAACCCGCTCGAGCGGGCGATCTTTTTGCACCTCGTAGTCCTCCGCGTTTTGGGCGTCCACATTGTCGAACATGGGGTCGATGTCATCGCTGGCCTGACCCTGTTCGGCGTCATAGATCAGTGTGACGCAGCGCGCCGCGCACATCGCCAGATGCGCCAGCACATCCTTCACCGACCAGTCACCGACCGCGTTCGGTTCGGTCATCTGCTGCGCCGACATCCTGGCAACGGTGTCCTCCAGGCGTGCGCGGCTGGTCTCCAGATTGGTTATCAGTTCCTGTTTATTCATGGCTATGACCCGTATTGTAGCCGCACGACCGTATGCACCAGCCATTGGCACGAGTCCGCACCATGGGCCTGCGGCGGGCGAAATAAAAAAGGGGCAACCGGTTCCGGTCGCCCCTTCATCAATACAGACGATGAATTTACTTCTCGTTATGGTCGCGCTCAATCCACGCCAGAATATCAGCCATATCCTGCGGAGTGAGTTGCTTCGCGAAGGTCTGCGGCATTACGCCGGAGGGATAACTATCCACCACATAGGCATTGGGCAGAACGATGCTTTCATAAATGTATTCTGCGGCCGAATAGTTGGGTTTGCGCGTCGCAGCGCGGCCCCACAGCCCGTAAAATGACGGGCCGACAAGGCGTTTGTCCTTCTCCTGGCTGTGACAACCGATGCAACCCATAGATGAGAACAGTTTAGGGCCGTTATCCGGATTACCCTTGGGTAAACCGGCGACAATCTTGGCAAAATCGCCTGTAGTCGGCAACACATTCGCCGCCGCGGCGGGCGCCTGCGCAGCCGCCTCGCCTTTTGGCGCGCCGGGATGTACGACGACGCTGGTGATCGCAAAAACGACGATAAACCCGATGGCGGAAATAACAAACGGCTCGCTGCGCGGTGTAATTACGATCTTGCGCGGCGTCGCGCCGGCAGCTTTCAGTTCCGCCGCCTGTTCGGCACTAAAAGCGGCCATCTCCGCGTCTGAAGGCACGTTCCTGCTGAAGAATTTCGATACAAACCGTGCCAGCAGCGAGAATACAACGCCGAGGACGATGACGATGATCAGAAACGCGCCAAACGTGACGGCGAATAGCATATTGGGGTTATCGAGCGGGCTTACAGATCCGGCCTGCGCGTGGCTGGATGCAAACGCGATGCGTGGTATGGCAATGAGCAGCGACAAGGTCAGCGCTGCTAAGCTAAATCGACGGGACACATTTCCTCCTGAAAACCATCAACAGATTAATAAACAATAAAGTAACTTACGATCAAGACGCCCAACAATACACGTCAAACACTGTATCCTACCGCCAACCTGCTGCATTTTCAATAGGCCGCATAATGATCGAATCGCATCTGCCCAATCCAGACAGCAATCCATGCTCAATGTTCAGCAAAACCATTCTCGCTGGCGGCCAACCCGACTGATCCGCCCGCTGCCATCATACCGTACATGCTGATACAAACTTCACGAACAGGTTCAACATGTCGGCGCGGATTCGGGACATCTCCTCGGGATGCCATTGCACACTGACGACGAACCGTTTACCGGGCATTTCCATACCCTCGATGACGCCGTCCGTCGCGCGTGAGGTGATCACAAAACCATCGGCTGGGCGTTCCACCGCCTGATGGTGGAAGCTGTTGACACCCACCGTACGGTTTTCCATGATTGCTTCAATGCGCGAGCCGGATTCAATGCTCACTTCGTGCAGCACTTCGTCGCGCGCAGCGTTATCGTAATGCCCGTTGTGGCGCAGGGCGGTACTCCACTGCGAGGGGATATCCTGAACCAGCGTGCCGCCCAACGCCGCGTTGAGCGACTGTATACCGCGACAGATTCCGAATATGGGTTTGTCATCGGCAACCGCCCAGCGCGAAATCAGAAACTCTGCATGGTCGCGATCGCGGTCGATATTTCCAGTCTTCTCATGCTTCTCCTCACCGTATTCGGCAGGATCGACGTCGCCGCCGCCGGCCAGCAGCACGCCCGAAGCGGACTCATATAAAGCGCGCAACTCCAGTTCATCCACCGTGACGGGAACCAGGAGGGGCACGCCGCCGGCGGCGATCAGTGATTCGATATAACCTTTGCCCATGCTGAAGGAGCGGTGCTGCTCGCCCTGCACGGGTGTTGGAATCAGAATTAAAGGCTTGGACATGCTGGGTGGATATTGTACCAACAGCGATGTCAGCGGTTATACGGCGCAAACGGCGTGGAGTACCTGCCGAGGCGGGATTCCTTTATCCTTTATGCGGCGACATGCGAACCATGCCGGGCCTGTCATCGCACCCGGGATTTGAGCGCGTGGAGCTGGGCGACGGAAAAGTAATCGGCTTGTCGCGAGCAGGCTATAGCGCATGATGGGCCGCCAGGGGCGGAATCTTTGCATGGAACATGCATTTGGCGCTTACGTTTTTACTAAAACGTGATATTCTATATTCAGCGTCTGGACCGGACCTAAGAACCATGATGTAGGGTTATTGGATATTGATAGGTTGTATGCAAACCGATTTACAACGATTTGAATCACTGCCTTTGAGAGTTGATAGCACAGCGAACACTATGAAGCTTCACCTAAAATTTTTGGCGCAACAGTGGGTTCAGATCAACACGTAATACCCTTTACATCAGGCTGTACCACGGTATATTTTCATATTGTCGTCTGGCTGATTAGGCCCTCCTTAGCGGAAAAGATGCGAAAAATGATGCCTATATGGCTGTATACGAAGGAGGTGATTGCAGTAAGTCAACTGTAAAAGATGATATTTACTACTTCATTTCTATAACAGCTCATTTTTAGTATATGGAGGATTAGAAGTGTTCCAAAAAAAAGTTAGTCGCCGTCAATTTCTCTATGTTTCCGCTCTCGGTGTCGCCAGTACAGTAATCGCAGCCTGTGGCGCTACGCCTACACCTGGCGCTGCGCCTACATCCGCACCCGCAACCTCAGCCGCCACGGCTGAAGTAAAGGCGCAGAATACCCCCACACCGATTCCAACCGAGGCGTCCACCGCTACCCCGGTACCTACTGCGGCAGCGGCGAAAGAATCCCCCGCCCTCGCGGAACTGGTCAAAGCCGGCAAGCTGCCCCCGCTGGATCAGCGCCTCCCTGTAACTCCGCTGACGCTCTCGCCCATCGACGGGCTCGGCAAGTACGGTGGCCGCATCCGCAGCTTCTGGAAGGGAACCTGGTCAGGATTCTTCCAGGAGTCGCAGTACGGGCACTCGCCATTGCGCTGGATCGACGATGGTATGGGCATTGCGCCCGGAACTCTCGACAAGTGGTCGGCCAATGCCGATAACAGCGAATGGACGTTGCACATGCGCGAAGGCCTTAAGTGGTCTGACGGCCAGCCCTGCAACGTTGATGACGTCTTGTTCTGGTGGAACGATTTGACCCAGGCTGTGGATGCCGGCAACCCGGACCCGGTTCCGGACTTCGGTCAGGACGCCAACGGCAAACTGGTCAAATTCACCAAGGTGGATGACTTCACACTGAAGCTGACCTATGGCACGCCTTCTCCGCTGACTGCCAAACGCCTGGCCATGTGGGTCAACGCAAACATCGGCCCGCGCTGGATCGCCCCGATGCACTACCTGAAGCAGTTCCACCCCAAGTACAACACGGCTGAGAAGGATTTCAAGGACTTCAACACCAAGGCCGAAACCTGGACCAACCCGGACATGCCGACGTTGAATTCCTGGATTCTCACCAAGTACGAGGCGGGCAAAGGACTGACAGCAGAGCGCAACCCCTACTACTACGCGGTGGACACCGCGGGCAACCAGTTGCCTTATATCGATGGTCTGGACTGGACGAACGTGCAGGACGCACAGGTTGAGATGCTGATGGTACGCCAGGGCAGCATCGATCACCAGCACTTCCATGACTTCACACTGGCTGATATCTCCACCCTCAATGGCAACGCAGCCGCGGGCGGTTATGAAGTACTTCTGTGGGACTCCGGCTCCGGCACGGCCATGATGTACTTCTGGAACTATGACGCCAAAGATCCAAAGGTACGGGCGCTGTACCGCACTCCGGAATTCAAGCAGGCCATGTCCTATGCGCTGGACCGCCCGACTATCCAGAAGACCGTCTACTATGGCACAGGCATTCTCACCACCGGCACCATGAGCCCGAAGGCGTATGAGTTCAACTTCAATGCGGATGCGCAGGCGTTCTTCAAGAAAGCCCGCGACATCTACTCGGCTTTCGATCCTGATAAGGCAAAGACCTTGCTGGACAAGATCGGCTGCAAAGCCGGCGCCGACGGCAAGCGCACTTTCCCGGATGGCTCCAAGCTCGAAGTCCGCGTCGACCTGCAGGCAGATGCCGGCAAGGAAGCCACGAGTGTGCTGGAAATCGCGAAGAAGAACTGGGAGGCGGTTGGCCTCAACATCATCATCAACCAGGTAACCCCGACCGCTTTCGATGCACAGTGGGGAGGCGGCGAACTCACATTCCGCACGAACTGGGAAGTGGGCGACGGGCCCGACCACCTGCTGTACCCAAGCTGGGTCGTCCCGAACGAGCCAGCCCGCTGGGCGCCGCTGTGCGGCCGGTTGCTGCAGTATGCCGGCACGCCGCAGGAGAACAGCGAGGCGAACGTCAGCCCATGGGAACGCAAGCCACCCCGGTTCAACAAAAACGACAAGGACTACAAAGGCACGCCAATCGAGAAAATCCACGCGCTCTATGCGCAGGCGATCGTCGAGCCGGATGCCGTCAAGCGGGCGAATCTGGTCTGGCAGATGTGGCAGATCCACGAGGACCAGGGTCCCTTCTTCATCGGCACTGTGGCAAACTACCCGCGCATCATCATCAAGAACAAGAAGCTGACCAACGTGCCCACGCGTGATCAACTCAAGTTGCACGGCTTTGTCAATCCCTGGATCATCCCATTTCCAGCAGTCACCAACCCTGAGACCTGGTCCTACCTGTAGGCAACAATTCAGGGCTCGTTATTGTCTGTCGGGTGCTGGCGCATCCGACAGACAATGGTGTTATGTTACTCAGAATACATAGAGCGGGACGGAGACATGCACGCTGTGATTGTCGCAGCATTGTGACTTCGCTCGTTTCGCAAGTGCAATAAGCGTTCAGGGAGTGGACAATGGGAAGCTACATCTTGCGGCGTCTGGGATATATGGCGGTCACTCTGCTGATCGTGACCATCCTGGGATATATCATCATCGAGCTGCCGCCCGGTTCATACGTTGAATCCGAGGTCGAGCGCCTGCGTGCACAGGGTGGAAACCTGACCCAGGGACAGATCGACGCGCTATATCGCCGGTACGGGTTGGATAAACCCGAGTATGTGCGGTTCTGGTTGTGGATCTCCGCGTTTGTGCGCGGCGATTTTGGTCAGGCATTCGCATACAACCTGCCCGTCAGCCAAATCATCTTCGACCGGCTCGGCCTGACTCTGGCGTTCTCGCTCTCATCCCTGGTTTTCAGTTGGGTTGTGGCTATTGCTGCCGGGGTTTATTCGGCCACACATCGATATACCCTTCCTGATTATGTCATTGCGGTGCTGCAATTTATTGGGTTAGCAGTGCCAAACTTCCTTTTGGCGCTGGTGCTGATGGTGTTTGCCCAGAACGTATTCCATATGCAGGTTGCCGGTTTGTTCTCATCCCAATATGTGGACGCCCCCTGGAGCATTGCAAAAGTCCTCGACCTGCTCAACCATTTGTGGATTCCGATCATCGTAATCGGCGCCAGCAACACCGCCTGGCTGAGCCGTGTGATGCGCGCGAACCTGCTGGATGTGCTGAATATGCAGTACGTACAGACGGCGCGCGCCAAAGGGTTGACAGAAAATGTCGTCGTATGGAAGCACGCCTTCCGAAACGCCATCCATCCGCTGATCATGGTGCTGGGAAGCAGCCTGCCAGGCATCATCTCCGGCGAGACGATTGTGGCTATCGTGCTCAACCTGCCGACCACCGGCCCAATCTATTTCAATGCGCTGATCCAGAAAGATATGTACCTGGCCGGAGCCTTCCTGGTATTCCTGGCCATCGCATTACTGATCGGCAATTTGGGCGCTGATATTCTCCTGGCCTGGGTCGACCCGCGCATCCGTTACGAGTAAGCAGTTTTCAAGAGAGGGATAAATCGTGGAAAACGCCGTAACAAGTGCACCACAATTGCCGTCAGCCGTCGATGAGCCTGTCAGTGAAGTCGGGCAGCTTTCCCAGTGGACGCTGATCCGCATGCGCTTTGCGCGCAACCGACTGGCTATGATCGGTATGGTCGGCTTGATCTTCATGTATGCCCTGGTCTTTCTCGGGCCGTTTGTCGCTCCCAATGAGTACACCTACCAGAACCAGGATTACATCTTTGGCGGGCCCAGCGAGTTTACGTTTACCGGGTCCGATGGAAGCTTCGGCTTGTTTATGTACGGCACGACGAGTGTATTGGACTCGAAGGCTTTCAAGTTTATCGTAACGAAAGACGAAAACATGAAACTGCCGGTTCAGTTATTTGTGAAGGGTGATCCTTACACCTTGCTGGGCGTCATCAATACAGACGTCCACCTGTTTGGCGTGGATGCCGCATCCAAGCAGCGCGTCTACCTGATGGGCGCCGACTCACTCGGCCGGGATATGTTTGCGCGCACGCTGATCGGCGGGCAGATATCGATGACGATCGGCCTGGTGGGCGTCGCCATCAGCATCGTGCTCGGCTCCGTGCTGGGCACTACCTCGGGTTATTTTATGGGTCTGGCCGACGACGTCATTCAACGCATCATCGAGGTGATATCCTCGTTCCCGACCATACCGCTGTGGGCGGCGCTGGCGGCGGCGCTGCCGCCAATCTCTGAAAGTTTTACCGCTCTCGACCGATATTTCCTGATCACGGTCGTGCTATCCTTCGTCGGCTGGACCGGCCTGGCGCGTCAGTTGCGCGCAAAGGTGACCGCGTATCGCACGTCTGATTTCTGCCAGGCCGCCGTGGCCGCCGGGTCGACAGATCGGCGCATCATTTTCACCCACATGCTGCCCAATGCCGCCAGCCATATCATCGTATCGGCAGCGTTGAGCATCCCCGGCATGATCCTGGGCGAAACAGCACTGAGCTTCCTCGGCCTGGGCATCCTTCCGCCCATGGTCAGTTGGGGCGCTCTGCTGCGCGACTCCCAACAGGTGTCGGTTATTATCCAATATCCTTGGCTTCTCATCCCAGGCGTGGCCGTTGTCATCGCGGTGATGCTCTTCAGCTTCCTGGGCGATGGCTTGCGCGACGCTGTCGATCCCTATTCGATATAAACACAAGCGCTAACTGAGAGGAACTATGAGCGACAAACCAGGCCCCAAAGCGCCGGAGCAGGATATTGTCCTGCGCGTCAATGATCTGCACACCTATTTTTATACTGATCTTGGCATTTCGAGAGCTTTGAACGGCGTCAGCTTTGATATCCCTGTAGGCAAAGTCATGGGTGTGGTGGGCGAAAGCGGATGCGGCAAGAGTGTCACCGCATTATCGATCATGCGCCTGCTCCCAAAATCTTCCAAGATTATCAAAGGCGACATCACCTATTTCCGGCGACCCCAGCACAACGGTTCTGCCGGAGCCAGTGACCAGATCAAACAGAAATCGGAGAACGGGCAGCAAGGGTTCTGGATAGATGAGAATGCAGGAAAGGTTCAGGAAATCAGACTGAATGATCTTGATCCGATGGGACCCGAAATGCGCCATATCCGCGGCGCTGAACTGGCGATGATCTTTCAAGAGCCGATGACTTCCTTAAATCCAGTCTACACCATCGGCGACCAGATTTCAGAAACCATCATGCTGCACCAGAGGGTTAACAAGGCAGAAGGGTTGAGACGAGCGATCGATATTCTGGAAAAAGTCGGCATGTCCAACCCAAAGCTGATTGTGGGCAATTATCCGCATCAGTTGAGCGGCGGCATGCGCCAGCGCGCCATGATCGCCATGGGACTCTCATGCCATCCTGCCGTCTTGTTCGCAGATGAGCCGACTACCGCCCTGGACGTGACAACAGAGGCCCAGATTCTCGATCTGATGCGTGATTTGCAGGCGCAGTTCGGGACGACCATCGTTTTCATCACCCACAACCTGGGGGTTGTCGCACAGATGTGCGATTCCGTATCTGTGATGTATCTTGGCCGCATCATCGAGCAAACGTCGGTGGACGAGATATTTTATAATCCCAAACATCCCTATACGTCTGCTCTGCTGAACTCCATTCCTCATATAGGCAGTCGCAGTAAAGAACGCTTGCAGCCCATCCGGGGCGTGGTGCCAGACCCGTATTCCAAGATTGTGGGTTGCCCCTTCCACCCGCGTTGCAATGCTTTCATGCCCGGAAAATGCGACAAAGCCATGCCAGCACAGACCGTGATCAGCCCTGGCCATAATGTGCGCTGTTTCCTGTACTCTGACGAGGTGGAAGAATGACCACAACTGCAGCACCCAAAGTCTCCGATAACGAACTTTTGTTGGAAGTCAAAGGTCTCAAGAAGTATTACCCCGCCAGAGGCGGGTTCATCAGGCGCGGCACTGGTACCGTGAAGGCCGTTGATGGCGTCGATTTGTTTGTCAGGAAGGGCGAAACGCTGGGGCTGGTGGGTGAAAGCGGCTGTGGTAAGACCACCGCCGGACGGACGATCATCCGACTGTTGGAACCCACGGCGGGCGAAATTCGTTTCAATCTGGCCGGCAAGGGCTGGGTCGACCTGGCAAAAATGGACCGCAGACACCTGCAGCAGGTGCGCCCGCACATGCAGATCATTTTCCAGGATCCCTTCTCCTCGCTGGATGCGCGCATGACCGTCGAACGCATCGTCGGCGAGCCGCTGGTTATTAACCACGTGGCGAGCGGGCAGGCGTTGAAGGACAGAGTCGCCGAACTGCTGCGGGTGGTGGGGATGCGCCCGGAGTACATGAGCCGTTACCCGCATGCGTTCAGCGGCGGCCAGCGACAGCGACTCGGCATTGCCAGGGCGCTGGCGTTGAATCCCAGTATGATCATCTGTGATGAACCGGTGTCTGCTCTGGATGTGTCCATCCAGGCCCAGGTGCTGAGCCTTCTGGAAGACCTGCAGCAGAAATTCGGCCTGACCTACCTGTTTGTGGCGCATGACCTGAGTGTCGTGGAGCACATATCGAACCGGGTGGCAGTCATGTATGTGGGACGGGTTGTGGAACTGGCGAAGACCGAGGAACTGTACTATGCCCCTAAACACCCGTATACCGAGGCCCTGATGGCCGCTGTGCCCAAGCCCGATCCGCGCCGGCGCGATCGGCCAATCAAGCTGCCCGGCGAAGTTGCCAGCCCGTTGAACCCGCCATCAGGCTGTTACTTCCACCCTCGCTGCCGGTATGCCAAGAGCATCTGCTCTGTTGAGACACCCCCGCTTGTCGAGGTGTCGCCGGAACACTACTCAGCCTGTCACTTTTCCAAGGAATTGACGCTGAGAGGTGTTTCGACCAAATAAATCCGAGGCGTTTCATGGAGACATCGCAATCATCTTTGTGGAAGACCTTTGTTCGCATTGTGGCGTTTCTGCTGGCGGTAATACTCATGCTGCTGGATGTGCTGGGCATTCGCAACGCCTTACTGAGCTTTTTAACCTGGGACCAGACCCGCATCATCGCCGCACAGCGCGCTCAGGGGACGACAGGGTCGATTTTCCGGATGGGCGCTGCCATCCAGACCATTGACCTGACGTCTATCATCGTCCTGGGCATCGCGGCGATCGCTGCCGTGATATGGATTGAGTATTACTACCGGTTCGGCGCTAAACAGGGGAAGCTTTACAAAAGAATCGGGATCGTCACCGCCGTTGAGGTGGCGATCATCCTGATCGCATTTATTCTGTCGTTTGTTTTCGCATAAAGCATTTTCCGCATTGTCATACAGGCTTCGCAGCCCTGCCTGCTGGGAGGGTTCCCGTCGCAGTTGAACTGCGGCGGGGGCGGCAGCGCAAGCGACTGCCGCCAGAACCGTACAAGTAAACGGAAAATGCTCTAGTCAAGCAACTTCCAGTCGGTTCTGCGCGCATGGGGGGGATTGACGAAAGCGATATTGTCGGCAACCTGTTTGATGCTGCTATCCAATTTCGGAAAAGTACGCCTTAACTGACGTTTGCGCTGGCGCCAACGCAGGCGTTTCAGCGCGCCGAAAATACTGCTGGAATGCGCCAGTTTCTCGCGAATGGCATCATATTCCTCCTGGGCTGTATGCTCGACCATCAACAGGTTCCAGTAGTTGACCTCCAGCCTGGAGATCATGCTCCTCTTTGCAAAGAGCAGCGCCATATTCACCATCATTTCGACCCCCAGGGCGCGCTGCGAGTTGGTCAGGTCGCCGCCGAGCGCCGCCTGCACAGAGCAATAGGCTTCGGTGAAAACATCGACGATGGCATTTTCCCTGGCGATGAAAGCCGACGTTCGTCTGCTGCGGCTTTGTTTCAAAGCTATGTTGGCATCCTGCGCCTCATCAAACGCCGCTATCCCGCGCAGAAAGGCGAATTGAGCCGGCAAGTCCAGTTGTTTGCCGCAGTGATTGCACGCATGAAAGCGCCGGTCATCGTCTGGAAGGCTGATCGCGGTATCACAGTACGGGCAGATGAATGGCGGAACGTCGGCGGTTTCGGTGGACATGGGCAAGGAAGTCTATAAACTCGCGCGACTTCCAGACGCACAATACAGACTCAGAACTTCCACACGGTCCACATGAAGCCTACTTGATGTCCGTTGTGTACATGGTATTGAAGAACATCGGTTCATAATAGTCAAAATCTGCGGTATCTTTGCCTTGCGCAATCATGACCAATTGTCCATTGCCCCAGTAAACATTACGGATCCAGCGCTTTCGGCGAACCTCGTTATCCAGGTAGGTAAATCGCGCTTCAAAGAAATTGATGGTAGTAGAGAGGCTTTCGTCAAACTTTTCGACCTCGACCCCCGGCAGTGCGTTCACGCCATCATGAAATCCCTTTCTCAAGATAGGGATATCTGCATCTTTAATGGAAATCTTGAGGGTGAACTTCTCAACCGAAAGACAGGTGTCCGTGTCATCCTTATGCGGGGAAAAGATTACGCCTTTATGCCCCTTATCCATCTGAAACTCGTACCAGTCGCTGGGTAGCCAGATGGCAAATCCCCATTTTTCGGTCACGTAGTATCGCATCCCCGTGTAGAACGGGACGCCTTGCCTTTCTGTCATGTTATCCTCGTATTTCAGAAGCTGAGCCTGCGCGATTATAGCAGATCGGTATCATGGGAATGGCTGGAGCGGGCGGCACGACGGTTACGCGCTCACTAGAACGAAGTCCTATGCCCGATATGACCATCTGGTCAATCATGGATGCATTTGCAGCCAAAGTCATCATCACATTGGCAGTACGTATCTATCCGCCAAAAGTTGCACCGGAGTGTACAAGGTGTCGTCATACAATTGGTATAGCGTCATGCTGGCTGGCATACAATCCATAACATTACGAGAGGGTCTAAATGAAATCATTCGCCAGGTTACACCTTATGGTCTGTTGTTCCCTGCTGCTGACAGCATGCCGCATCGGCGTGCCTGCGGCGGAGGCCATCACAGTCACGATCACGTCGCCGGCGAATTATGCGACCGTTGCGCTGGGCCAGCCTGCGCAGATCGTCGTCTCGGCGACAGCGGGCGCCGGCGTCAGCCGCATCGAAATGACAATAGATGGCGCGCTGGTCGCCGTCGCCAACAACACGGATTTAACAACTTCGTATCAGACCACGATTTATTACACACCGCTGATCCAGGGACCCCTGAACCTGGTCGTGCGCGCATACGATAAGAATAACACGGTAAGCGCCCCGGTTGGCCTGACGCTGCAATCCGTCATGGCAACCAGGCCCGCACTGAATACTGGAACCGAAGCACCCGGCGCGAAAACCGCCACGCCCACCTCGGCTATCTCAGCGACGCCGATTCCCGGAATCGCTGGACCAAACGGGTGCGACCTGAACATGCAATTTATCGCCGATGTGTCGGTCTCCGACGGCACAGTCATCCCGTTCAACGGCGCATTTACAAAAACCTGGCGGGTGCGCAACACCGGCACTTGCGCATGGGACAGCGCCTATAAACTGGTCTTTGCTTCAGGCGCACAAATGGGCGCGCCTGGTTCTGTGTCGATGAATCCAGTAAAACCTAATGAGGTGACGGACATCAGCGTACCGATGAAAGCGCCGGGATCGGGCAGCGGGCCGCTCAGCGGCGAATGGCGTCTGGCCGCCCCGGATAACACCATATTCGGCAATAAGCTCACGGTTGTCATCGCGCTTCCCGCGGCTACGACGACCCCACAGCCCACGACCATGCCTGCTACGGCGACGGTGAATCCGACTATCGAGTTCAAGGCCGGCAGCACGAGTGTTACCAAAGGCAGTTGCACTACCCTGTCCTGGTCGACGAATAATGTGGCCGGGGTTTTCTTCAACGATACCGGGGTGACGTCGCCATCCAGCACAGACGTGTGCCCGACCGACACGACGACCTATACCCTCAAGGTGAACTTCAACGATGGCTCCAGCACAGTCAGGCAGATCGTCATCGCCGTTACCAGCGGCGCCATCGTCTACAGTTTCGCGGACAATGCACCCTCTGCGCACTGGTATAACGATTTATCTGAGGTGCTGCCATACGGCGGGCCGGACACCGACAACCGGGGTTTCGCGATGAGTCGCGACGGCGTCGCGCTGGAGGACGGCAGTCTTCAACTCAAGGTGATCGAGACACATCCCCGCTGGGTAACGGGCGGCAATATCAGTGGAGATTTCGCCGTGTCCAACACGCTGCAGAGCGGCGACCGCTTCCGTACCCGGATCGGCTTTATCCAGGGAGCTACCGGCAGAAGCGTGACCGTGCGCGTTCTGTTCAAAGGCGTAATCATCGGGGAAGTAAGCAAGGTCTACGACGGGTCACTCAGCAACTGGGACATCGACCTGTCGTCCTTCACAGGTCAAACAGGAACTTTCACATTGCAGGCGGTCGCCATACCGAGCGCCACACAGGCATGGATATGCTGGATCAACCCGCACATCGAGCGATAGTCTGCTCTTACTGGACGCGGATCACACGAACCAGCACGCTGTTGACTCCCGGCGGCTGAGAGGGCGTGTTGCCATAATCGATGACACGCAATCGTGAACGGTCGTCATACAGGCCGATTTCGATGCGGTAGTCGCCAGCCGGCAGATTGCCCGGCAGCGCAACTTCATAGGTGTCGGTCACCTGTGTGCCTGCCACCCAACTCGATGTGGGCGCCGGCGCGCCGTTATTCATAGGGATGCGGTCGCCATTCGTGCGCACGCCATCCGCCGGAGAACCGTCCTGCTTGAGTACATGCACGAACACACGGTAGTCGTGTCCCACACTGGCCACTGCGCGCCACAGCACGCTGAACTGAAATGTCTGGCCCGGCGCATAAGTATCCTGGTTGAAACGCGCCGAATCGATGAATACAGGCGTCATGTTCACATTCAGATCGATTTTGCCGCCGGAGCTGAGCGTCAAGTGCAACGTCTCACTGACCCCCAGTCTTGTGCCTGCCGGCGGGTCGAGTTTGATGATGGTGCCTTCCGGCTGCAGGCCAAACGCGTTTGAAACATCCACCTGCCAGCCGACCGTGTGCAGCGTTTGGCTCAAATCCTCCGTGAACAGTTGGCCCATCAATTCATTTGGCACAATCTGGGTTTGCTCGGGCTTGCTGACGACCAGTTCAACGGAACTGCCGGTAAAAACCTGTGTGCCGGGACCGGGATTTTGCTCTAGCACTTTTGACTCAGTTGCTTTTGGATCGGGCCGCTCCTCGGTGATGTGAGACTTCAGACCCAATGCTGTCAATTGCTGGTTAGCCTGTACCAGCGTCAAACCCTGGAGTTGCGGGACCGCCACCGGCTGGAGCGCAGAATTGACCGTCGAAGTCATGGCGCCTGCTGGCGAAGCCACCATTGTGACCGGTATGGTCGTTCCCGGGTCGGGGGAGTTATATGCGCGCACGACTAAGGCCCACACCGGAATCAGACCCAGGACGCACAGGATCGTCAGCGCAGCCAGCAGCCACAGCAGGATGTCCGTGCCGCTCTGCGGCTGGGCTTGCGTGGCTCCAGCCACCGCGCCGGTGGCGCCCGTCGCGCCAGTCATGCGCGTCTGCCCGGTCGCCGCGTTCACATTCACGCTGCGGCCTGAGCCAGTCGGCGTCGCGCCGGTCGGGCGCTGCGCCATCTGCGACGTTCGGTTGACGCCGGGCGTAGCAGTCACAGGCCCGCGGCCGGTAGACAGCGCCGGCTGGGGTGTGAAGGTCTGGAGCAGGGTTTGCTCCTCGCCCTGCTGCAGATAGGATGTGAGCACACGGGCGAGTTGATCGGCATCCCGATAGCGGTTTCCGGGATCTTTGGCCAGCACGCGCCGCACGATAGCCTCAAGCTGGAGCGGGACATTGGGGTTCAGCAGGTGCAATTCGGGCGGCTCAACGGTCAGGTGCATGCGCGCCAGTTCGCGCGGGTCGCGCGTTTCAAAAGGCAACCGCCCGCTCAGCATCTCGTACAGGATAACGCCAATGCTGTAGACATCGCTGGCCGGCGTGAGTTGTGCGCCGGTCGCCTGCTCGGGCGAGAAATACTGTGGCGTGCCCCAAACGACATCGACGCGCTCGGCAATCATGGCGGTATAGGCGCGGGCAATGCCGAAATCAGCAACCTTGGCGCGTCCGTCCGGTGTGATGATGACGTTCTGCGGTTTCAGATCGCAATGCACCAGGCCGCGCCGGTGGGCATAACCTACGCCTTCGCTGACCTGGCGCACAATGCCAACCGCCTCTTCGATGGTGAACGGATGTCCCGTGGCAGCGCGGTCACGGATCGCCTCTTTGAGGTCCTGACCCTCGACAAATTCCATGACGATGTAATTGCGCTGTGTGCCATTGACCACATCGCTGCCGACATCGTAGATCGTCACGATATTCGGATGGTTCAGGTTGGCGGCTGCCTGCGCCTCTTCCCGGAAACGCTGCACAAATTGAGGATCTTGCGCAAATTTATCGCGCAGCGTCTTGATCGCCACCACCCGGTTCAGAAGGGTGTCCTGTGCTTTGTAAACGGTCGCCATCCCGCCGCCTGCGACGATCGCGAGAAGGCGATACCGCCCGTTTAAGAGGGCGGCATTCTGTGAGTTGGCGGGTTGGTCAGTCATGGCGTTTCACCGGCTTTTCAAACCAGGTTTATTTTAGCTGCTTTGTGAATCAAGTAACAGCGATGTTAACTCAACAAATAAGCCATCAATCATTCCACCGACCACGGTTATTCACTTCGGCATATTCTTCAGCGCGTCGTACGCCGGCCGCGTAACAGTCTGCGGATAAACCGGGTCTATCAACGCCCACCAGTATTGCTCATTATCGGGTGTCCAGTCGAATTCAGGCAATGACAGCGCGATCATCGGGCCTATCCAGGGCTGCCAGTGAGTCTTTGCCCACTCATAGGCGCGCACCATGTAGTCCGCTTTTGTTTTCTCGTCAACCGCGAACCAGGCATAATCCTTGTGGACGGGATCGGTCGTCCAGCCGAATTCCAGGATTGCCACCTGCTTATCGGCATCGCCATGCTTAACCATGATGGCGCGCATATCTTCCACACCTCGAAAGGCGAAGAACCGCTGCCCGCCCAGAGATGGCGTTTGCGCCGCCTTCTCCGGCGACGTCTCCGGCGCGGCTTTGAAGCCGGGGGCATGCACTCCCAGCAGGTCGAAGTAAGGTTGTGCGCCGGCCTGGTACATCGCCTCCAGGAACTCGGTGTCCGGCATGGCTTCGGGCAGTTCATTGCCGGTCGGCGCCAGGCCTGCGCTGATTACCAGCGCCTGTGGATCGACGGACTTGATCGCGAGATAGCACCCGCGCAGCATCTGCACGTATTCCGCGGGGTTGGGCGGCTGCCCGCCCCATTCGCGCGCCAGGTTAGGCTCGTTCCACACCTGGTATCCGGCTACTTTACCGCGATAGCGCGCCGCGATCACCCCGCAGAAATCGGTGAAGTTGCGCAGGTCCTTCGGCGGTCCCGTCGCGATGCCTGCGGCATCTTTATATGAGCGGTCCCAATAGGGATCGCGGTCCAGGCGTATCAACAGCTTCAAGCCGAAGTGATTGGTCAGCGACACGACCGTATCGGCATGGCTCCAGTCATATTTGCCCTTTTCCAATTCGATATCGCGCCAGGCAAAGGTCTGTTTGACCCACGAAAAACCCGCGCTGCGGATCAGGCCCAGATCGCGCGTGGCGATTTCCGGTTTCCACCACAGGTAAGCTTCCATCCCATAACCCGGCGACGCCACACGCTCGCGCGGATATGGCAAAGGCGGCACAGACAGGGGGCCTGGAATAACCGCCGCGCATCCCAACAGAAGCAGGGATAGTACAATGGTATACAGGAATGCGTGACGCGTCATGGTATGGCGATTACCTGAAGCAATCCTCTGAACCTTTATCAGCAATGCTGTCGGTAACCGCTCAGGGTTTGGGCATGTTGGCAATGGCATCGAACGCCGGACGCGGCGCGCCGTCGGGCCTGATGATGCTGTATGTCGCCGGATCGCCGCGGGCTTCATTCGGTTTCTGGCCGATCTTCTGAATGTAATCCAGGTTGAACACGATTCCAAACTTCACAAAACCCGCATCCCGCATCATCTTGAAACCCTGAACGATCCAATCCGCCTGCTGCTGTTCGGTGTTATCCAGGGCGAACTCAAATCCGGGCGGATTGCCCGGCACGCCGAGATTCTGCATCGAAGCCCAGCCGAACTCCGTCACGCACTGCGGCTTACTGGTGCGCTGATAATACCCGTACAGCGTGCTCTTGAAGGACCACGAATGATTGGGATTATCAAACGGCCCGCGGAATTTCGCTGCGGGGTTGTTGTATCCCTCATTCCAATCCTTATCCGGCGGCATGTTGTACCCATTAAGATGCACGCCGATGCAGTCTACCAGTGCGGGTCCTCCGGCTGCCACGAATTGATCCATGTAGGCAAAGTCATCTTCGGATTGCCCGGGCGCGCTGAAGCCCGTCGGCGCCAATGCTCCCATGACCACCAGGATGCCGGGGTCTACCGCGCGGATGCTGGGCACAACGGCTTTCAGGAATTTGACATAGTCAGCGCCGGCGATTGCACCAGACGGCGTGGTCCACTCTCGGTCGATGTTCATCTCATTCCAGACCTCGACGGCTTGCACGCAGCCCTTATAACGGGCGATGACCTTCTCGAAAAACTTCGCAGCCAGTGAGAAATCGTCCGGCGGTCCGGTCTTGTCCGGCTTGATGGTGCTGCGCGACCAGGGCGGCGCATCGATGATGCCGAAGAGAATATTCAAGCCTTTCTTGTTGGCGTCCGCCGTAAATGCATCGAGCAATTGCCAGTTGGTCTGAGCTTTGCTGTAATCGTTCGGGTCGGGCTGGAAATCCTTCCAGCGTACCTGAGCCTTGGTCCAGTTCAACTTGAGGCGTTCGGCCATGATCGTATTCCAGTAGCCGATATCGCCCACCGGCCAGTTGCTCTGGATGCCATAACCAAAACCGGTGGGAGCCGCATGCGGCGAAGGGCACCTGAAATCAGCCAGGCCCGGGAAGGCGCCAAGCGGGTTCGCATTGCTCGCTGCAGTGGCAGTGGCGCCATTCGTCGGCGCCACACTTGTTGAAGACGGGGCGGTTGACCCCTGGCTGGTTGCCTGCGGTTCGGAACCAGCAGGCGATGACGTGCCTGCCGCTTGCGGGGTCACATTGGGGGCATAGATAGTGACTACCACAGCGAACCTGGTCGGAGTTGTCTGGCCGGAGCTGGCGAGGCTGTTGCCGCCCAGACCGCGTATGCCAATGATGAACAGGGCTAACCCAACCAGAAACACTACTGCAAAAGCCAGCGCACCGATCGCCATGCGCCGCTTGCGGTCGCGACCCGGGTCGATCTTAGGATTGAATGTATAGCGACTCATGAAGCACAGGCATTCTAACACGCCGCTTACGGGGACGTCTTGGGCGTCTCCGTGCCCATTGGCGCAAGTTCCACCTGTATCGTGGCAGGCAGTATGCTCTGCGCCGTTATCCCTGAGGGCACTCTGACGGCAGGCGTCAGTTGATGCACACCACTCGCCAATCCAGAGACATCCAGTTCCACGACCACATCGCTCTCCGTGAGAGTATTCAATATCGGAAGCGGCCCATTCAACAGGATGTCAACCGTATCCGGCGAGACAGTGCTCGAAAAAACAGGACTCAGCCCGATCAATACGGGTATGCGTTTCACCGTCCGCGAGCCGATCAGCGGCTGTATGCGGATATGCACATTGACGCTGGTCTGCTTTTCCGATACCAGCGATACGCCGGGCGGCACATCCAGACCAACCTGCTCATCAACGTCGCTCTTGGCGCCATCAATCGAGACTTCCAGGGTCTCGATATACCCTTTAGTCGCCTGGACCGCTTCGACAGGGCCATAGATCGTGACAATGACCGGGTCAACCGAGACATCGGTGACAGCGTAACCTTCAGCAGGTTGTCCCTTCTTCTTCACCAGCACAGCCAGATCGCGGTAATTGCTGAGCTGCTCCATGGGTACGCGCACTGAGATGGTATCCGGGACAACCTGCACCCCCTGGACGACATCGCCCTCGCTGTCGCGCGCATAGGCGCGCACCTGTTGCTCGACCGTAGAACGCGCCCCGTCAACAGAGACAATGGCGTTTGCGCTCGCCACGCTCGAGATAGCCTGTTGCGATCCGGTGATCGTTACCTGGTAAGGGATCGAGGTGGGTGTTCCGGCGCGAAAACCCAGCGCCGGCGTGCCGATGATGCTGATGCGCAGTAACTGGGTGGTCTGCACCAGACGTTCGATCTTAACCACAGCGGTTACAGGCCTGGAAGCTAATATCTGCGCCTCAGCCACCGGCAATGTCGGTGTGAGGTAGACGACATGCTCACCGACGCCCAGACTACTCAGGTCCACGTCAACGTGCATTCCGGCGGCATTGAGCGTGTTCAAAGTGCTGCGCGGCGCGCGAATCGTTGCCGTGATGGACTCCGGGATTGTCCCCGACCATGCATAACCGCTCAACTGGTTCAGGCCGAGTTGATCGACGCGCACGCTGATGGTGTCATCAACGATAGGGTCATCCTGCAGCGTTGCCAGCGTCCATGCGCCAAAACCAAAAAGCAGCGCAAGGGCTATCAGACCGAGGTTATTGACAAGCCAGCGAACCATTAAGCCTATTATAAACATCGGGCCGAATCGTGACTGAATGACGGCGCGTCGAAAGCGGTGCGGGAGAACCAACTTGACGAAACTGCTGAGCGCCTTATAATTGCGCCTCGTAAAAGTGTTGATGCCGACACTTTTACCGTGAAAAGATTGATAGCAACGCACCTGGACGTGGTGGTTATTTACCCGATGGGAAATAACCATCACGTTTTTGTTTTTCGAGGGCGTTGTGTAACACTGTGACTAGCGATTTAGGATCAGGAATTGGGAATGGTACGATCCAACAGTATCCAAGATCGTCAGCAAACATCAGAGAATTGAAGGTAACAAGGAGAGATATGAGCGACAAACTTACGATACCGTCTGAAAGCCTGCCGGGCGGCGGGCTGGCGCCTGCCGCCACCCCAATGACCGGCGCCGATGCGCTGGAGTTCGCCAAAATGCGCAAGGCGGCCCAGGTGGACCTTAAATTCGTTGACCTGCCCGGGCAGTGGCAGCATTTCACCGTACCAATAAACCAGTTCGGTGAGGATGCTTTTACGGAGGGCGTTGGATTCGACGGTTCTTCGATCCGCGGTTTCCAGGCCATCCAGGAGAGCGACATGCTGCTCTTCCCGGACCCGACGACGGCGGTGATCGACCCGTTTTCGACCGGTGTGCCGACACTGTCTTTGATCTGCAACGTCAAAGACCCGATCACCGGCAAATCATATTCCCGCGATCCACGCTATGTGGCGCAGAAGGCCGAAGCGTATCTGAAGACAACCGGAATTGCGGACTCCGCCTTCTTCGGACCCGAGGCTGAGTTCTTTGTATTCGATTCCGTACGCTTTGACCAGAACCAGTACAGCGGTTATTACTTCATTGACAGCGACGAAGGCGTCTGGAACAGCGGACGGCAGAATGACGGCAAGGCCAATCTGGGTCACCGCCCCCGCTATAAAGAAGGCTACTTCCCCGTCGCCCCGCTCGACGCGCTGCAGGATATCCGCACCCAGATGACGATGACCCTGATCGCGCTGGGCATCGATGTGGAAACCCACCACCACGAGGTCGCCACGGGTGGTCAATGCGAAATCGACATGCGCTTCGGTACACTGACAAAGATGGCGGACCAGTTGCTTACCTACAAATATGTCATCCACAATGTAGCCCAGCGTAACGGCAAGACAGCTACCTTCATGCCCAAGCCGCTCTTCGCAGATAACGGTTCGGGCATGCACGTGCATCAGAGTCTGTGGACCGGCGGAAAACCATCCTTTGCCGATCCCAAAGGCTATGCAGGTCTGTCCGATATGGCTAAGTACTATATTGGGGGTCTGTTGAAGCATGCGCCGGCGTTGCTGGCATTGACCTCGCCGACCACCAATTCGTATCGCCGGTTGGTGCCAGGATATGAGGCGCCCGTCAACCTGGTGTACTCGCAGCGTAATCGTTCGGCCGCGTGCCGCATCCCGATGTACAGCCAGAACCCGAAGGCCAAGCGCGTCGAGTTCCGCTGTCCCGATGCGATGTCCAATCCATACCTGGCGTTCAGCGCCATGCTGATGGCTGGCCTGGATGGAATTACCAACAAGATCGATCCGGGTGAGCCTCTGGATGTCGATATCTTTGAGCTGTCCGATGAGGAGAAGGCCAAGGTGCGCACCGTTCCAGGCAGCCTCGGCGAGGCGCTGGAAGCGCTGGAAAATGATCACGCTTTCCTGCTGAAGGGCGGCGTATTCACTCCCGATCTGCTGGAGGTGTACATCGCCTACAAGCGCAGTCGCGAAATCGACCCCGTTCGCTTGCGCCCACATCCATACGAGTTCTACCTGTACTACGAACTGTAGTCGCGATCAGGCCGCATGTGACAAACCGGCAATTGGTCAGCGCCAATTGCCGGTTTGTTCAACCCTACCCTCCTGTCGATCGTGTCAGGCTGCACTTTCACCAGACCCGCTTCAGATCTTCCCGAAACGATACTTAATCAATGCCTTGATCGCCGGCCAGCCATCCAGGGGCGACAGCTTCTTCTGCTCGTGCCGCGCGTTATAACGGATCGGTATCTCGAGTATCTTGTAACCGCGCCGCGAGATTTTCGCCGTCAATTCAGCTTCGACGTCGAAGCGCCGGCACTCCAGCTTCATGCCTTCGACTACCTCGCGAGCCATGGTCTTGTAACAGGTTTCCATATCCTGTATCTTGACCCCGTACAGAAGATTGGTCATGAACGTCAGGAACTTGTTGCCCAATGCCATGTACCATTTTTGCGTGCCCAGGTTGCGCACGCCATACACAACCTTCGTCCTTTGGCCGACGATAGGCTCAATCAGCTTATGGTAATCATTCGGATCATACTCCAGGTCGGCATCCTGGATGATGACGATGTCGCCGGTGATATGCTGCAACGCAGTCTGGACCGCCGCGCCCTTGCCCCCATTCGTCTCATGGGAGATGATGCGCAGATTAGGGATATGCCCCTGCAGCTTGAGAATGTCGCTTGTGCCGTCCTTCGAGCAATCGTCCACCAGGACGATCTCTTTCTCGATGGGGACATCAGAGACACGTTGCAGTATCTCCGCTATGGTCTCGGCTTCGTTATAGACGGGCATGACGACGGACAGCTTCATAATGGGCCTTCAGTATCCTCTCGCAAAATCGACATTGTTTACCAGCGGATCGCCCGCAATATACCGATGTAGATTATCCACAAATAACTCGGCGGCGCGGCGACCGTAGTTTGGCGTTATACCGGCAATATGCGGGGTCACGATCACATTATCCATATGCCATAGCGGGCTGTCCAACGGGAGCGGCTCGCGCGCGAAAACATCCAGCGCAGCGCTCGCCAGCCTGCCGGTCTGCAGCGCGGCAATCATCGCCACTTCATCGACGATATCCCCGCGCGATATGTTGATCAGGCACGCCGAGTGCTTCATCGCCGCAAGCGCTGCTGCATCGATGAGATGGCGCGACACGCTGGTTAATGGCAGAGTAAGTGCCACATAATCGCACTCGCCGAGGAACTCCTTCAGACGCTCTGGAGCGTAAAACGTGACTTGCCCCTGTGTTTCCGGTGCTGTGCGCCGCATGGCCAGTACGCGCATACCCAGATTTCGACACAACTGCGCAGTCTGACGACCAATCGCGCCATATCCGACGATACCTGCCGTTGCGCCATGCAGTTCACGCGGCATGAAAAGCGACTTCTCGCCCCATTCAGCCCGGTTCATCAGTTGAAACGCTACGGGGAGTTTGTGCGCCAGGGCCAGCATCATCATCAGAATATATTCGGCGATATTGATGGCGTGCACGCCTGACGCCGTGGTTAACTGTATGCCATTCCCTTTCAACCCTGCCTGACTGTTGAACAAAGGGTGATTCACGAGATGATCCACACCGGCCGAATGCGCCTGCACCCATTTAAGATTCGGGACCTTGGCGCGATCCGGCAATGGACCCGTAGTATAGAGAATTTCCGCGGCAGACATGATATCGGCGGGAATCGTGTCCAATTGGTCCGAATGGTAAAAACAAAAGTTTGCCAGTGGGACTGAACGCGTTATATAGTCGGCGATTTCTTCGGGAAAGTCATTCAAAACAACGATTTTCATTTGACATCACTATAAATCACCCGCGCCCCTCACCCGATATGGATGTATTTGGACCCGGGTCGCTATGCTGCCTGGTCGAATCGAAGGCGTTCACGGATGGATTTTTCATACGGAAAAACCCGTAGATGCCAGCGAGAATGACAAACGTCTGGACGATCAGGTAGATTGTCAGGAGTGTATTCGGCAGCGCTGCACCAGACTCATTTCTGATGCCATGCGTCAGCGCGGTAGGCTGGGGGCTTGGTGTGCCGCTCACTTCAGTCGAGATCTGAGGTATAACGACAACCTCATTTGATGTCGGCGCTGCCGTTGCTTCTTGCAGCGTGCTGACGGTCGATCCAGGTTGTACCGTCTGGACTGGGACAATCGTCTGGAACGGTGTGGGTGTGTTGTCCGCCGGCGTCTCGATGGATATTTCAGGACTGATCTGGAAACCCGGTCCCAATGATTCGACCTGCGGCGTACTGCTGGGGTCGTATTGGACGCTGGCAGTTGACGCGGTAACGCGGCCGCCGCCGTCGCGCATCTGCACATAAACACTCTTCAGACCGGGTCTGGCATCAAAGGCAAACGGAATCAGCGGTTCCCATTTCTGCCAGGCGACATCTTTGAACGAAGGGTCGCTGCTTATCCGCGCCTCGATGATGCTGCCGACAGCGGCGCCCTCACCGCCCGGCACCGCCTCTTCCTGCGACAGATGGATGGCAACCTGCGGCACGTTGATGAGTGTGACGCCGTCATTGATGAATATGGGCAATACATTGGGTTGTGAACCGAAGTCGAGTGTCCAATAGATCATCTGCTCGCCGTTGGCGTTGGCGTAGCCGCCAACGCCGATGCCGACTTCGCGATATCGCGGGGCCAGGAAATTACGGCGCTGGATCTCATCCCTGAGAAAGTAATCCAAAGCCTCGGTGAAACCGTGGCTGCCCGCGTAAACATTCTCGGCCCATACGCGGGTGTCTTGCCACGCCGGGTAGCCGGCCGCACTGATGCGATCGACTGGATTCGACCCATTCGTGCCGGTGTGGTCGACAAATCCATGGCTCGCCATATCATCGCTGTGCAGTTGCGCCGCTTTTTCGAGGGCGGGATTGACCGCCAGCGGTGTCAGGCCGCTGGCCAGTCGAACCCGGTTGATCGCCAATAGGATAGAAGACTTGTCGGTCGTCTGCGCCCGGGCAGTAGGTATCTGCAGGCCGGCAATAACACTGAGCACACAAGCAATCCGAACAAGCCAAAAGGCAAAACGTTTCAGTGATCCACCCGATAGGATTGGCGTGGTCGCTACAATGATGGCAGAGCCGGTTGAAACACAGGACATGGTGTGATCAGTTCCCGTTCAACACCAGCGGAATGAAAACATGTTGTCGAAGATCACTGTAATCCGTTAAGGCGGGCAGGTTAAGGGTCCCAAGGTATAACAGGTTATCCTGTGCCGGCGTGCCCGCCTGTTGCGCAGGCCAGCGTTCCTGACTTCCACGATCATAGATCCCTGCATAGAGCCGATAGTTCCCCCCAGGAGCGTCGCCGGGGATAACCAAGCGGTGCAGTTGATCTATCCCTTCACCGGGTCTGTAAGTAACCGTTGAGCGCTTCCCCTGATCGGGCGGGTTGTCATCCTGCGCCGCCATTTTACCGTCAGGGCCGATTACGTGCAGGAACAGTACGCCGTCGCGGGCAGGCTGCTCCAGTACGCGCCAGTATAGATGGAAACTCAGCGTCACATTGCGCTCAATCGCGCGGTCAAGTGAATATCCCAGCAATTGCAACTCCCCAACCTTGCCTTCTACCGGGTTGGGAATATCAGTCGCCACCGGCGTGAAAGGGAAACCCGTGACCTGCACGATACCCAACAGCGTGCCATCGTTGGATAAGCCGGTGGTAAAGATGCGTTGCACGGTCAGCCGATAGAACCCGGGTTTTACCGTAAACGGCAACTGCATCGACTGCATGGTTCGCTCAGGCTCGCCCACAGGCCACGTTGTCACCGGAGCTTCATCGGTGCCTGCCGGCGCAGCGGATTCGGCCACGCTGCCGCCCAGCAGACCCTCCAGGCGCACCACCGTCTGCCAACTCGACACGGCAGGCTGGCTCAGTTGCCAGGTTAAAACGACCGGCAGAATCTCGCCGGGCATGACCGCACTGGGAAACTCGACTGTTTTCAGCATTGCGCCGCTGGTCCGCCACAGCGCCGAATTATCCTGAGCCGCAGTTGACGCCGGCCAGCGCAGAATACGGATACAGCACTGCACCGTCGCGCTGGCAACAGGCCGGACGATGGTGCTATACACCTCAGCCTTATCGCCTTTGCCGAGCGCCAGAACAAGCTGATAGGACTGGCTGGGCAGGCCAATCGGTAATGGCACAACATAATCGGCGTGATAGAGATTGTCGCTGCTCCAGTCCGGCGGCGCTTCCTCCAGCCTGGCCGTCAGGAACCAGTCTGCCCACACGCGCCGATCGGCCGTCACAATGCGTACGGAAACGCTATAGTCATTCAGCGCCTGGTTGTTTTCCGGTCTGCGCCAGTAAAGCGATAACCGCATGTTGGCGTATCGGTTATACGGATCGCCGGGCTGAATATCGTACGCGGCGATGCTCGGGTTGCCTGAGACAACGCCAGTTCCGGTTACGCGTTGCGCGGTTGCGGGCGGGCTGTCACTCACTGTTGACGCCACATCGAATAACATCAACTCCAGCACATTCGTCTGGCTGGGGAACGATAGTTTCCGGCGCAGGTGCAAATCCAGTAAAACCCGCCCATTGGAGGACTCCCGGTTGAGCGCGCCGCCGCCGGTATTGGAAAACCAGATGCGCTTGTACTTGCTGATGTACTGCAAACGCGCCGCATCGGCGTCCGGCAGGGCATGTATCGGCTGGATGTCGATCGGCACACCCTTAAGCAGGATGCGCATCTCGTCTTCCGGGGTATATAACGTGATGAGAAAGAGATCGCCGGGCTGCCAATTGTCTTTCATATATTGCGCCATGCCCCGCCAGTCGTCCTGCCAGGATGGCGTTCGGATAAACGTGAAGGCCAAGCCGAAGGTTTGTGCGGCGAACACACTGACCAGCGCTGTAATGCCTACAGCCGTTGTGGCAGCCCGGAATATGTAAGGCTTGATTTTTCCATACTGAAAGTGGAATGGCGCAATTCGGACGCGCCTCAGGGATACCAGTGCGGCGCTGAAGACGCTTGCCAGTACAACGTGGATAGCCGGCACCGCCAGGATCGAATAGCGGAAGCTGGGCGAGTGCTCGATCAGCGCGTAAAGGAGAACGACCAGCATCGGCACAATCGAGACCAGCCCTAGAAACACCCGCGCAGGAATCGACTTGCGCGGTTTCGCACCGTCGCCGTCGAACATGAAGGGTACCGTCAGTCCGGCTGCAGCGACGATCACGACAAACCAGGTAAACACTGCGCCAGTCGGGTCAGTGGCATTCTGACCGAACAGCATGCTGTTGAATACATTCAACACGATGTCGCCGAAGGGGGTCACAGAAACATCCGGATTATCGAATCCGCGGAGCAACTGCCGCGCGCGAAAGAAGATATCCGTTCCGATGCCGACCAGAAAACTGGATGTGAGGATAATGATGACGACGACGCCAACCAGTGCGAGGTCCCGTCGTGATATGCGCGGGCGCTTGTAAAAAAAGGCAAGGCACAGGTAGACCAACTGTGCGCCGAACAGAGCAAACAACGAATAATGGGTCAGAAGCGCGCACGCGGTGACTAATATCCAGGTCACCCACCAGTAAACGCTGGTCTTTTTCTGCCCAAGCGCTGCATAAAGGCTGTAGTTGCTCAATGCGGCCAGCAGCGGAACAACCGTGTACATGCGCAGCTCATGCCCGTACCATTGGTACGCCGGCGACAACAGCGCCAACAGGGCCGCAATGAGGGCAACGCGGCCCGAGAACAGGCGACGCCCCAGCACATAGGTGGCCGGGATTAACAGAATCGAGGCAAAAGCAGGCACCAGCTTCAGCGCGAACTCGCTGTTGCCCGCGAAGTAACCCCACGCCTTTTCAATAACGAAGTAGAGTGGTGGATGCAGGTCGGTCGTCGCGATTCCCTGCATAATCACGGTATTTCGGAGGATCTCCTGCCATGTACCAGCCAGCCGTGCCAGAGTCAGGCTCTCATCGATCCACAGGCTTCTGCCCGTAAGATCGGCGATACGCAGCGCCATACCAGCCATCGTCAGTATGACTACCGTCCATAGCTCGCGTCGGTTGGTCTTCATCGTTTGCGAACCTGCAATGTACCCAGGATTATGGCATCATCGTCAACACGATTGCTTGTGGACGTTACGGCAAGCCTCCGCCCTGATTCAGCGGGGTCGTAGACTCCGACGACGACCCGGTAGTCTCCGGTCGGCAATGCGGCGGGTATCACCATGGCATAAGCGTCCCGCACCGTCTCGCCCACAGCCCACGAGGACATGGGTGCCAGATCGCTCAATGGGAGTTTGTCGCGCTGGAATACCGTTTGCCCGCCGGAATCAAGCACATGCACGAATGCCTTGTAATTCGTCGTGAGTTTCTGCAGGGGCTTCCATTCCAGAACCGCATAAAACCAGTTGCCGGGCTGACCCTGCCGGCGCATCCAGTAGGCGGTTAACGCCAGATCACGTCCGAAGGTAGCGCTGGTTGCTGTGAAGGCCGGGCTGCTCAGCGGCATCTGTTGGATCTGGTATAGCGGCAGCCGGATCTGGCCGAAGTCGACCTCTCCCATCTCATAACCATTGGCCCACAACGTCGACTCGACGAGCCGCTGCGGGTCAACTACTGCATCCTGCCACAGGAACAACCTGACGCGCCGCGGAGACATGGCATTCAGCACAGCGATCAGGTCGCGATCCGTATTCAACACGCCGTGCAGTCCTTCCGGCATGGCGAGAAACCTGGCCGCCTGCTCAGGATATGACCTGTGCAGGTAATAACGCACGGCATAGTTATCGCGCGTCATGACCACAACGTCGCCGGGCGCCAGCGCTTCAACGACATGCCGGGTGGCCAGCCGTACATTATCGCGAGAGACTGCAGGATCGAAGTAATTGGCGTAAAGCGCCGGCAGCCACAGCGTCGCCAGCACCAGCGCCGCAGATGCCGGCAGCATAACGTCAGGTATGCTGGCTATGCGCTGCAATCGCAAGCCGGCCGGCGCTCCACCCAATCGGCGCGGGGCGCATCCAATGAACACGATCGCCAGCGGAACGACATAGATCAGGTAGCGCGGATGGAAAACCGAACGATACGGATATACCACTCGAACCGCTACAGCCGCCGCGAATAGCGACCCTGCAATGAGCGCGCCGATGAAAACCAGCGCCCGCCAACGGCGCGCAAATGCGTAAACCAGCACTGTTACCAGAACCACACCCAACAGGCCAATAGGCCACCAGGGGGCCGGTGCGAGCGCCAACCCCCCATCGGCAAACGAAGTGGTCCACTCACCCAATCGTCCCATTACGGTATTCAGTGGGAAGACAAATCCATCATCATACGCAAAACCAGCCGACGCATAAATCAGCCACGGAACCAGCGAAACCGCGCTGCACACTGCCGCAATGAACCACTTTGTGAACTGGCGACTGACGATGGCTAACCGAATCCGGAGCTGTCGCACGCCAATCGGGGTCGCCAGCAGCGCCGCCAGTACCGCCAGTCCTTGCGCAGGCAGAAGGAAGATCGCGTAATAGTGCAGATAGGTTGCGCCGGCCAGCAAAACGGCCGACGCCGCCAGAGAGCGAACCCTGGCAGGACGGCGCAGCCAGCGCCACAACCAGTAACAGGACGCCATACAGAATGCCGCAACCAGCGCATACATGCGGGTTTCCTGCCCGTACCACACTGCGAATGGGCAAATGGCATAGATAAGCCCGGCCAGCCAGGGCAGGCGAGACGCGCCGCCAGCCAACGCCCGGCTCAACGCGATTACCAGCGCCACGGTCACTCCATCCGCGCAGACCGACATAAAGCGCATGGCGAATTCCGAATCGCCGGCGAACACCAACCAGCCATGCAGAAGGGCATAGTACAGAAATGGGCTGCGATCGGCGGCTGTCACGCGCGCCATCTGATCGAACGGCAGTGTCGCCAGGCGCCACGACCACCCTTCATCAAACCAGACGCTCTGGGTATCCAGGTGGAAGACGCGCAGCACGAACGTGAGCAACACGACCAATATGGCGACGCCCACCAACAAACCGTAACTGTTGAACGTGTTGCGCGACAGGGGGAATGCCATGGAGTGCTTACGGTCTGCCATACGTGATCTTATGCCCTGCGGTTGGGGTGTGTGAGTAGCTTCAACTGTCAAAGCCCAGCCCGCGCTCTTTAAGACTTACGTAGCGGTTTTGTGCGATCACGATATGGTCCAGCACATCGATATCCAGCAGTTTGCCCGCCTCAACCAGCGTGCGAGTCACTTTGACGTCATCCGCCGAAGGCGCCGGATCGCCCGAAGGATGATTGTGCGCCACAATGATGGACGCACAGTTAGCCCTGATTGCCGGTTTGAACACCTCGGCGATGCGCATATTGGCGGTATTCAGGCTGCCTTTGTATATTTGCGACATTGACAGGACACGGTTGCGGGTATCGAGCAGCAGTGCGCGGACCTCCTCCTGCTCCAGGATGCCCATTTCCAGCATGAGCATCTGCGCAGCATCCGCGGGGGCCTTTATCTGAGTACGCTGCTGATCCGGCGCGCTCAATATCATGCGTTTGCCCAACTCCAGCGCCGCTTTGATCTCCACAGCCTTGACAGGCCCTATGCCGGCCACCCGCTGCAGATCGGCCAGGTCGGCGCGCGCCAGACCGCTCAGACCGTCGAACTGCTGCAGCAGCCGATCCGCCAGCGCAAGCGCGCCAATGCCGCGCGGGCCCATGCGGACGAGTATAGCCAGCAGTTCGCGCTGCGACATACCCGCCGGCCCGACTGCCATGAATCTCTCGCGGGGGCGCTCGCCCTCGGGTATATCGCTGATCAAAGCGCGATATTCTGTATGCCGTTCGCAGCTTTCCGTGTCCGGAGCGGGGCCACTCTCACTCATAGGTTCTACCTTTGTCAGACGCTGAATTCACCTTGATGTTCGTCCAGTATAATCGCGGCTGATGGAGAACATTAGCAACCTGATTGTCACCGCCGTTGCTGTGATCGGCGCGATAACGGCCGCCTTGATCGGCGGCTTAACCATTTGGACATTTCGCGATATCCGCTCGCGCTCGCGCGACGTACTGGTGCAGATCCTCGCTACCGTCATTGTCGGTGTGATACCCATCGCAGGCATCCTGGTTTATTTCATGTTGCGCCCGCGCGAAACACTATCGGAAGGCTATGTGCGCGCGCTCGAAGAGGAATCACTCCTGGCAACCATCGAGCACCAGGAATTCTGCCCCTCGTGCGGCAGGCGCGTTGACGACGACATGGTGTACTGCCCATCATGCCATACCACCCTGCGCAACTCGTGCCCGAATTGCCATCGCGCCGTACACCTGTCCTGGGATCTGTGCCCCTACTGCGGCGAAACACTGCAGCCTGAGACGCCTGTGATCAACAAACCGACACATCGCCGGGTACAGGCTGTGCCGGTGCAATCGAGCCCGTCACTGCCGCCTTCATCTGCGCAGACCAATCCATCGCTTGTTTCCGGCGACGGCGAGAAAACCGTGGGCGCCGGATTCAGCGGAATGCTCGATAAAATCGGCGGCGCAATTGAGGGTTTGATGGATCGGATGAGTTCGCGCGGATCGAGTACGGTACAGCCGAATTACACGCAAAATACTGAACAGGCTGAGGAAAGCGCGCCGGTACCTCCCTATTCGCGCCCCCGCCCGGCAGGCGATGAGAACAAGACAGCGACAGCGCCCATAAAGCCATTGATCAGCCGCGAGGAATCACTGGAGTAAACTCAACCGGAATCACCCTGAGTAAGTCGCCGGAATTGCCTTCGACTTTTCGCTGCTCTCAACCCGGTCTCTGATTTAGTTGGCGAAATTTGTTACGAGAACCCAGACTCCCGGAATCTCGGAGATTCCGGGAGTCTATGCGGAGTCTATGCGGAGTCTATGCGCGATCATCGACGACCGAATGGGATTCGCCAACAGAATCCGTCCTCGGGAACGCGCAGCGAATGTGCAAGCGATATATGGCAACTCACCCGGTGGTCGCGAACTGGTTCAGGCGCATGGACTGAACCTGTTTGTTTATAGCGTGTGGACCTTGATCAGGTTGGTTTTACCTGATCCACCGCCCAAAGGCGCGCCTGCGGTAATGACGATGCGGTCGCCTGGTTGAGCATGGTTTTCGGCCAG
Source organism: Chloroflexota bacterium (assembly GCA_023382055.1). Classification (GTDB taxonomy): domain Bacteria; phylum Chloroflexota; class Anaerolineae; order J036; family Brachytrichaceae; genus CAIXPS01. The sequence continues at coordinate 98,602 of JAMCQN010000013.1, forward strand.
CACAAACTGTCTGGCTGCCTCAAACATGGCATCCACACTGTCGTAGTTCTGCATCACTACGGCGCGCACGTCCCACATGAATGCGGTGAACTGGTAGGTGCGCGCGCTGGACGTGATAACGATTACCGGCGTGGAAGGTCGATGGCGCGCCACCATCCGCGCGGTGAATCCTGAACGCGTCGTGCACACAATCACCTTTGCGCCGATGAGCCGGGCAACCTCCACAGCCGCAGTCGTTATGGCCTCGGTGGTCGCATCTGGCGACGGGATGTTCGCATCGGCGAGATTCGCTGAACTCGCTGACACAAATGCGTCGGCGGAGCAGTCCCGCTCTGCCCGCGAGGCAATTCGCTCCAGGGCGCGCACCGACTCAACCGGGTAATCGCCCGTGGCGGTTTCGGCGCTCAACATCACGGCATCCGTCCCATCCAGGACGGCATTCGCTACGTCGCTCGCCTCGGCGCGTGTCGGCTGGGGCGCATGGATCATGCTCTGCAGCATCTGGGTGGCCGTAATCACCGGCACACCCGCGCGCAGACAACTGTGGATAATTTTCTTCTGGTAAAAGGGCACTTCTTCGGCGGGCGCTTCGACGCCGAGGTCGCCGCGCGCCACCATAATAATGTCCACTTCGCGCAGTATGTTGGCCAGATCGTCAACCGCCTCGGGCTTCTCGATCTTGGCAACCACAAGCTGATCGCCATTCAGGTCTTTCAGGATCGAGCGCAACGCGCGGATATCCGCCGCACTGCGGACGAACGAGAGCGCCACGGCATCCACCTTCTGCGAAACGGCGAACTGCAGGTCGGCGCGGTCTTTATCGGTGATCGAAGCAACCGCAAGGCGCGCTCCCGGGATAGCCACACCCTTATGCGACAGGAGTGTTCCGCCGGTTACGACCCGGCACAGGACAGAACCATTGTCGGGCGCGCTGATGACCACAAGCTCAATCGAGCCATCGTCAATCAAGACGCGCCGGCCGGCTGCTGCGGCAGCAATCAGGTCTTCGTGGGGCAGTGGGACGATGGTGAACTCATACGAACTGATAAATGCGCTCCGTGATGACAACGTGACCGCGCGGTCACGCGCCAGTTTTACTCCCTCAGCAGGTACATCCCCGACGCGAAATTTCGGGCCCTGCAGATCGCCCAGAACCGACACCAGTCGGTTTTCCTCCCTGGAGATGCGCCGCACCATCTCGATGCGGCGGGCATGATCGTCATGCGTTCCGTGTGAGAAATTCACCCGCGCCACATCCATACCGGCGCGGATCATCTCACGTAGCACGGGCTCTGGATCAGTTGCCGGGCCGAGTGTGCAGACTATTTTTGTGCGCATTAAACAATATATGCCAGACCGACCGCGCCCGGCCCCGAATGCGTGGCAACCACGGGTCCCGCCTCGATAATGACTGGCTCCTTTAGTTTTAACTGTTGGCTGCATGCTACCATCAGACCCTCGGCAGCGGATGGCGCGTTGGCATGCATAAAGGCGACCTGACGCTCAGAAGCGCCCCCCAGGTCCTGCACAGCGATCTCTTTCAGGCGGGTGACCGCTTTAGCCATGGTGCGCACGCGTTCCACAGGCTCCAGATGACCGCCCTTAACCGCGATGATCGGCTTAAACTGGAGCATGCCGCCCAGGAAAGCCTGCGCGGCGCCAATGCGTCCGCCTCTGCGCAGGTTTTCCAGCGTTTCCACGACGAAGATCAGGCGGGTGCGCGGGACCAGCGACTCGATCTCGGTCTTGATCTGGGGGGCAGTCGCGCCCTGTTGGGCCATGGCGGCAGCCGTGATGACCAGCAGGGCTAAACCGGCATTCACATTGCGGCTGTCGATGATGGTAATATCGCCGCCGGCCATGTCGCGCGCCGCTTCCGCCGATGCGATCGTTCCGCTGAGGTCGCGCGACACATGGATCGAGACAATCGGCTCGCCCTTGAGCGTCTGATAAATATGGGCAAAATCACCAACAGAAGGTTGGGAGGTGGACGGGAAGTTCGGGTTCGTCTTCAGCATGGTGTAAAACTGCCCGTTGTCGATCGTGACGCCGTCCTGATAGGTTTTCTTGCCAAACCGGACGTATAGTCTTGCCACCGCTGCCAGGCCAAATTGCTCCACTTGCTGCTTTGACAGATCGCAGGTCGAATCCGTGACGATTTTCACCATGTTGGCGCCTTCCTTGGTCGTATTGTAGTGTGATTACATGAACTGACGATCCGGCGCCTGCCAACGGGCCATTTCGATCGACATGAGCCGCTTCGGTCACATCGTATATGATACGTGAGCGATTGCCAATGAAAGCCAACTCCAAGCCAGCTAGCTCATCCGCGCACCCGGCACTCTATGCCATATTGATCCTGTTCATCGTCAGCGGATTGATCTATAGCGTGAGCACGCCCTTCCTCAATGTTTCCGACGAGGTGCGTCACTACGCCATGGTCGAACAACTGGCGCAGGGCAAAGGTCTGCCGGTGCAGAACCCGGCGCAGCACGGTTTCTATGAGCAGGAAGGCAGTCAACCGCCCCTCTACTACGCCATGATGGCACTGGTCGCGCTGCCTTTCGACCGCAGCGACTTCATGCAGTTGGCGCAGTTCAACCCGCATGCCCGCCTGGGCAGAGCGGACGCCACCAACAACTTCAACCAACTGATCCACACCGATGCCGAGAAATTTCCGTGGCATGGCACGGCGCTTGTCGTACAGCTAATCCGGTTCATCGGCATCGCAATGGGCGCTCTGACGGTGTGGTGCACTTACCTGCTTGCCAGAACGCTGCTGCCTGTCGCCGACGATCAGGCGGCACAACGTGTGATCACACTGGCGCCGCTCGCTGCGGCTGCACTGACGGCGTTCAACCCCATGTTTGTGTTCATCAGCGCCTCGGTCAACAACGATACGTTGGCCGCGTTATTGTCGTCGCTGGGTCTGTTGCTGGGAGCGCGTATCGTGAGAACCGGTCTGACCTGGCGCCGTGCAGCCGTGCTGGGCATTGTTCTGGGCTGCGCCGCAATCACCAAATCATCGGCGCTGGCGCTCGTGGTTATCGTGCCAGTCGCCATTCTCGCTGCTGAGTGGGTCAGGCGACGCGGTGAATCCGCGCGTGCTATTGTGCGAGACAGTATTCTGCGCATTCTACCGGCGCTGGCGCTGATAGCCATCATCGCCGGCTGGTGGTACGTTCGCAATGCGTCTTTGTACAACGGCGATTTCACCGGCACGACCATGATGGCGACTATTGCAGGGCCGCGCGACAGCCTGCCCACCCCGCTGGAGCTTCTCGGCGAATGGGATGGTTTCCGGAAAGCCTACCTCGGCCTGTTTGGCGCCGTTAATATTCCGATGGCGGATTGGATCTACAGCCTGTTCGACGGTCTGTTGATCCTGGCAGGCATCGGGTTGCTGCTGGTCGCGCGCGACTGGCTGATCGGTAAACGCGACAAAGTTCAAGCCATCGCCGTGTTGATGTGTTTCGGCACGTTTGTGGTCGAGTTTGCAGCCTTGATCCGTTGGACCTCGATCACGCTGGCCAGCCAGGGCCGCCTGCTTTTCCCGGTTATTGCGGTTATCTCCACCTTTGTAGCGTGGGGTCTGTGCCGTCTGGCCGGCATCACCATTGCACGAGGAGCTAACGCCAGATTGCGACAGATAGCAACCAGCGCAACCCATGCGGCAGTCGCTCTGGTGTGCGCCGGTTTTGGCGCACTCACCCTGGCGAGTCCATTCCTCTATATACGGCCAGCGTATGCTCTGCCTCCGGTTCTGCACAGCGAAGCCCTGGTACCGGCCGATATCACCCGCACTGAACTGCGCTTCGCGGACAGTATCCGTTGGATCGGCTACCGCGTCGAGACGCCGCGCATACAACCTGGGGGTGAATTCGACGTGACGCTGTACTGGCAAGGCCTGAAGCCGATGAACACGAACTACAGCGCCTTCATCCGCCTGTACGGTCGCAGCGATGCTCAGGTATTCCTGCTCGACACGTATCCCGGTGGCGGGATGTGGCAAACCACACGCTGGCAGCCGGGTGATATCGTCGTGGACCGCTACCGCCTGCGCGTGCCGGCAACACTCACGAACACGAGCCTGATGCCGACGGCGCTATGGCTGGACGCAGGCTATTGGAACCTGGACACGAAACAATTCCTGCCAACCTACGATGGCGCCGGGAATCCTTCAGGCCGTCAGCGTTACGAGGCAGGCGCGATGGCACAGCGGCCCGGCGGCGCCGCGCCGACCGAGCCGCCTGGTCCGCACCTCAGCAACGCCATTCCAGCGGTCACGGACATGGCCCAGCAAGACGGAAAACTCATGGTCACGTTGACCTGGCGCGTCACCGCCGGCTTCAACGAAGACTACACGGTCTTCATGCACCTGTTCGATGCCAGAGGCGTGAAAGTGGCGCAGGCAGACGGGCGCGCGAAAAACGGGAACTTCTCAACGCGCTGGTGGCTGGCGGGTGACGTCGTGACGGATACCCACACCTTTGAGTTGCCAAAGGGTTTGCCGGCCGGCGCATACACCATCAAATTCGGCCTGTACCGCCCAGGCGATGGCGCGCGCATGCCCGCCTTTGACGCGCAGAGACAGCCGATCAATGACGCCGCGATAACTCAGCCAGTTACAATCAAATAAGCATGGAACGACTATACGGGCGGCATGCCGTCCATGAATGCCTGCGCGCAGGGCGGCGGGCAGCGCATCGGCTGCTCATCGCCGAAGGCGCACGCCAGTCTCCCACCCTGCGCGATATCGTGACGCTGGCAGAGGGCCGGCGTGTGCGTATCGAAACCGTGCAGAGACAGATTCTGGACGCGATCTCCGATCATACGCATGGCGTCGCGCTGGAAGCGGCGGACTACCCATATGCCTCAATCGAGGCTATTCTGCAACTGGCTCGAGAGCGCAGCGAACCGCCGTTTATCCTGGTTCTGGATACCCTGCAGGATCCACAGAACTTCGGGAACCTGATTCGCACGGCGGATGCAGTCGGCGCGCATGGAATCATCATCGCCGAGCGCCGCAGCGTCGCGGTGACGCCGGCCGTCGCCAGCGCTTCGTCAGGCGCCGTCGAACATCTGCTGATCGCGCGCGTGGTCAACCTAGCGCGCGCGCTGGATGAGCTAAAACAAAAGGATGTCTGGATTTCCGCTTTGCAGGATGAACCGCGCGCACAGGATATCTATCAAGCAGACCTGCATGGCGCGCTGGCGCTCGTCGTGGGCAATGAAGGCGACGGGGTCAGCCGCCTGCTGCGCGATAAGTCGGACTTCCTGCTCAAGCTGCCGATGCGCGGTCATATTGAGTCATTGAACGCATCAGTCGCCGGCGCCGTGGCGCTGTATGAGGCGCTGCGGCAACGCTCACGGATATAATCCACAGCTATGATCCGGGAACAACTTAAACGCCGCATCACACAAGCGATCCGCGATGCCCAGGCTGCGGGGGAATTGCCGCAGTTCGACCTGCCGCCATTCACCGTAGAGCATCCGCGCCAGGCGCAACTGGGCGATTATTCCGCGTCGGTGGCGATGCAACTGGCGCGCGCCGCAAGAATGCCTCCCGCCCAGATAGCACAACGCATCGCCGGCCACCTCAGCCTTGACGGTATGGCGACTGTCGATGACGCCGGCGCCTATCTGAACTTCCGTCTGTCGCCCCAGTACCTGAGCGGGGAAGTCGATAAGATACTGGCGTCCGGGGATTCCTGGGGCAATATCGACATCGGCGCCGGCAAGACGGTGCAGGTTGAGCATGGCAGCGCCAACCCGACGGGGCCACTGACGGTGGCATCCGGCCGCAACGTCGTGATCGGCGATACCCTGGCGAATGCCTTGAGCGCAGCCGGATTTACCGTGCAACGCGAATGGTATGTCAACGACGCGGGCAACCAGATCCGCCACTTCGGCGAAAGCGTTTATGCGCGCTACGCACAAAGCCTTGGCGTGGACGAACCCTTCCCGGAGGACGGGTATAAAGGCGACTACATCGTCGAGATCGCCAAAGCCATCATCGCGCAGGCCGGGGATAAGTACCTGAAAATGCCGCGCGATGAAGCGCGCCGCGCGCTGGGGAAACTCGGCATCGACAGCATCATGGACGGCGTGCGCGCCTCGCTCGCGCGCGTAGGAATTCACCACGACAGCTTCTTCTCCGAGCGGAGCCTGTACGAAAGCGGACAGTTCGAGCGCGTGCTGCCGATCCTGCGCAACAAAGGTCTGCTCGTCGAGTATGACGACGCGTTGTGGTTCAGCGAAGACGGCAGCCCGATCCGGAAAGGAGAAACGCGGGGCGAGAAGCAGGAGGATGACAGCCAGAAGCCGGAAGTCAGAAGTCAGAAAATTGAGAACGGGGGCGCCGGGAAGGAAGCCGTTCAGGTTGTCGTGATCCGCTCACCCAAAGTGGTCGCCGAACCCAGCGAGCGCCCCACCTACTTCGCCAGCGACATCGCCTACGTGTGGAACAAGCTGGTCGATCGCCGTTTTGATCGCGCCATCTATGTCTGGGGCGAGGATCATCAGGGCGACGTGCCGCGCCTGATGGCCGTCACCCGCGCGCTCGGTCTGGATACAGACCGGATCGTGCTGCTGATTTACCGCTTCATTACCCTGATGCGCAACGGCCAGGAAGTGCGCATGGGCAAGCGCTCCGGCAATATCATCACCCTGGATGACGTGGTGGACGAGGTCGGCGCAGACGCCACCCGCTTCGTGCTGCTGTCGCGCTCGATAGACACCAAGATCGTCTTCGACCTGGATCTGGTGAAGAAGCAATCGGATGAAAATCCGGTTTACTATGTGCAGTACGCGCACGCGCGCATCTGCTCCATATTGCGCAAGGCAGCAGAGGAGATTGGAGATAAGAGATTAGAGATTAGCGCAGGCGCCACCAACACAATCTCCAATCTCCAATCTCCAATCTCCTCTTATATCTTCTCTCATCCTAGCGAGCTTGCGTTGATCCGCAAGCTGCTCGAACTGGAAGAGGTGGTCGAGCAGGTAGCGACCCAACTGCAGCCGCACCATTTCGCCACTTATGCCCAGAGCCTGGCGACGACGTTCAGTGCGTTTTACCGCGACTGCCGCGTGCTGGGCGAAGCGCCGGAAGTCAGCGCTGCGCGCATGAAGCTGGTACAGGCCGCCAGGACCACCCTGGCGCGCACCCTGGCTTTGATGGGCATGAGCGCACCGGAGAGGATGTGATGGGCATCAAACCAGACCACTGGATCCGGCGCATGGCGCTCGAGCGACAGATGATCGAACCTTTCGTGGAGTCGTCGATCCGCCACGGGGTAGTCAGCTTCGGGCTGTCGTCGTATGGGTACGACATTCGCGTCAGCAACGAATTCAAAATATTCACCAATGTCAATTCGGCGATCGTGGATCCCAAGCACTTCGATCCAAGCTCTTTCGTCGACTTCAAGGGCGATGTCTGCATCATCCCGCCCAACTCGTTTGTGCTCAGCCGCACGGTGGAGTACTTCCGCATCCCGCGCGACGTGCTGGTGATCTGTCTGGGCAAAAGCACGTATGCGCGCTGCGGCCTGATCGTCAACGTCACCCCGCTGGAACCGGAGTGGGAGGGCTACCTGACGCTGGAGATCAGCAACACCACTCCCCTGCCGGCAAAGGTATACGCGAACGAGGGCATATCGCAGTTGCTGTTCCTGGGGTCAGACGGCGAGTGTGAGCGCAGCTACAAGGACAAGAAGGGCAAGTATCAGGGTCAGGAGACGATCACGCTGCCGAAGATCGAGCAATGACGCAAATTTCGACCGAACCCGAGTCGATCGAGCCACAACCAGAAGACGCCAAAACGGTAGCGCGGCTGGCCGTCCGCAACAGCCTGTGGGTGACGATTGGATCTTATGCGAACCAGGTCCTCGGATTCGTCGCCATACTGGTGCTCACACGCCTGCTCAACCCGGATATATTCGGATTTTTCTCGCTGGGCACGTTCTGGTTTTCATTGCTGAATATCCGCACAAAAGTCGGCGTGAACTATGCGGCGATACAGCAACGCGAACTCGACGGCAGGTTACTTGGCACATTCTTCACTCTAGATGCGCTGACCGCCGGCGCGGGTTTTCTGCTGAGCCTGATTGCGGCGCTGGTCTTTCCGCTGCTGGGATATGCACCCCAGGTCAGCCTGGCGCTGGTGGCGCTGATGACGGCCGACAGCATAACGTCGGCCACCGGGCCGCTGGCGATGGCGCTCGAAAAAGAGATGCAGTTGAGCCGCGTCAGCTTCGCGTCGGTGCTGGGATCGCTGCTCGGTTACGGGGCAGCCCTTGGCCTGGCGCTGGGCGGCGCAGGTTTGTGGAGCCTGTTGGCCATCAACTTCCTGACGGCAATCGTCGGGATGGCGAGCAGCTACATCATCGTGCGGAGGCGCATGCCGCTCACACTGACGATGCATTGGCAATTCGACAGAACGCTGGCGAAGCGATTGATATCCCAAGGACTTGCCACAGGGCTGTCGCTCACTGCATTGGGCACCATCGTTAATCAGTTCGACAACTTCCTGGTGGGCACTTTCGTCAGCCCGACGACACTGGGCTACTACGACCGAGCATACCGTATCGCACACTGGCCCAATCTGCTACTTACGGTGACAATGTCGCGTATCGCGTTTCTCACCTTTTCAAAAGTGCGCGATGACATGCGCCGCCTGACTCACGCGGTGCGCCTGGCGATCTGGGCGGTGACGACTTTCGGCATCCCCATCGTGCTGATCCTGTTGTTCGGAGCAACGGATATCGTCAGCATTCTGTATGGCTCGCGCTGGGCCGAGAGCGCGCATTTCCTGCGTTATCTAACGATCTACTCGGTGACATGGCCCGTCGTGTCCATCGCAGTATGGCTTTCTATATCGGAGGGTAAGTCGCGCATCACGGTCGGGCTGACGCTTTCCCAGGCAGTCATCATTGTTCTAGCGGCAACGCCGCTGACATTAGCCTTCGGAGCGACGGGAACTGTCATCGGTGTCGTGATCACGATGATTTCCTCGTTTATCGCGGCGAACATCGTCATATTTCGCGAGGTGCCGCTCTCGCTGCGCGAAGTCTATCTCGCACCGTTCATAGCGGGTATCGTGGCACTGGCGACCAATGGAGTGTTTAACGCTTTGACTGCAGCCCTATCGATAGAGCCACTGGTACGCCTGACAACCATTGCCATCATCTCGGCAGGGGTATTCTGGCTGGTGCTTTTCATCATACGACCGACTGAGAGCATAGAGCGTGTAAAATTCCTGGCAAGCAGGTTCCGCAAGAACACTTAGGCAAACTATTATGCGAATACTCATAACGGGTGGAGCCGGTTACATCGGTTCAATTCTCACACCAACGTTACTCTCACTGGGCCACACGGTAACCGTCGTGGACAAGTTCCTGTTCAACCAGAGCAGCCTGCTCGACTCATGCCACTATGAATCGTTCCAGATCGTGCGCGGGGATTGCCGCGATACCGCCGTGATGAAAAAGGCCGTCGGTGACGCGGATGTCATCATCCCGCTGGCGGCGCTGGTCGGCGCGCCGATGTGCGACCGGGACAGGATCGCAGCGCAATCCACCAACTACGAGGCAGTCAAGCTGATCTGTGAACTGGCCAGCCCGCGCCAACGCATCATCATCCCCACTACGAACAGCGGTTACGGCATCGGCGAGAAGGACAAGTTCTGCACCGAGGAGTCGCCGCTACATCCCATCTCGCTCTACGGCGTGACGAAAATGCAGGCCGAGCAGGCTGTGCTTGAGCGCGGCAACAGCCTGAGTTTCCGCCTGGCGACCGTGTTTGGCATGTCGCCGCGCATGCGCGTAGACTTGCTGGTCAACGATTTCGTGTATCGAGCCGTCAACGACCGCGCCGTACTCGTCTTCGAAGGCCACTTCAAGCGCAACTATATCCACGTACGCGATGTGGCGCGCGCGTTTATCCATGCGCTGGAAAACTTCGAGTCGATGCAGGGGCGGGCTTACAACTGTGGCCTGGAAGACGCTAACCTGTCCAAGCTCGAATTGTGCGCGGAGATACAGCGCCAGTTGCCAAAGTTTGTGTACATCGAGGCGCCCATCGGTGAAGACCCCGATAAGCGCGACTACATCGTCTCCAATGCGCGCCTGTACGGCACCGGATACAGGCCGGAATGGTCGCTGCAGCGTGGAATCGCCGAGTTGATCAAAGGCTACACCATACTCCGCAATAGCATTTATACCAACGTATGATCATCTCACGCGCGCCGGTGCGCATCAGCTTCTTCGGCGGAGGCACCGATTACCCGGAATATTTCTTGAAACATGGCGGAGCGGTTCTGGCGACGGCTATCGATAAATACTCCTACATCACAGCCAGCCAGTTTCACAGCCCGATGTTCGACTATTCGATCCGCATCCAGTACCGCAAGGTCGAATCGGTCAAGTCAGTAAACGACATTGAGCACAATGTGTTCAGGGAGTGTTTGAAGTTCTGTGGAATCGATAGCGGCATCGAACTCCACACCATCGCAGATTTACCAGCATTCACAGGTCTTGGCTCATCGTCATCTTTCACTGTGTCGCTTTTACATGCACTACATGCGTATAAGGGTGAGTTCGTTAATTCCCATAAGCTGGCACAGGAGGCTATATACGTAGAAAGGCACCTATTAAACGATATAGTTGGTTGTCAGGATCAAGTTACAGCGGCATTCGGCGGTTTCAACCTGGTCGAATTCAGATCCGAGGAAGATATCCAGGTCCATCGGATTCCTTTATCGCCGACGAGAACCACAGAGTTTGAGCAGCACTTATTCGTTGTCTTTACCGGGTTAAAAAGAAAAGCTGCGGATATCGTTGTGAACCAACTACGACATGTATCTGACAATGCTAGTACACTCAGTCAGATGCGCTTGATGGTTGATGAGGGTTGGAATATTCTTACTGGTAATCGCACGTTATTCGACTTTGGTCAGCTGCTGGATCACGCGTGGAAACTAAAGCGCAACCTTGACACCAGCATCACCAATGATGAGATTGACAGCCTATATCGTACAGGAATGGAGGCGGGCGCATGGGGCGGGAAGCTGCTTGGGGCAGGCGGCGGCGGTTTCCTGTTATTTTTCGCACCACCTGAAAAGCATCATCATCTTGCACTATCCTTCCCACATCACCAGATAATCCGGTTGCGTATTAATGCCCCTGGATCACAGATCATATTTTCGTGATTATTGATCGAGATATTTACGATCATCCCGTGAAATATGAGTTGGCATGACGCGGCGAATCGAACAATTCGTGAGTGTGCGTCCTTAAAGAACCTATCATGAATCCATCGCTGTTTAGTAAAAGGATAGACCTGGTAGATTTCGATGACATCAACCTGTTCATGTTTATGGATGACAACCTTTATGATGTCGCCATACAACCCTACAGGAAGAATCGATCACTCGCAGAGTACCAAAAGCAGATACACACCAGTGGGTATCCGCCTTCAAAACTGAACCCATCCAACATTAGGCAAGATGCATTAGCCAGAGATGGTGTGTATGTCCTGCTTGACCACCTTTGGGATAATCAGGTTGACTTTACAATCCTTGATATAGGGAGCTTTATAGGCGATTTCAGTTGTAAAGTTGGGAACTTCATCAGGACCTTCGGGAAGACAACGCAAGTGATCTCGTTCGACCCAACAATAGCAGGCGCCCTGGTAAACTACAACATCGAGTTGAATGGTCTACAGGCGATAGTCAAACACGAGGATCTTGCCATAGCAGAGCATGATGGTCTCGTGATGTTCAGCTACATTGTTGGAAACACGGACTCCGCATCTATTATCAATAGCAGTGGGACAATAGTATCCTCTGGGAAACCCGGCATTTTTGGATACTTGAGCCACTTTGTCAAGACCCCTGCACGGGCTAAGCTACCCTTACTGAGAAACTTCATTACAAGACGTGTCAGATCGGTCATCTTGGGGCAGAATTACAGCCAGTCCCACCAATCAACCCTCATTGCTCATAGTGCGAATATCCTGTCTTATCTGTCAAAACACGATATCAACACGAATCTCCTTGTAAAAATCGATATCGAGGGCCATGACCAAGAGGTTATAAAAGACTTGACCAGTCTTTTACCAACAAGAATGGTTAATATTATTGCAGAATTTAACCCAGGTTTTTATCCCACGATTCAGGCCTCGAGTGAATTTTTGTTCGGCTTAAGTAACGAGTTCTACATTTTCGATATTTTCTACAGTCCAAATCCAGCATGGTTTCGACTGATTGATCCAACAGACATTACGGAGTTCGCTGAAAATGTACGCCATCATCGTAAATATGGATATACTGATTTGCTACTCTTGGATAAGCGCATACCTCAATCCGATAAAATCATGACGCGGTTAAGTAGTTTATCAACTACTGTTGAAGAGTACGTGCTGTAGGGTAATCCTGCTTATCTCATGGAAATTAAACACACAACATGTATCGCATAGAAATCCCTTTGGACATGAGGTCAATAAATGAAAATTCTTGTTACGGGCGCAACCGGCTTTTTAGGCACAACACTATGTCGGTATCTGGAAGCCGCAGACCATGCACTGACCAGGCTGGGCTCAAAAGACTGCGACCTGACGATGCAGGGATCGTTAGATCAATATAATGGTCAGACCTTCGACCAGATATGGCACTTGGCAGCATGGACACAAGCTGGGGATTTCCCGGTCTATCATGCCGGCGAACAATGGATTAACAACCAGCAGATCAACACCAACGTGCTGACCTGGTGGCGCGACCGACAACAGCAGGCCAAGTTGATCTGCATGGGCACGAGTTGTGCTTATGCTACAGATATGGATCTGGCGGAGTCAAACTTCATGGTCGGCGAGCCGATAGAGAGTCTGTACGCCTATGGAATGACAAAGCGCATGCTGTATGCAGGCTTACTTGCATTGCACAAGCAGTACAAGATGAATTACCTCTGTCTTATTCCGTCGACCCTGTATGGTCCTGGATATCACACAGATGGTCGCCAGATGCATTTCATATTCGACCTGATCCGCAAGATACTGCGCGGTAAGCTGTTTGGCGACCCCGTTGTGCTCTGGGGAGATGGTTATCAGAAACGCGAACTGGTCTACATCGATGATTTCGTGCGAATTGCGCTAAAGCTGAATGGCGAGATTCAGAACGAGCTGATCAACATCGGCGCAGGTATCGAATATCCCATTCGGCGATTTGCCGAGGCGATATGTCAGATCGTCGAATACGATCCCGGTTTGATCAAGTATGACACGACCCGCTATGTGGGCGCAACATCCAAGTGCTTGAACATCCGGAAACTCCAGGGACTGATCCCCGACCTCGGTTTTACATCCCTGGAAGAAGGGTTGCGGAAAACCATCGACTGGTTCCAGGCCAATCCGCAGACACTCGGCAGTCGCTGAGATTCCGGTATGGAGCGACAGTTGACCCCGCTCGTGATATCTCTGATGTTCTGCTTGAACACGGAGCAAGGGCACATCTACACCTATAACCGCTCATTAGGCGATGCAGTCAGGCTTGTGGGTTGGGAGCACACGGCCGCGGTGCGCGCAGCGGCGCAGGTCCCGGCGCCCCCTGAGAGCTGGGAATTCTGCCTGGGCAAGCCCGCGACGCGATTTCGGCGCGGCCCCCTCGCAAAGATCGAGAAGATGCTCGAATTGGTCGCGACACTGAACGGCTACCTGCGGCAGAAAGCGCGCGACGAAGCGCGCCCGATGATCTTGTTTCTGGAATGGTTTGATCCCGTCCACATCGTCGCTTTCAGTCTCGCGTTGCTGGCTCTGAACCCCCGCCGTAGGTTTGCTGTATGGGTGTTGTACCGGCTGGGCATGCACAATCGGTGGTGGATCAGGTTTTTCCGGATCTTCCATGCCATCGTCCGCATGAAACTCGGCCCGGACCGCCTGACCCTATTGTCTGATAGTTCCGTCATTGCGAGGGACCTAACTGCTCAGATGCGCCAGACGGTGCATGTAGTGCCAATCCCGCATGCAGCGTTGAACGGCAATGAGCCGGTCGAGTTTCCTTCGCCCGACCTATCGCCGTGTGACCACAATCGGCTGACATGCTGGTGGCCAGGGCAACCGGCAGTCACTAAGGGGCTGGCGGAGATCGACCGCATTACCCGAATGGCAGAGACAGAAGACACACACCTCCGCATCATTGCAGCGGCAGGCTCGCACTTGCAGGCGCATGCGAATGGCTGTGATGTCATGCTGGTGCCCGATGTGCTCACCAGACCTCAATATATCGGTTGGCTGCGCAGCAGCGATATCATATTGCTCCCTTACGATCCGGCTGTGTATTCCGAGAGGACATCCGGGATATTCTGCGAAGCCATCTCGGCAGGCAAAATGGTTGCCGTGACGGATGGCACATGGATGGCTAATGAACTCAAAGAACATGATCTGGCGAAATTGATTCTGAGCTGGCAGCAGGAAAACCTGCCACTGCAACTGCATCAACTACACGACGATCCGATAGTGCGCCAGAAACTAGCCGGGATGCAGCAGGTCTATAGCGCATATCATACGGAGCAAGGGCTGGCACAACGGCTTAAGCAGATTTACGAACAGACCGCAACGCGTAATCCGTGAACTGCCGACAGACAGGCGGAACAACACATCATGCACATCGCACTCGGCTACCGTTGGTTCGCAACGTCATTAGGATTTCACCTTGAGCGCGCCCTGGAGCAATTGGGGCATACGGTCAGCTATGTCGGCCTGCCCTCTGAAACGAGATCGGGCTACGAAAGCGGCATTCGCATTGACCGCGTCATTGCCGCGTTACCGCAACTTCCGGACCTCTACCTGTGGATAGACCCGGCTGGGCGTTACTTCCCTGCCGGCATCGAAAACCTGCCCATACCATCCGCATGCTGGCTCGTTGATGTGCATCTGGGTCACTGGCGACAGGAAGCAGCACGCTTCTTCGACGCCGTGTTCGTAGCGCAAAAGGATTATGTGCCACGGTTCAAGGAAGCTGTTGGTCACGATCAGGTGTACTGGCTGCCTTTAGGTGCGGCAGACGATGTCCATCGGAATCTACATCTGCCGCGCATCTATGATGTTGGTTTTGTAGGCAATATCGCGCGGGCGCATCGGGGCACCGCGCGCGCGCAGCGGCTTACTCTGATCGCATCGCGCTTCCACACCAATGACATTTACGGCGCCTACCTTCCCGCGGAGGTGGGGCGCATCTACAGCCAGTCGCGCATTGTCTTTAACACCAGCATCGCAGGCGATGTCACCATGCGCATCTTTGAGGGAACCGCTTGCGGCGCCATGGTGCTCACCGATGCAGTCTCAAATGGTTTGCAAGAGCTATTCATGATCAATGAGGAACTGGTGACCTTCCAGGATGACCATGATCTGGTCGCAAAGATCGAATACTACCTGGAGCACGCTGATGAACGGTATGCCATCGCGCTGGCGGGTGAGCGACGCACCGTCACGCAACACCTGTATACCCATCGCACACAGACAATGCTCAGCGCTATGACAGCGTCTCAGTTCAAGCGCATCGCACCCATGCGCGCTGCATCAGTTGAAACTCGATTCCATGCCCGCATGCAAATATACACACACCTGCACATGCTGGATTCAATCATGGACGAGGCCAGATCAGCCGGGTATGGGCCGCTGCGCCGCATGTGGGTCGTTCTGCCTTGCCTGGCTCGTAGAATATGGATATGAGTATCTCGCAGGATAACGTTGCAATAAAGCAGAAAAGCTGCCCAAACTGTCATGGCACAGAGAGCCGCCTCTACTGGCAAAAAAACGGGTTTGATATCGTCCGCTGCGCGACTTGCGGGCTCATCTTTGTGAGTCCGATGCCTTCGGACGAGGCAATTCGAGCGCATTACCAGGACCCCGCTTATTTCAGCGGCGATGATCAACAAGGCTATAACGACTACGCCAGCATGGAGAAGGCACTGCGACCGCACTTTCTGCGTCGCCTGCGACGGCTGCATGATCACTTCCCGCAATACGGGACGTTACTCGACTATGGATGTGCTGCAGGATATTTTCTGAAGCTGGCCCGCAACGAAGGCTGGCAGGTTCGCGGCGTGGAGTTATCGCAGGAAATGGCCGAGCAAGCGGCGCAGTTACTGGATATGCCAGTAGCAACATCGCTGGAAGGCCTCGCTCATACAGACTTCAACGCGATCACCCTGTGGGAAGTGATTGAGCACCTGCCGAGACCGCTCGAGATTCTTCGTAAACTGCACAATATGTTGCGTCCGAGGGGCGCACTGATGTTGTCGACGCCCAATAACGGTCACTGGCAAGCTGTGCGCGCCAAGGACCTGTGGGTCGCGTACCGCCCGCCTTCACATTTGACTTACCTTACCGAGCAGTCTTTAGCTGACCTGCTAACCAACGCCGGTTTTGTAAATATCGAAATATCGAAGGTTGCGCCATTGCCGCCGATGCCGCAATGGCTAAATAAGGTAACTGGCCGAATGCAGACACAACTGGCCAACGGCGAAGCCTCTGCATGGCAGTTGGCGCTGTATACGTGGCGCATGATTCGCATCGGTGCATGGGGCTGGCAGAAAGTCGCTCATCCGGCAGATGATGTGTTCGCCACACTGGAAGCCACCGCCTTCAAATCGCAGGAATAAGTATCATCAAACGTGCAACCAGCAAAGAAATGCCCACTTCGCATTTTGTTCATCGCAAGATATCGCGACGATGCGATGCACCGTAAAGTGGCGCTCCTGCACCAGCAGGAAAATGACATCGTCCGGTACATATATCCGCTTGCATGGCACGATGAACTGTCTGAATATCGCGACTCCGCAGCCGTGGTCGATGGCGTTGAATGCGCGCCTGTCCAACTCATCGGGCCGCAGACCGACCCGCATCGCGTCATGTATAGAACGCTGGGCTTCGGTATGCGAGCATTCCACCCGCACGTTGTGCATGTCGAAGAGGAACCGGATAGTCTCGCAGCGTTACAAGTCGCCTTGTCTCGGCGGTTATCCGCGCCGCGCTCCCGGCTCATTTTGAACACCTGGCAAAATATCGACCGACCGAAAAATGCGCTGGTTAAAGCGGTTATCCGGTTTTCCCTGGCGGAAAGCAGCGCGGTGATGTGCGCCAACAGCGAAGCGGTGCATCTTTTACAACTGTGGGGATACGTCAAGCCGACACCGCTTATTCCCGCCATTGGAGTCGATACGCGGCTGTTCTATCCTGGACAGCAGCAAGACATGGATGCCGGAATTGTCAATGTAATCTATATCGGCCGGTTTGTGCCCGAGAAAGGCATTGATACGCTGATTGCGTCAATGGCATCGCTTATTCACGCCGGAAATGGCGGTCGCCTGAATGGCAACCTGCGGTTGAGACTGATCGGGAATGGGCCATATCTCAATATGCTCAAACAGCAAGTCGAAGATGCTGGAATCACCTCATGCGTTGAGTTTCTTGCTTCCATGCCCCCAGCCGGCGTTGCCGAGGTGTTGAGGCAATCGCATATCCTGGTGCTGCCATCGCGTACTACAGATACGTGGAAAGAACAATTCGGGCGCGTCCTGACCGAAGCTATGGCCTGTAAAATTCCCGTCATTGGTTCGGATTCCGGCGCTATCCCGGAAGTCATCGGCGATGCAGGTCTGACATTCCAGGAGGGTAATGTGGGCGACCTGGCGCTAAAACTATCAACACTGCTTCATTCACCGGACATGCGGACGAACCTTGCCGGGCAGGGGCACTCCCGCGTCAACCAGCATTACACTCAGGAGCGCATCGCCACGCAGACCGTGGAGTTTTACCGGCATCTTGTCACATCCACAGGTGGAGGAGAACAGGGTGAAAGATGAGTGATGCCATGCGTGTCTGTTTTGACATCACACCTGCCCTCGGGCAGGGCGCAGGGATCGCGCGCTATGCGCGCGAACTGGCTATAGCCCTGCGCAATCTGCAGGACGGACCCTCGCTGACGCTGTTTCACAACCGCCAGCGCAAAGCGCGTATACCGCAGCAACTTCACAGCCTTCCGCGCGTGGCGATTCCACTGGGCAACCGGGCCTGGCGGTTGTTCCTGATGGCGGGCCTCGCCCTGCCGCCAGCCTGGAACGCAACGATCAACGCGTGCGATGTGTTTCATGGCACCGATGCACTCATACCCTGGCGAACGATTCCCTCAGTCATGACTATCCATGACCTTTCGACGCATCGTTACCCTCAACATCACACCCGCTTACACAGGCAGTATGCCCGCATGACGCTCCCCCGTATGGCGAAACAGGCCATGTTACTCATCGCGGATTCCACAGCGACCAAGAGGGACATCGTCGACCAACTTGGCGTGCCTGATCAGAAGGTGCGCGTCATCCCCCTGGGAGTCGACCACCAGCGTTTTCGTCCCATCGATGCTGTGCTCGCACGCCGTCAGGCCAGCCAGTTTCTCCCGTTTGATGCGCCGTATATTCTTTCGGTCGGCACGCTTGAACCGCGCAAGAATCTGGCGGTACTGCTGCACGCGTTTGCGCTGCTTCAGTCGTCCGATTTGCACCTGGTCCTGGCGGGCGGAACCGGCTGGGGTGATAACCCATTCGCGGGTGCGCTGCAGCAGGCGGGCGTGCTGGATCGTGTACACATCACTGGGTATGTTCCGGATGATCTCCTGCCGAGTCTTTATGCAGCAGCCGAGTGTTTTGTTTACCCCTCGCTATACGAGGGATTCGGTTTGCCGGTGCTGGAAGCCATGGCCTGCGGTGCGCCGGTAATCACCAGCAACACCTCCAGTCTGCCCGAAGTAGCCGGCGACGCAGCGATTCTCGTTGATCCGACTGACAGCGCACAACTGGCTATGAAGCTGCGTGAGTTGACCGGCGATGCAAACATGCGGTCCAGGCTGAGCAAGCTTGGGCCGGCACAGGCTGCGGGATTCACCTGGGAGCGCACGGCTCGTGAAACCTATGAGGTGTACCGATCGATTGCCCCACAATATGCTGCGTCTGTCAGTCTGTCCTGAACAAAGGATAATGCGTAGAAAGAGATAATAGCCGGCGAGAGCAATCTATGACATTACAGACAACACAGGCTGTGATCCTTGCAGGAGGTTTGGGGACGCGCCTGCGCGCCACCATCGGCGACATCCCGAAACCACTCGCGGAAGTCAACGGCCGCCCCTTTCTCGCTTACCAACTCGACTGGCTCAAGCGCCAGGGAATTACCCACGTCGTGCTGTGCGTCGGGTACCGGCACGAGTTGATCGAAGCGCAATTCGGCGATGGCGCTTCAGTTGGCATGCAGATCAGCTATTCCGTCGAGCGTGAACCGCTGGGCACAGGCGGCGCGCTGTTGAATGCTGAAAACCTCCTGCGCGATCCATTCCTTGCCATGAACGGCGATACCTATTTCGAGTTGGAGCTTGGCCTGTTGCTGCAGCAGCATACGTCTCAACAAGCCGTCGCCACGATGGGTCTGGTGCACATGCCGGACACGAGCCGTTTCGGCGCAGTTGCACTCGACGCTGAGGGCCATGTTACCCAATTCCTGGAGAAAGGGCGCAGCGGTCCGGGGCTGATCAATGCCGGCATCTATGCATTATCGAAAACGGTGTTCGACTACTTCCCCGTGCAGATGCCCGTTTCCCTGGAGCGGGATGTTTTCCCGCTTCTGTCCGAAAGGCAACTGATGCAGACATGCACGCTGCAGGGATTTCATCTCGACATCGGCACACCCGAGAGCTACGCTGAGTTCATCCGCATCCAACAACGACATGGCGACCGGTCATGAACAGGGCGGTCTTTCTTGATCGAGATGGCACGATCAACGCGGAAGTGAATTATCTGCGCAATGTCGCCGGGTTCAGCATGTTGCCGGGAGTACCCGCCGCGATTAAGCGCCTTAAGGATAAGGGCTGGATGACTGTCGTCATCACTAATCAATCGGGCATCGCGCGTGGCTACTACACCGTAGACGATGTGGCCGCGATTCATGCGCGCATGCAAGCCGAACTGAGCGAAGCACAGGCTCAGGTCGATACCATCTATGTTTGTCCGCACCAGCCAGAGGACAATTGCCTGTGCCGCAAACCGCTGCCAGGGCTATTCCAACAGGCCGCACGCGAGATGACTATCAACCTGAACGAGAGCGTCTTGGTTGGCGATAAACTGACAGACCTACTCCCAGCCCGCCAACTGGGTTGCCGTTCCGTACTGGTGTTGACCGGGCACGGGGCCGATCAGGTTCGCATGATCCATTCCGGTGATTTCATGCCTGACCACGTTGCTTCTGACCTGCAGCAGGCCGTCGAGTGGATACTGGCCTGTGCCTAAAATCCGTTATGGCGTGCTTTCATAATCCATGACACTACACAACAGGACGCGCCGCATCATAACCATCATGGCGGTTCTCGTCATCGCGGTCGGGCTGGCACTCCTGTTATTGTCTTTCTTCCTGCCGCCGTACGAGGCGGTCAAAGCATACATCGACTCGATGTCGCTGCGCGGTTTCGTCGACTTTTTCACGCCGGGCTTCTATGCGCGTATACAGCAGAATGTCCGTTTATTCGCGCTGCTGGTACTGGGCGCAGGTATCGCGATGCTCGCCTTCAGACGCAGGCTCAGCCAGTACATCGCAATCCGGCTGGCCGCGCTGCCTGATGAAGTACGCGACCTGCTCGACTTCGTGCGACCTCATGAAACGACTCGCAGCCTTGCGCTGGCGGCGGGATTGCTATGCGGTCTTGGCGCACTCTTAAGGCTGGCCTTTCTTTCACAGCCCATCATGTCGTGGGACGAAGCGGCCACCTTTCTGACGTACGCATCGCGGCCGCTCTATGTCGTATTGTCGAATTACAGCGCGCCGAATAACCACGTGCTTCATACAGTTCTGGTGTACGTCAGCTATCACCTGTTCGGTGATGCGCTATGGGCCATCCGGCTGCCGGCCTGTATCGCCGGGGTGCTCATCATGCCGGTCGCCTATCTGGTCGCTTACCGGATCTACGAACGATGGAGCGCCTTGCTCACCGTGGCGCTGGCGTCGGTTGCGCCAGTTCTGGTCGATTATTCGACGGATGCGCGCGGCTATACGCTGGCAGGGCTGTTATTCCTGCTGATGTTACTATGCGCCACTTATCTGATCAAGCGGCCGACCAACGGATTCGTCTGGATGCTGTTCGTCATCCTGTGCGCGCTTGGCCTGTACACCATTCCGATCATGCTGTATGGCATCGGCATGGTGAGTGCGTGGATGCTTCTGTCGTATTGGCTAGGACCTGACGGGCGCGCCGAGAGGTGGCGCTTCACGCGCCAGTTGGCGGCGGCCGACGTGGGCGTCATGGCATTAGCCGCTCTGTTCTACGCTCCAGTGCTGATCGTCTCCGGTCTCGGCTCAATCATCGCCAATGGATATGTCGCGCCATTAGCGCTCCCGGAACTGGTTATGCAGTTGCCGCGCAGTCTGCAGGAAGCATTTGCATTGTGGACGGATGGACAGCCCGTAATCCTGACGCTGGCGCTGCTGGTCGGTGTCGCCATTGGCACAGGGTCGCCCGGTGTGCGCTCTTACCGCCCGCCTCTCCTGGTCGTTACAATCGTGGCAGGGCTTGCCATGGTCATCCTGCAGCGCGTGGCGCCGTTCGCACGGACGTGGCTGTTCCTTCTGCCCATCTACTACATGACGGCGGCGCAGGGACTGGTCCGCATCGCGCAGAAAATCAGCAACCTCGCGCCACAGTTGCCGAAACCACACTGGAGGCTTGCAGCGTTGTTGGCGTGTATCGGGCTGTCTCTCATCCTGGCGGTCAATGCATATCGGGTGAAATCAGAAACCATAGCACACGCATTCAACGCCGAGAAAGTGGCGGTTTACCTGCAGGGCGCGCTCAAACCCGGCGATAGCGTCTTCTTCAGCCCGAACCAGCCGCTGCGATACTGGTTTCGACGTTACGGCATCTCGGATGACTACGTCATGCTGGCGCAGACGCCTGTGTCACGGTACATCTCGCGCGCATGGATCGTCGTCGACGACACCCTCGGGCCAAGCCTGGCCTTTACGGATACGGTGGCGATCCCATACAGCAAGGACTACCTCTATTCACCGGTGTTGGTGCGGACTTTCGAGCCGGGCTTGCTCTACCAGGCGCAGATTCATTATGGCCCGTCTGCGCAGTAGGCAGACCGATATAATTGTTCAATGCACGTGACTTGTCCGCACTGACTGACTCACCGATAGTGGAAGCTATAGTGTCAAACGCAATTCCTGAACACCCAGAGTTGTCTATCGTCATGCCTTGCCTGAATGAGGCGGAAACGCTGGCTGCAACCGTGAGGATGGCGCAGGCATACTGAGACGGCATGAACATTGTCTTTGATGCGCGCGTCATCCAGGATCATTTTCCGGGCATCGCCCGCTACGCCTTCAACTTGCTGGCAGCGTTGCCCGATAACTTACAAGAGAGTGATTCCATTCTTGCGCTGCGCCTGCCCTCTGCGCCCAACGCGCATTACCAATGGGCCAAACTGGTTGAGCGAGGCGTGCGCGTTCAAGATTACCTCGCGCCCATTTTCAGCCCGACCAATTTGCTACGCCATCCAACCCTGACGGCAATGGATGATGAAAAGGCTATCCTGCACTTTCCGTATTACCTGCGACCCTACCGCACTCGCCAGCCATCTGTCACAACCATCCACGATCTGATCACGTTCGTTTACCCACAGATGGCGCCATCAGCATTGACGCGCTTGTCGATTCGCCTGTTTAACGCGCTGGCTATACGCGCATCGCGCGCCGTCATCGCGGTGTCACGCAGCGCAGCACACGACCTTGAGCGTTATTTCCCGGGCATGCGCGCCAAGACCGTCGTTATCTACGAAGCGCCTGACGCCATCTGCACGCCGCAACCGCGCGAGCGGATCGACCTGATCCGCACAAAATATGGGCTGCCTCAGATGTTCGCTCTGGTCATCGCCAGCAACAAACCGCACAAGAACCTCGTAAGGCTGGTCGAAGCGTGGCAGAAGGTAATCAGAGATTGGAGATTGGAGATTGAAGATGAGAGATTAGAGATTAGAGATCAGAGATTGGAGACTGGAAAGAGATTAATCGCAGTGGAATCTCCAATCTCCAATCTCCAATCTCCTCTCCTGGTGATCGGTGGGCATCAAGATCCGCGTTATACCGAAGCGGAGCAACGAGTGGAGGAATTGGGCATCAGGAAGCATGTCAAGTTCATCGGCGCTGTGCCGAACGAGGATTTGCCTGCGCTGTATTCCGCCTGCACCCTGTTCGTCTTTCCGTCGCTTTACGAGGGCTTTGGCCTGCCGCCGCTGGAAGCCATGGCGTGCGGCGCGCCGGTCACATGTTCGAACACCTCATCAATCCCTGAAGTCGTAGGCGATGCGGCGCTGCTGTTCGACCCGCTCAATGTCGCTGAGATTGCGGCCGCATGTTTACGTATCTGGCAGGACGGGGCGTTACGAGCAAAGCTATCCGCTTTAAGCCAGAAGCAAGCCGCCCATTTTTCCTGGGGCCATTGCGCGCAGGAGACGCTACAGGTTTACCGATCATGCATTAGCGCTGATCATCAAGTTCGGACGGCAGAAGAGTAGAAAACATCCAGGCGAATTTATGACGGTTAAGCCAGTACGGATAAGTCCAAGCATCATCGTAACCTTCTTAACGCTGATCAGCGCGATTCTGGTCGTCATCGATATCCAACGTCCATCCTATTGGATCGATGAGAATGTCAGCGTTGTCATTGCTTCCCCTCCAAATCCTCTTCAGGTGGTCAATAACGTAATCGAAGGAGAACGCCGGCCGCCCGGATACCATCTATTTCTTTGGGTTTGGACCAGACTCACTGGCGTCAGTGAACGAATGGCGCGCTTACATTCCGCACTCTGGTCGATCATTCTCGTGCCAATTACATATCAGTTGGCGCGTCGGTTTACAAAAAGGAAAAGCGCTCTTCTAGCGGCGGCATTTGCAGCAGTAGCGCCGATTATGATTTCGTATGGACAAACCATACGTTATTACACAATGGTGGCGAGTATCAGCGCACTGTCATATACATTGTTCATCGATGTTATACACAAACCGAAAGCAAAGAAACCATGGGGCGCTTACTTCATAGTGACGCTCATCCTGCTCTATCTGGATTATCCAGCATATGGCGTATTGATCGCGCAGAATATCCTCGCACTTTGGGAGTGGTTCAATAAGCGTAGTGCGCCCTCAAATCATCCCAGGTGGGGATGGGTAGGTGTGCAGGCGATACTACTCTTGTCTGTGGGCCTCTGGATACCTGTTGTGATCAATCAGAGTGGGCGCGATTTTGGGGCAGCAGACTTATCTTATACCCTTGTAGGAGGGCTGCTCCGCATTGCATATCCCTTCTACGCATGGATTGTCGGTGAAACTGTTTTCCCCTGGTCCATACCTGGCCTGATCGGCGCCGTCATCGGTGGTTTTCTTCTGATGTACGGAGTGATCCAATTACAAACTCACAAAAGGTGGATGTGGATCGTCGCATTTGTTATACCCTTTGCCATGTCACAGGCTTTACTAAGCACGATAGCCGCAGACAGTCCATTCGTAAACGCCCCAGCACGATCTATGGCTTGCGCCGCGCTAGTCTTTGTTGGATTAGGAATCGGCATCGGCAGCATTCGCAGAAACTCCTTACTGGGCGTTATATTAGTCGGTTTGCTGATCAGCCATTTCGTTGCTTTACAACATTATTATAGAGGCGTTGAGTTTATAAACACGATATACAACACCCCTGCGCGCGAAGTGGCAATGAGAATCACCAGCGAAGCAAAGTCGGGCGATATAGTCATCACCGAATCTGATTCCATGGTTGATTTATACCTGCCCCAGGAGATAGCCAGCTTCCACCCGGACGAAACCGGTAAAATCGCGCGATATCTTCAAGATCACCCACGAGTCGGTATCTGGCAAGTCGTCATGGGACGCGATCGCACACGAAATAACATCTCTGCAGACCTTCGTCAATGGCTCAGTTCATTTGAATCGCTGCGGTCTGTGCAGGGTTTCGCCGAACAGGATGCTGTATATCGGGCGCTTAAATCCCGTCTCATAGGGCGTGAAGCCTATCAGTACCGATTATCCCTATACTATTATCAGAGCAAGTGATATCTGCTGACCGTTGCCAGGAAAGAAAATCAATACTATGCCTGCATTTGCAGGTTTGATGCATATAGAACAAACGTGAATATACTGCACATCTACAAAGACTACTATCCTGTGATCGGCGGCATTGAAAACCACGTGCGCCAGCTTGCCGAGACACAGGTCGCGCAGGGACACGCGGTCACAGTGCTGGTGACAAACACCTCATTACGAAGCGCGAGCGAGACCCTTAACGGCGTGAGAGTCATCAAGGCCGGGCGGTTGATCAATATCCAGTCTGCTCCATTAAGCGCGGCGCTTCTATCATTCGTGCGGCGTGAAACAACCAGGGCCGATATCGTTCATCTTCACGCGCCCTATCCACCCGGCGAAGCCCTCAACCTGTGGTTCGGGCGCGCCAGCCACACGGTGATTACATGGCACAGCGACATCGTGCGCCAGAAAACGTTATTGCGCTTCTACGCGCCCACGCTCCGGCGGGTGTTACAGCAGGCCGACCGCATACTGCCAACCAGCGCAGCTTACGCCCGCACGTCGCCCTGGCTGAAGGATCACCTGGACAAGTGCAGCACAGTCGCCCTCAGTGTCGACACGGCGCGCTTCAGCCCATCGGCCATCTTGAGCCCTCGCGCAGCCGAACTCAGGGCCGGGCTACTGGCCAGAGCGCCAGTCACTCCGTCAGCGACCATCCTGTTATCGGTTGGCCGCCTGCGCTATTACAAGGGATTGGACGACCTGATTCGCGCCATGCCTGATCTTCCAGACGCGCTGGCGGTTATCGCAGGGGACGGTCCGATGGGCGCCAAGTGGAAGTCGCTGGCGCGCTTGTTGGGAGTAGCCGACCGGGTAATCTTCACAGGCGACGTGAGCGATGCGGATTTACCGGACTATTACCATGCCGCCGATATCTACGTCCTGCCTGCCAGCGCGCGGGCTGAGGCTTTCGGCATCGCCATCCTCGAGGCCATGGCCTGCGGGCTGCCAATCGTATGCACCGACGTGGGCACAGCTACCTCCTGGGTCAACCAGAACAACGTCACGGGTCTGGTTGTTCCACCCCGCAAACCGGATCAACTCGCGACGGCGATTCTGAAAATCGAAGGTAACCGGCTGATGCGTTCACTGATGGGCACAGCGGCTCGTCAGCGCGTGTTGGATGAGTTCACCCTGGACAAGATGGTGCAGCGCGTGATGGATGTCTACAACAGCGTATTGGCTCAACCTCACAGCGGGTAGAATGGTAATCGGAGTTAAACGATGGCAAAACAATATAAGAATCCGCCTGAAATGAAGATCGACCCGAAGAAAAAATACAAAGCTCGCCTGAAGACCGGCCAAGGCGACATCGTGGTCGAGTTATTTGCTGATAAAGCGCCCAAGACGGTCAACAATTTCGTCTTCCTGGCGCGCGAGGGCTTCTATGACGGCACCACGTTTCACCGCGTGATCAAGCCGTTCATGATCCAGGGCGGCGATCCGACCGGCGCCGGCGCCGGCGGACCGGGATATCGCTTCGAGGATGAGTTTCACCCCAGCCTGCGCCACAACGGGCCTGGCATCCTTTCCATGGCTAATGCCGGCAGAAATACCAACGGCAGCCAGTTCTTCATCACGCATGTCCCCACCCCGCACCTGGATAATCACCACACCGTTTTCGGCAAGGTAGTGGAGGGGATGGATGTCGTGAATGCAATTCCAGAACGCGACCCGGGGCGAGCCAGGGAGCCGGGCGAGAAGCTCATTTCGGTCGAGATTATCGAAGAGTAGTAAAGGTTTGTTTACGGCGGCCGCTGGGTACAACATCTCTGTGGCCGCCAATACTCATTAATCCCAACAACAATTGTCCGACCTTTTTCGGCAACACTTTCCCCACCCCGCCAGAACAGAATGACCGCGGCGCCGGTGCAACCGCGCCATTGGTTAGTCATTGCGCGGATTACCAAGGTGGTACTGACCTGAAGCGCTGCCATGTCTAGAGCGGGCGCCCGATATCCACCCGGCACAAGCTTCGACCAGGATTTTGATCTCACTTGCCACTGGTCGGGCGATGCATCAGGTGCTGTGACACCGACGTCTATATCCTGTATCGGCGTAGGATATGTAAAGCCGTGAATCGTTCGCCTCGTCGGTAGAAAACATCCACTTGATGTGTAACAGGGTTGGGCGCAACTGTCGCAGCGCGTTGGAAAGCGCTCTGACTCAAAATCGGGAGTGCAATATCTTCACCATCATGATGGCGAAACTTGCCAGTCCAACGATGACTAATAGACGCCGTTTTATGTCATCTAATCCACCTCCCCATGATACAACGCACAAGGTGACACCCGTCTGGTCAAGGTTGATCACACACGCATGAAGAACATGAAGCGAGCGGAAGACGAATAAGACGAAATCCCACTTCGTCTATCGGGCAAGTAATAGGCTCACCGCCTTGCCAATACCGCGCAGCTCCGCTTATTCGCTGTAGGGCGCCAACAACAAAGCAGGGCCACAAGGCCCTGCTTGTTCGAGTACACGCTCTTTAGCGAGAAGCTAATGCTTTTCGCCTGACATTCAGACCTTCGAAATCATGCATTATTGCTACTTGTGTGCGACCTGGCTGTTCCCACCAGTCAGCGTAATCTGAGTGAACGTGAGATCGGTGACAACCGCTCCGCTTGTGTCCTTTACCCGCAGGCCGAACTGGTCGTTCGTCCCTGGCTCGCCATAATCAGTAGATACGACCTGGAAGCTGTAGTTGCCCACGCCGCTGAGCGTGGCCTTCCCCAGGATGATAGCCGAATAACTCGTGTCACTGTTTTTACAATCGAGAGGGAGCCCATAGCGTTGCTCTTGAGCATGACGTCCCCGATCGCCCGGTGCTCGATGTAGAGCACATTTCCCTGGACCTTCCCGTTGGACAGATACTTGACGTTGAACCCGAAGTTCGCCAACACCCCATTGCGCGTGATAGTGCCGCCACCGGTAGTGAAGCCGAGCGATAGGTCATAGACCGCCAGTACAGTGTCTGTGGTACCGGTGTAGTAGTTTCCGGCGACGGCGATATGGACGTCGTAGACGTTCACCGGCACATTGTTGAACGTGCAGGAGGCAGTAAGGGCTTCCCTACTCCGCCACCACTCGTTGTGGCAATGCAACTGATCGGTGTACCACTGCCCACCGGCTGCGCATTGGCGGTGTTGCCATTGGTGGTGTCGTCGCTGGCTTCGGTGATTGCTGCGGCCAGTGTAACCGGCCCGGCAGGCTTCTGCCCAGCAGGTAACCCTTCATCAAACTAAACGGCTGTGATGGCCAGGGGGCATAAGCCGCTGAGCCCCAAACCCTAGCTTGCCACAGCCTTGACAAGTCTCCACACAGAGTGTACCATGCCATATAAGATTAGTATGTACTTATCTACCAGCAGAATATAGGATTACCTCGATACAGTGTTGACGGTATGCTCCTTAAGGGATTCCGACTTACGCATCGCACGGCTGTCTTGGAGGAGGATGCGTGTCCTGGGAGTAGCGTTGGTCGGCCTGAACAGCCGGGTGCATGAGCGATTGTTTCAAAGCCGCGTCGTTGCTGGCGCGCGGTTGGCGCGAGGCGTGTTGGGGAAAGCGGGGGGTTGCGCTAGGGCCATGACCGGCGGTCGTTGGGTGCCCGAATGTCGGCAAGCGCGTTCGGGCTCATATGGAGGTCGGTGGGTGCGACACCCCGGTATGTATCGCCTGCTGCCATAAGTGAGGAAGACATGCAAACTGAATCCGCGGTCCTGCCCGATACTCTCGCGTCGGAAGCATGCCCCTTAAGTACGCTATCCGCCGGCGAGCGCGGCACTCTGGTCGCGTTGACGGGTGGAAGGGGAGCGCTGGGGAAAATGGCTTCTCTCGGCTTTACGCCGGGGGTAGAAATCGCGGTCGTGCAAAACGTTGGTCGCGGTCCCCTGATCGTTGCGTTACGCGGGATCCGCGTGGCCATGGGACGCCTTGAAGCACGGCAAGTCCAAGTCCGGCGGTGTGTATGATGTCTCACTGCGCGAGCGATACCCAGACTGCCGCTGCTCTTTCTGCCGCGATCGCAGAACACTCCCCCATGGTCGCTTTAGCCGGACAACCCAACGTGGGCAAGTCTACTCTATTCAATATCCTCACCGGCCTCAATCAACACGTGGGCAATTGGCCCGGCAAGACCATCGAACGCAAAGAGGGCGTGTACGCGTTCGGCGGCGCCACGTGTCGCTTGGCGGACCTCCCGGGAACCTACAGCCTCACGGCCAATTCGATGGAAGAGGTGATCGCGCGCGAGTTTATCATCCGCGAGCAACCGGACGTGGTGGTCGTGGTGGTAGACGCGGCCGCCCTGGAGCGTAGTCTCTACCTCGTGGCGGAGTTGATTGCTCTGCCGACGCGTATGATCGTCGCGTTGAACATGATGGATGTGGCGGAGCAAGAGGGCTACCACATCGAGCCGGACGCGCTGCAAGCCGCTTTGGGCGTGCCCGTGGTTCCGCTGGTGGCGACCAAGAATGTGGGCGTGCGCGAGTTGCTCCAAGCGATCCACCAGGTTGCTCGGGACGAGATCCCCTACGCCCCTAAACCCCCGCAGATTCGGGATGATCACCGCGCGGTCTTAAATCAGATCACGACGCGGATTGCCGAGTGGACCCCGGCGCCCTACCCCCGCGCGTGGGTTGCGCTCAAGCTGCTCGAAGGGGATCAGGAAATCACGCGGAT
The DNA here is from genome assembly GCA_023382055.1 of Chloroflexota bacterium. Lineage (GTDB taxonomy): Bacteria > Chloroflexota > Anaerolineae > J036 > Brachytrichaceae > CAIXPS01. The sequence goes on from JAMCQN010000013.1 coordinate 128,460, forward strand.
GATGCAAGCCGCGCTTCCGGCGGACCAGTGGGAGGTGATCTACGCCATTTTGCGCGCGCACGACGATGCGCTGATGGCCGTTGCCGGCGGGCGTTACGAGTGGATCGGGCGAATGATTCGCGCCGCGGTGACACGGCCACGGGCTGGTCAAATTGGATTGACCGAGCGGTTGGATCGCTGGGCTGCGCATCCGCTCTGGGGGATCGCCCTTTTGGCGGGCATTCTGGGGCTCATCTTTTGGCTCACCTTTGCCATTGGCACGCCGCTGCAAAACTGGCTGAATGCATCCGTGATCGCCGTGTTGGCCCAGGCCGCGAGTGCGGGATTGGCCGGCGCACCCGCCTGGCTGTCGAGCCTGGTCGTAAATGGTTTGATCGGCGGTGTCGGTTCTGTCCTTGCCTTCCTGCCCATTATGGTCATCTTCTTCGCGACGATGGGCGCGCTGGAGGACATCGGGTATATGGCGCGCGCCGCGTACGTGATGGACAGTTTTATGCACCTGATGGGACTGCACGGCAAGTCCTTTCTGCCGTTGTTCCTGGGATTCGGTTGCAATGTCCCAGCCGTCATGGGGGCGCGGGTCATCGAATCGCGGCGTGCGCGGCTGTTGACGATTCTCGTCACCCCGCTTATCCCTTGCACGGCGCGCATGGCGGTGGTCGCTTTCCTGGCCCCGGCCTTTTTCGGCGGGGCCGCGACACTCGTTTCGTGGGGTTTGGTCGTCCTGTCTTTGGCCACATTGGTCGGGGTGGGCGTTGTCACGAACCGAGTAGTTTTCCAGGGGCAACGCTCCGCGTTCATCATGGAAATGCCGCTGTATCATCGGCCCAACTGGCGCACCATTGGTGTGTTGGTCTGGCAGCGTATCATGGCGTTTTTCAAGAAGGCCGGCACCATCATCCTGGCGTTTACGCTGGGCGTCTGGGCGCTGTCCACGCTGCCGACCGGGCAACTGGACAGCAGTTGGCTCGCCGACCTCGGTCGGCTGATCGAGCCGGTGGGCCGACTCATGGGATTCGATTGGCGGTTGACGGTCGCGTTGTTGAGCAGTTTCCCCGCCAAGGAAAACTCGATCGCTACACTCGGTGTGCTGTTCGGCGCGGGCAAGGAGGGCGGACTGGCCAACGTGTTGGCGGCGACTATCCCCCCATCCACAGCGTTAGCGTTCCTGGCCGTGCAACTACTCTTCATTCCCTGCATGGCCACCGTGGCCACCATACGGCAAGAAACCGGGTCGTGGCGTTGGACCCTGTTCAATATGGCGATGCAGCTTGTCGTGTCGCTGACCGCTGGCGTCGTGGTTTACCACCTGGCGCGACTGATAGGCGGGTGACATGCTGGAACGCTTGTTAGGTTTGCTGCGAGCAGGGGGCGCCTACCGCGTCGGTGACCTGGCCCGTGCATTGGGCACAACGCCGGAACTGGTGGAAGCGATGCTGGACAGCTTACAGCGCCTGGGGTACTTGAAAACAGTGGGCCACGCTTGCGCGGAACCGTGCACCAGCTGTCCCCTGGCCCGTGCGTGCGGGCCGAACGCGAGCGCCAGGCTTTGGACGCTGAGCAACCCACCCGACCAGAAACTCAATGATTCGACTCCCGGCTAGCGCCCCCGTGAGCGGGGAAAACAGGCAGTCCGTTTCCCATTGCGAACTTGCCAGGCTATGAAAGGCAAACCGACAGTAGTTACTAAGCACACCAGCAACTCTGGTCACCAAACTGACGACTGTCCAGTCAAGCTGAGGCAACATGCCGCCCAAATGGCAACAGTCGCCTACCTGCGCATGAACGACCCGGCACAAACCCAGAAGCTAACCGCCATGGTAAACTTCCAGGCGTGCCGATCACACTCCTGCACCGTTCCCCGTCGTTTGTTTTTGTAGCAGGATATGGCCAGTTTGCCGTGGATGAGCAGATGGCGGCCGACATATACGTCCGGCTCGCACGTAACAGTGTATAGAGCGTTCCAGTTTGTTTATTCGTCCCCGGGTGAAGCCTTGCCTTCACGCAGTCTCTGGACTTTGGCCATTCGATAGAGTGGCAAGCAAGGCAAGCTGGTAGATTTAGATTGCTGAAATCGATCTGCCGAGGCTCACCTTGCAAGACGCAATATATCAGAATTCCGGCGATGTTCGCATGCCACTTCGCGCCACAGATGTGGCGACATGCGCAGGTACTGGTCACAGGCGCGATCTTGGTCCGCGGACAACGAATGGTGACGTCGGTACTGCGTGTGATGGGGTTGAGAGATGAGACACGATACGCGGCGTACCATCGTGTGCCGAACCGAGCGTGTGGTCGGCGCGCTCGGTGAGCGAGACGTTGCTGCAACTGTTGGTCAGTACGTTTGCCCCTGCCGGGCAAATCGTGATCGGTGGAGATGAAACGATCGAACGGCGGCGAGGTTAAAAGATCGCCGCCAAAGGCATCTACCGCGACCCAGTCAGATCGAGTCACAGTCACTTTGTGAAAGCAAGCGGGTTGCGATGGGTGACCCTGACGGTGTTGACGTGGGTTTCGTTGCCGTGCATTTGGTGATGACCGATGAGGCGCTGCCTTTAATAGCCCAATGTTTCCAGTTTGTATGCTCTAACGCGTCCGGTGTATTTTCGTTAAGTGCCGTTGTTGCTCCTTTAGTCTTGCCTCCGCCCCATACACCAGCCTTTTCTTGGCGTCAGCGACATGAACAAGGTAAGCCTGAAAGAACGTCAGCCACTGCTTAATATCCAAGTCGGAGGGTTTGGCATCCGCGATTTGGGCATCCTTGGCGATAATCGCCCTTTGCTGCGTTCTGGCAGAACTCGGAGGTGTTTCGCCACTACTGCGCCGCAGTGCGCACCAACTCTGCAATGCGCCGGCAGAAATCGATATCCCCATCCGGCGGAACCTGATCGGCTACGCCGACGATGAAACGCGTGCCGCGCCAGGCGTCCAGCAACCGGCGCACGTGCTTTTCCATATCCCGCCAGGTGAAAGGTGGCGCGAACATCACGCCGGGCACCCCACCCCACAGGATGACGGATTCGCTGCGCGCAACCGAGCGCATCTCCTCGACGCGCAAGTCGCCCGCCGGGTAAGGCGTCAGCGCCTCGACCGCGTCAAAGCCGACAGCGGCCAGTTTCGGCAGCAGCCCCGCGGCTGTGCCATCCAGGTGCACCGCGCACTTCACCCCGGCGGCGTGCAGGCGTTCCAGCCGGCGCGCGTGCGGCCCGGCCATGAAGCGTTCGTAATAGCCGGCCATGTTGTCGCTGGACAGGTTGTCGGCGAAGTGCACCAGGGGCGGCGCGGCCCGGCATACCGCGTCGATGAGCGGCGCTTCCTGCGCCTCCATCAACTCAAACAACCGGCTCACCACATCGGGGTGATCGGCGATCAGGTAGATGCCGTTCTCCACGCCGGCCCACTCATAAAGAAACGCGGAGAGCGGGCTGCGCGGCAGGGCGATGGACGGCAAGCCGTCGTAGGCAGCCCACAGGGTCATGCGCTCCTGGTAATCGTCCAGGCAGTCGGGAACCATGCGGCGGTGTTCCATCAGATATACCAGCGTGCGCAGATCTGTCTCGGTCTGCACAGGGTATCGTGTGCAGCCGACCGAACAACTCTGCGGCAGGAAAGCAGTCTCCTCGCACAGGTCGCCCAGCGGCGTGCGCCAACGGCGCAGATTCACATCACCACGCGCTTCAGCCGTTACCGTCACGGAGCGGTCATATTCCGGCCGGCCCAACCAGAACTTGTCATACCAATAGTAGGGCAGGATGCCCAGCTCGCGACACAGCGCCAGGTAGCCTGCTTCGGTGTCCCAGGCGGGATCTGCGCTGCCCGCATAGCGCCGGCCGGCGATCCAGTAGCTGATGTCAGCCGTCCACACGACTTCACCGGCAGGCTGACCGGCCAACAGGCGGCGCAAGGAGTTGAGCATAAACATTCACTACGGCAATCAACCGATCTGATGTAGGCACTACAACTAACTACTCCTTCTGGCCGATGAGCTGGATGTAGCGGGCCAGCAGCTTGTAAGGATACTCATCAGTCAGAGCAAACTCCAACTTCTCGAGCTTGTCCCGAATATCCGGTTGAGACTTCCGCTCGTTGTCACCCCAATAGCCCATGATACAGAGGACACCGTAGTGGCCTCTGACCACACAACCGGCTGATTGAAGCATATCCTCCATTTCCGCGGCGCTATACCCCTTGGCAACGGTGTCAAAGATTGTGTTGAACTCCTGAACGCTAACGGACTGAAGCGCGGCGTCCAGATCGCCAGCCAGAAAAGCCTTGTGATAAGGAATAGAATACCGATTTACCGCAATCAGAGATAGTGTGCCACCCCGTTTCAACGGTGAAAGCATAGCCCGGAGTGCTGTAGGCACATCCCTCACATATTGCAGTACATTGTGGCACAGGAGCAAGTCGAACTGTTGCTGCGGAAACAGTGAGGGAATCTCTTCAATGGTCTGGTGATGATAAGTAACCTTGTCCAGCACACCATTCGCTGCAAAGACCAGTCTTCCGTCCGCAATCATCTCTTTTGAGTAGTCAACGATGTCGACCTGATGACCGAGTTGTGCGAGGGCTAAGGAATCGTAACCGTTGCCACCGCCTGCATCCAGAACACGGAGCACATGGTTGTCTACATGCCGAAGCAGATTGGACAATGCAACCTTGCGCTTGATCTGCTGCCAGGGGTTAGATTGCTCATGCCTCCATTTATCGACGTGTGTATCAAACGTTAGGGGGTCGGTAGACATAGCGCTATTATATGGGCGCTGGGGGCAGGCGCCGGGTGGCCGCCGCTAACACTTTCCCGCTGCGCCGCCAGTCCCGATCTTACACCTCCGAGTTCTGGCAGAACTCGGAGGTGTTACGTTCCTTAGACGCGCCAAAGGTATGTCCTGTGCGGATGCGGGCGATGTCGCCCCAGGAATCGAACATGGTTCATCCTCCCTGGTTCAATGTATAGCCGCTGCGGCATTCCCGGATGCACTGCGCGGTCTCAACCGACTGGCCGCCGGCCTGTGGGTCGCCGATGATCGCGTAAAGACTCCCGGAATCTCGGAGATTCCGGGAGTCTGGGTTCTCTCGGTGGTGTTGATCTCATTATTCCTTTTCATGCTTGACATTTGAACTATCACTACTAGAATCAAATTCGCTTTCACAATTGTCCGATAAGGTCCCAGAAGCCTTTGTACGTGTGCGCGCCGTTTGCGCATAAAGGCTGGTTTTTTATGTGACGTGCACTGTTCACGGCAGGAGGTTCTATTTGAGGTAAGCTGCATCGAATCGCTGGCTAATGGCTCCTAATTCGTTATTCCCCTTCGTTATCTATCATTTATCAAGTATTCAGTCAGGGTTGCTCGATTTGAGGAGGATATCCATGGCATCTATGGCTACAACCACGTCATCAACGTCATCCGTCTGGGAAAAGGAAGCCGGTGAGATACGCAAACCCGGTATCATCCATGTCGTCATTCTGGCGCTCTTTACAGGCATTGGCATCGTTGTCGGAACGTTCGGCAGCCTGGCCGTTCCCATCGGTTTCGTCTCCGCTTTCTGGCCTGGTCAGGCCGTGCAAAGCATTGGATCAATCTGGTTTGGTGGCTGGGGCGCGATATCAGCGTTTCTCTTCCCGCTGATCTCCAACTCGCTGTCAGGCTCAGCGCCATTGCCGGTCTCCATCGCCTATATCCCCGGGAACCTGGCCCAGGGTATCATCGCTGCCATCGCCTTCCGGGCCTTTAAGTCGGACCCGTCGCTGCGAACCAGCAAAGACTGGGTCGTATGGATACTGCTTGGCGCCATCCTGCCCAACGCCATAGGCGCAATCTGGGGCACCGGTGTGTTAGTTGCCTTCGGTCTCGTCACGAGCGCGGCGGCGGTCACCACTGTACTGGGATGGTTCATTGGCAATTCGATTCCTTCGATCATCCTAGGAAGCATCGTTCTAAAGTTTGTTTCGCCTCTAGTGCTCCGCTCGAAAGCATTCTGCAAGGGTTGGTGGGCTTAAACCCTTATCTCGATCCGCATTCAGACGAACCGACACAGGGTAGAATCTCCGTCTATCGGGGAGTGCAATTACGCACCTTGCACTCCCGCGTCTATTCACTGCCTGCATCGAATTGGAAATGGTTGGCATCAATGGCAATAACGGCTGAAGCGCCCGGCGGCGCCCGCGCTGCAAAAATGCGCAAAACCCTGCTGGGCTACGTCCCCATCGAATCACCTTTTTATCGTTATCACCCGGTCACCCGGCTGGTATTGTTCGTGTTCATCGGCGTCGTCCCGATTTTCATCGACATGCCGGAGATCAATTTCGCGCTGGTCGTACTCACGATCCTGCTGCTGCTGTGGGGCAAGGCGGACCTCAAGCGACTGCGTATCTACATGCCCATGATCGTCACGATCGCCATTTTTATGTTCCTGGTGGTGTTTCTGGCCCCAGGCAACGACCCGACCTACACTCCCGTTCGGATCGGACCAGCCACTATCTATTACCAGCCGGTATTCTTCACTTTCGCCTCTTACTGGCGCCTGATGGCAATGCTGTTTGGCACCATCTTATATTTCTCGACCAACCGCGAGCGCGATATGCTGGTGGCGCTGCGCTCGCTCAAGCTGCCGTTCATCGCCTCTTATGTGGTGGGCTTCTCTATCCGCGCCGCAGGCATGTTCATGGAAGACTTCAGCACCATCCGCGAGGCCGAGCAGGCGCGCGGGCTGGATAAGTCCGCGCTCAAGCTGGCTGATCAGGTTAAGCTATACGTCATGTACCTGGTGCCGTTGTTTTCCATCGCGCTGCGTCGCGCCGATGAGATCAGCCACGCTTTGTTTGCGCGCGGCTATAACTTCACCGGCAAGGTGGGGCGCGGCGACAAGCGCTCCGATTACATTCTGACCAAGTACACCATGACGAAAGCGGATTGGGCCTGGGTCACGGGGCTGGTTCTGGCTTTCGTCGCAGCGGCTGTGGCGGAATATGGGTACGGCGGTTTTCGCCTCGTTCACTCTCCTATCAATATATTGCTGCGCCAAGCGCTGGGGATCGGTTGAAATCATGGGTGCTGCAATCGTCATCAAAAACCTGGAATGGAAGTACGAGCACACGACGCAGTTCGCCCTGCGCGGCGTGAATCTGGAGGTCGAGGAGAATACGTTCCTGGGCATCGTCGGCGCGAACGAGCAGGGTAAAACCACCCTGATCAACTGCATCTGCGGCCTGATTCCGCATTCGTTCAACGGCGTGTATCGCGGTTCCGTGGAAATCTACGGTAAACCGGTGCTGAAGATGAGCGGGCTGGAGATCGCCACACAAGTCGGCCTGGTCTTCGCCGACCCCGAAGCGCAGTTCACCGCCATGACCGTCGAGGAGGAGCTGGTATTCGGGTTGGAGAACACCGGCTATGATCTGGGCAAAATCAAGGAGCGCCTGGACTGGGCGGTCGACGTCACGATGATCGGCGACCTGCTCGATAAAAGCCCGTATGACATCTCCGGCGGGCAGAAACAGCGCATGGCAATCGCCTGCGTGCTGGCAATGAACCCGCCCATCATCATCATGGACGAGCCGACATCCATGATCGATCCGCTGGGCAAACAGTTCATCTTCGACATACTGCGCAAACTGAAAGACGCCGGCGACCGCACGATCATCGTGGTGGAGCACAACATCGAACAACTGGCGCCGCTGGCCGATCAGTTGCTGCTGATGCAGGGCGGTCAGATATCGAAAGTCGCGCCGCCCGCCCGGTTTTTCGACGACCTCCCCATGGTGGTGGGCAGCGGCGCCTACCCGCCGGAAGTGACCAGTTTCGCCTACTGGTTGAAGCAGTCGGGGCGCCTGCCGCAGGAACATATCCTGCCCTATCGTTTTGAGGACGGCGTTGACGTGGCGCGAGCGGCATTCAACAGCGCGAGGAAAACCGATGAGCCAATACCTTGAGGTTTCGCATCTCGATTACACCTATCCCGACGGCACGCCGGCGCTGTTCGATATAAACGTCAGCATCGGCGAGCAGGAGTTCGTCGCGTTGATCGGGCAGAACGGCTCCGGCAAAACGACGCTGTCCAAGTGCATGAACGGCCTGTTCAAGCCGACCAGCGGCAGCGTGATCGTCGATGGCATCGATACGCGCGGCAAGGGCGTGGTGAAGCAACTGGTCACCCGGATTGGCTATGTGTTCCAGAACCCCGACCACCAGTTGTTCAACGACTCGGTGCAGAAGGAAATCGCTTATGGGCCGCGCAATATCAACCTGTCCGCCGCGGAGGTAAAGGCGCGCGTCGATGAGGCCGCCAAAGTGGCCGGGGTCAGCACGGACCTGTATACCACGCACCCGTTCTTCCTGCCCAAAGGGCTGCGCCAGCGCGTGGCGATTGCATCCATCCTGGCGCTCAAGCCGCGCACGATCATCGTGGACGAGCCGACCACCGGCCAGGATATGCGCCAGTCGATCGAGGTGATGGAGTTTCTCGAAAGCCTGTGGCAGGCCGGGCACACCATCATCATCGTCACGCATGAAATGTCCATCGTCGCGCATTACGCCCGCCGCGTGATCGCGCTGCGCCAGGGGCGCGTCCTGTTGGACGACACGACGCGCGCGGTGTTCGCGCAGCCGGACATGCTGCGGCAGACCTATGTAGAACCGCCGCAGATCACGCGCGTCGCGCAACGCCTCGACGGTCTGACGCCGCGCGACATCCTGACCGTGGAGGAAATGCAGGATGCTTTCCGGTCCGCCGTATCGCGCATAGAAAAGAAGGGGTAATCGATCATGGCTTTCGATCTTGTCATCACACACGGAACCGTCGTTACCGCCGACGCCACTTTTCGCGCCAATGTCGCTGTAAACAACGGCAAGGTAGCCGCCATTCTGAATCCGCAGGATGCTCCTGAAGCAGCGCAATACCTGGACGCCGCCGGATGCTATGTGTTGCCCGGCGCGGTCGATGCGCACGTGCATCTGCACATGCTCACCGCAGCGGGCATTTACAGCGCCGACGACTGGCGCACCGGCACAAAGGCGGCGGCGCTGGGCGGGGTCACATCGGTGGTTGACTTCGTGCAGGCGCTGCCGGGGCAGACGTCGATGGAAGCGCTGCATCAGCGCGTGGATGACGCGCGCGACGCCGTGATCGATTACGGATTCCACATGACGATTCACCCCGACGAAAGTCCGATTGCCGGCGTGAACCAACGTGTCAGCGACTTTCGCATCAGCGAGATTCGCCTGGCGGCAGACGCAGGCTGCCCGACCTTCAAGATGTACCAGGCGTACACCGGTCTGCAGATCCAGGACGCCGATCTGTTCCGCGCGCTGCGCGCCATCGCCGAGGTCAATGGGATGGCCTGCGTGCACGCCGAGAACGGGGATGTCATCCAGGTGCTGCGCGATTCGGTTGATGCGCCCGCGGACCTGACGAACGGCCTGCTGCACGCACAGACGCGCCCGACCATCCAGGAGGCGGAAGCCGTCACGCGCACGCTCGCCTGCGCCGAGTTGACCGGCGCGCGCGTGCTGATCTTCCATATCAGTTGCGACCTGGCGGGGAACGTCGTGGCAGCCGCCAAGGCGCGCGGCCTGTCCAATGTCTTCGGTGAAACCTGCCCGCAATATCTGGTGTTCACCGATGAGAAACTGGCGCGTCCGGACGGCCGGCTGTGGATGTGCGCCCCACCCTTGCGCCCGCAGTCTGACCAAGATGCCCTGTGGCGCAAACTGAAGACAGGCGTGTTGGATGTGGTCAGCTCCGATCATTGCCCGTTCACGCGCGCGCAGAAAGACCTGGGCGCAACTGATTTCCGGCGTGTGCCAAACGGTATGCCCGGCATCGAGACTCGAATGGGAGTGCTGCACGAGTTCGGTGTGCGCACGGGCAAGCTGAGTTTGAATGACTGGGTGCGGGTGTGCAGCACACGACCGGCGGAGTTACACGGGCTGCAGAGCAAGGGGCGCCTGGCGCCTGGTTATGACGCGGATATCGTGATCTTCGACCCTGCCGAGAGAAAGGAGTTATCGACCAGTGCGCTGCATTCGGCGCTGGATTATTCCGTGTGCGAGGGGATGACCTGCACGGGCTGGACGCGCGATGTGCTGCTGCGCGGCAACATGATTGTGCGGGATGGCCAGCATGTGGGTAATACCGGCGATGGCCGGTTTCTAAAAAGATCGTAACTGCCTCAGGCCAGTTGAAGCGTAACTGGCCTGCCGTCAAGCAGATCACGCAGAGCCGCCAAGGCTTGACAGCCTTGCTTGCGCATAATTGAGATATAGCCATGCACGCTGGCGAATATACGCGCACCCTCGGCGCTGCGAAAGCAGCCCGATCCTTTCTACTTCACTCTCATCATGCGCAAGTCCCACTCAGCTTGGTTGTTATCGAAGGGCACGCGCAAGTCGTGCATGAAGCGCAACACGCTCTCTTTGTGGTCGTGCAAGCGTTCAGCCACGCGTAGCGTGCACGCGGGTGAGGTAAGCGCCCGTCTGCGCTGGCCCGGCACACACAGTGGTCCGACTTCTTGCAGAAGTCTGACTTCCCCGTCCTTATTCGGCGCCAAACGGGAAGCTCGTGACCTCATTCGCCACAGCTTCCAGCAGGATGGAGAGTTCGCGCTTGTCCTCGGCATCCAGCCCCTCGGGACCTGCCGGCGCGCGCTCGATTGTCGACGTAAAGACACCGCGCCGTTTCAGCAAATAGCGCATGAAGGGGTGGTTTTCGAGCACGATCAGCGGCAGCAGCCGGCGGTGCAGGTCGCGCGCGCCAGCCTGGTCACCCGCCCACCAGCTCTCGATCACTTTAGCCAGCAGGTCGGCGAGTTCACAGGCGGGCATGCAGCCGTTCGCGCCACGACGCAACTCATCGGGCATGTGCCGGCCGCCGAAACCGCCGAAGATCGTTTTCACCCGGTCGCCCACCAGGCGTTGCACCTCGGCGATGTGTTTCGGCCCCGGCGGTCGTTCCTCTTTGACGTACTCGATGCCGGGCACCTTCTCCAGCAGTGTCGCGATCTGCTCGCCGTTCAGCGGGGCATAAGTCGCGGCATTCTGCAGGATGATCGGGCCATCATAGGCATCGGCCATGCGCTGGAACATCTCCATCGCGATCGCCGCGTTAGTGCGCGCCGGCGACATCGCGATGATCGCATCCGCGCCCGCCTTTTGGGCGGCGCGCGCGAAAAGCAACACCTGCGGCACCGAGATGCCGGAGCATCCGAATACCACCGGCAGCCGTCCGTTCACGGTTTCCAGTACAGCGTCCAGATTGCGGATGCGCTCTTCCTCGCCGAGGAAGTAGAACTCCCCGACCATCACCGGCCAGACGATCCCGTGCTGGCCGCTGCGGCAGCAGAAATCCGCGGCAGCGCGCAAGTCTGGTGTCAGGATATCGTAATCTTCGCTGTAGGGTGTGGGCAACAGGCCAAAAACACCCTTCAAGTGGTTGAAACGAGCCATTGTGCGGTTACTCCTCTTTTACCTTGTAACAACGGAAACTTACAAATGATCTTCCGCGCGATCCGAAGGTTTCCGACGGCGCGCCATGCCGATGGGCTCGTAACGCTCCGGCTGAAGTGATCGAGAGCTGTATACGAGGTTGCCGATCAGTCCGTACGCGCCGGTTATCAGGATGGTCTTCTTTGTTGGCGGTTTCCCCATATTTCACCGTTATACTACGGCTCCACGTTCGAACCCCTGCAGGCCATCCAGCCGCGGGGGCTTCTTGTATTTTCGACCATATCCCACGCGTTATCCCACACGGTGTGTGGGATATTCTGCCGCACGAATCCATCCCAGCGCGCCACGACCGAATACCAGTTGCCGCACGGCGTTCATCACGATCCACTCGCTACATGCGGCGCCGCTACAGGCAATTCCGCTGCAGCAGCTTTGATTCGTGTTCAGCATGACGGGAAAAGCATCACTCGGCGCAGTGTCGCCGCGTGATGCTTAGCGTGAATGGCTGTGGCGTCAATGGTCTTGGCCTGTTATTTCGGGCGGTTTCCCAACAATGTTTCAATCCGCTCCATGACGTCGGGGGTCAGCTTCTCGACGACGTCCAGCGCCTTCATGTTTTCACGCACCTGCTCCGGTCGCGATGCGCCGGTGATGACTGTGCTGACATGCGGATTCTTCAGGCACCATGCCAGCGCCATCTGGGCGATGGTGCAGCCTAATTCCGCGGCAATCGGCGCCAACTGCTTCACCACGGCCAGCCGGTCCGGCCGCAAGACTTCCTTGCGCAACCACTCGTACCCCGGCAGCGCGGCGCGCGAATCTGGCGGAACCACGCCGTCGTTGTATTTTCCGCTCAAGAGACCGGAGGCCAGCGGACTCCAGATCGTAGTACCCAGCCCCATCATCTGGTAAAGCGGAGCGTATTCTTTCTCTACGCGCTCGCGATGGAACATGTTGTACTGCGGTTGCTCCATTTGCGGGGGCAGCAAGTGATGCTGCTGCGAGACAGCATATGCCTCCGTGAGTTGCTGCGCGTCCCACTCGCTGGCGCCCCAGTACAGCGCCTTACCCTGACGGATGAAGTTATCCATCGTCCACACCGTTTCCGCGATTGGCGTATCGGGGTCGGGGCGGTGGCAGAAAATCAGGTCCACATAGTCCACCTGCAGGCGCTTGAGCGCCTTGTGAAAGCCCTCGGTCAGGTGCTTGCGCGACAGCCCCGTATCATTCGCGCCTTTCCCGCCCCAGAATATCTTCGTCGATACCACGTAAGATTCGCGCGGCAGCTCTTTGAGCACCTTGCCCATGGAGATCTCCGCGTTGCCATCGGCGTACGCTTCGGCGTTGTCGAAGAAATTGACGCCTGCCTCATAGGCCGCCAGCAGACACGCGCGCGTCCCGCTGTCATCCACCTGCCCACCATAGGTCACCCATGCACCAATGGACAACTCACTGACGCGCAATCCAGCACTTCCTAAACGACGATACTTCATTCCCATTTCTCCTTTACCTGTACAAACAATGGAGCGCAAAGCCTGACCGGGATTTGCCCCGTAGTCTTTGCGCTCCAACACCGCCTGTCGATCAGACGGAAGAGCCTACTTACCTGAGAACTTACTTGCCGGCGGCCTTCGGCAGAATAGTGGGTTGCGCCGTCGCAACGATCACCTCGCGCTTGCTCTGCCAGATGGCCCAGACCACGCCGGCCAGCAGTACCAGCGTGATCACGATTGTAACGAAATTCATCTGCGCTGTCACCAGAAGCGGCGCGGCCAGCACCGATACCAGATTGACGACTTTGATCATCGGGTTCAACGCCGGGCCGGCGGTATCCTTCAACGGATCGCCGACGGTATCGCCCACGACAGCCGCCTTGTGGCGCTCGCTGCCTTTGCCCGTGTTAGCCGCCAGGTTGCGCGGTTCGTCTTCAACCGACTTCTTGGCGTTATCCCACGCGCCGCCGGTGTTAGACATGAACACCGCCAGCAACTGACCGGACACGATGATGCCCGCCAGAAAACCGCCCAGCGCCTCGACCTGCAACACCAGGCCGACGATCAACGGCGTGATCACGGCGATCACCGCCAGCGGGATCAGCTCTTTCTGAGCCGAGGCCGTAGAGATGCCGACCACCTGCCGGTAGTCGGGGGCAACGGTGCCTTCCATGATGCCGGGGAGGCGGAACTGGCGGCGCACCTCTTCAACGATCATGCCGGCTGCGCGCGACACGGCGCGGATCGACAGCGAGCTGAACAACCACGGCAGCGCGCCGCCCAGCAGCAGTCCGACAAACACCCGCGTATCGGAGATGCGGATGGAATCCAGCACCGGCAGCCCGTTCTGCGCCTGCACGCGGGCGACATCTGTGATGTACGAACCGAATAGTGAGGCCGCCGCAATCACCGCGGAAGCGATCGCTACGCCCTTGGTAATGGCTTTAGTCGTATTTCCCACGGCGTCGAGGTCGGCCATGATCTGGCGGGCCGTCTTGGTGTTCTCGTCTTCCATGCCCTGCCAGGCCATCTCGCCGATGCCATTGGCATTATCGCTGATGGGTCCGTACGAGTCCATCGCCACGTTATTGCCGGTGTGGCTCAACATACCGATGCCGATCATCGCGATGGCATACAGCACGTAGGTCGGGCCTTCGGCCTGGAACAGCAGCAGCGCCAGCACAAAGCTGATGACGATTACAACCAGCGCCCACACGGTGGATTCGTATCCGCTGGCCAGACCGGACAGGATCGTTGTGGCGGGACCGCCACTCGTCTGTTTAACGATTTCCTTCACCGGCGGCTTGGTGGTCGAAGTGAAGTAGGAGGTCAACGGGTTGAAAGCCACAGCCAGCGCGACACCGATGGCGGTCAGCGCGCCAAGGCGCCAGTCACCCTCGTAAAGCAGCGATACGACAAAAGCGCTGCAGATCGTGATGACACTCGACACTTCATATGAGCGGAACATGGATTCTTCGGCATTGTGCGAGCGCAGGGCTTTGATCGGGATGTTCTCCCAGATTGGCACTGTGAACGTACCGATGATGGACGATATCACGCCGATGCCGCGGATGATCAAGGGATAAATGATCCACTTGGCGGCATGCGTGGGATCGATCGCCATGACGGCTAAACCGAGGATCAGCGCGGAGACGATCGTCACTTCGTAGGATTCGAAGATGTCCGCCGCCATACCGGCGCAATCGCCTACGTTGTCACCCACCAGATCGGCGACCACGGCGGCGTTGCGCGGGTCGTCTTCGGGGATATCCTTCTCGACTTTTCCGACCAGGTCGGCGCCGACATCGGCCGCCTTGGTGTAAATGCCGCCGCCGACGCGCATGAACAGCGCCAGCAGCGTGCCGCCGAAGCCGAAGCCCAGCAGCGCGTCAGGGGCCGCCTTGCCGAAGATGATAAAGATGGTGGTGCCGCCCAGCAGACCGAGGCCGTCGGTCAGCATACCGGTGATCGTGCCGGCGTAATAGGCGATGGAGAGCGCCTCGGTGAAACCGCGCCGAGACGCGGACGCGACACGTACGTTGGCCTGCACCGCCATGCGCATGCCGTACTGGCCGACGATCAAGCTGAATGACGCGCCCAGGATGAAGGCCACCGTGCGGCCAATCGCTACGATGAGCGTCGCGTTACCGCCGAACAAATCAAAGGCTTCCTGAGTGGGGCGCACCACAGCAACGCTCAGGAACATCGCAACAGCAAGAATAGCGATCAATGGCAGGATCGTGCGCAACTGGCGGCCCAGGTAGGCATCGGCGCCGACGCGAATCGCGTTCCAGACTTCCTGCATCTTGGCGGTGCCTTTATCCTTCTTAAGGACACCTGAACGCAGCCACCAGGCGTATAGCAGACTGATAATGGCTATACCGATGACTACAAATGGAACAACCCTTTCGAACACAGTGAGGTTTGTCATCAGGAACATCGAACAACTTTCTCCTTGTTTATATGTTGACTATTGTGTTGACTTTAATGCCTGCTGCGAGATCATGGCGGAGAACCAAGTAAGCTAACCCGGTGGTCAAGTACACTTGTTTACAGTCGTCCCGGCCCGTATAGGCTTTCCGAAATAACTAGCAAATTTTAGGTTTACGCCACCTTGTTGTCAAATCAGAAATGCCGGGGCGCTTTCTGCCCGGCGCACAGTAAAATCAAACACCAGCGCGCCGGCAGGATTGCTCTGCGCGCGGCAATTCAGGCATAGCGACAGGGGCAATGACATACAGCCATGACTCAGATACATGATCTGCGTTCGTTTATCGAAACTTTGGAAGCGCACGGCCAACTCGCCCGCATCCGGAAACCGGTCAGCATCATCCACGAGGTTGCTGACATCGGCGCCACCTGTGAGCGCACGGGCGGGCCGGCCCCGCTGTTCGAGCAACTCACAGGAGAATCAACCGCGAGCCATGAACCGCAGAGCTTTGCAGGCTGGCGGTTATTCAGCAGCGCCGTCGCCAATCAAAAGCGCGTGGCGCTGGCGCTGAATTGCGACAAGACCGCCGTCACTGCCACGATGGCAAATGCACTGGAACCGCAGAACGCCATTGCGCCCGTCCTCACGGAACATGCGGAGTGGAAGCGCCATGTCACGACCGATCTCAACCAGATCGATCTGCGCCTGTTGCCGATTCCCAAACACGCGGTCGGCGATGGCGGGCGGTTCATTACCGGCGGCGTCACTGTGAGCAAACACCCCGAAAGCGGCATCGGCAACCTCGGCTATAACCGCATGGAGATCCTGGGCCCGCGCACACTGGGCATGAACATCAACCAGTGGCGGGATGTGCAGCGCTCGCATGCAGCCGCAGAAGCCAAGGGCAAGCCGTTAGGCATCGCCGTCGCCATCGGGTTGGATCCGGCGCTGAGCATCGCCGCAGGCTGCAAGTACGAAGGCGATGAGACACAGATTGCCGGCGCCATTCGGGGCATGCCGGTGGAGGTCACGCGCGGCATCACTGTGGATGTAGATACCATCCCGGCGCACGCAGAAGTGGTATTGGAAGGCCATATCCTGCCCGGCGCACGGCGGGAAGAAGGCCCGCTGGCGGAGTTCCACGGCTACTACGGCGAGCCCTGGAATTCACCGGTGTTCGAAGTTACCGCGGTATGCCACCGCAGTGAGCCGATCTATCAGACGATTGTGCCGGGGTGGAACGAACACATCTACATCGGAAACGTGCTGCCGCGCGAACCTCTGCTCATGCGGTTTGTCTCACACACCAGCAGGAACGTCCAGGCCGTACACATTCCCCCTTATACCAACGGATTCCTGGTGGTCGTGCAACTGAGCAAAAAAGCCAACATGGGCGAACCTCGCAATGTGGCTATGGGTGCGTTTGCCGCGCATCCCAATTTCCGCGTGTGCGTCGTCGTCGAGGGCGATGTAAACATCTACGATCCATCCGACCTGATGTGGGCGTTGACAACCCGCGTAGACTGGGGACGCGATGTCTTCACGATACCGAATGCGCAAGGTCACGAGATGGACCCGGCCAACGATAGCAAAGGGATCGGTACCAAAATCGGCATCGATGCCACCTTCGATAAAGGCCGGCGACCGTATGGGTCGCGGGTCAGCTACCCGATGGTGGACCTCTCCAGATACCTTGCTTGAAAAAGACCCCCGGAACTTGCGAAATTCCGGGGGTCTGGGAGTCATTTGCCGGCAAGAACCTGTTAACTCTTGCGCGCCATGATTCGCGCGAAACGTATCCACTTCTCATAATCGGGGCGCTTCCACGGCGGCGGCTTTAACGCGGCGTCGAGCTGAGCCGGCGTAGATTTCGCCAGGTCTTGTACCGAGTTGATGCCGGCTGCCCTTAGCTTTGTTACCTCGGCTGGCCCGATGCCGTTGATGTTCTCAAGAAGTATCGAATCATCTTCGGTCAGTATTGCATTCATTTGTTCCGTCAGGCTGGTGATTTGCGACTGCTGTTGCTGCGTATCAAAGGTGGATTGATCCAGGCTCTTCTGCAACTCCGCAATGTGCTCTGACAGTTGCCTGATGACGTCTTGTTGCTCAGCGGACTCGCGCTGCGCGCGCGCCAGGTGCGCCTGCATTTCTGTGACCTGGGTCGAAAGCTGCATGACAACGGGTTGCTGCTCCTGGGCTTCCTGCTTGACCCGGCTGACACCGGTCTGGGCCTGGTCGACTTTGCCGGTCAACTGCACGATCATCGCATCACGGGCGTGCAGCTCGCGCTCTGCGGCATCGAGGCGCACCTTCAGGTCGTCAGACTGGCTGACCAGCCTGGTATAGGCTGCCTGCTGGTCGCCCAGTTGCTGTTGCGACTCGCTCAAGCGCCGCCGCAGGTCATCAGCCTGGAGCTTCAGATCCGGTACAGACAACTGCTCGTTGGAACCAGCGGTCTGTACGGCCGCTATGCGCGCCTGCAGCCGCTTCAACTCGCCCTTCAAGTCATCCGCAATGGCATCCTTATCTTTAAGCTTGCCATCCAAAGCGCTCATCAGACCCTGCAGTTCGCCATGGCGCTTCAGCAGTTCCGAATTGGTGGCATGTTGCTGAGAAAGTTGCTTCTGCAGTTCACCATAGCGCGTATCCATTTGTTCGAGTTGCCCGGTCAGCTTCGACACCAGGCCGTCCTTCTCAGAGGATTCCCGCTGCGCCTTTGCCAGCGACACCTGGACTTCGGCGATGCTAACAGTGAGTTTCGAGATGGTGGCCTGCCGGTCCGCCGAGATGCTTTGCACATTGTCGTGACGCGCCTGCATGCTCTTCATCTGTTCGGTAAATTGCGCCACCAGCGTCTTCTGGTCGGTGTACAGTTGCTGCGTGGCGCTCTGATGCGCCTGCATGCTGCCGATCTGTTCGGTCAGCTTTACGATCACCGCCTGCCGTTCGGTTGTCATTTGCCTGGCTTGCGCCGCGTCCTGTATCGCCGCAGCATAGTCCGCCTTCACTTGCACGATAGCCGCTTCCTGTTCGGCCAGTGTCTGCTGCGCGATCTCAAGCTGAGTCTTCACATCGGTCAGGTAACGGGTAACCTGGCCGATGCTGGCTTCGCGGTCGGCGGCCTCTCGATTGAGTCTCTCATTCAGGCCTTTGAACTCCAGCACCTGATCGGCCAACTGGCTGATCGATGCCGCATTTTTAGTCATCTCAAAGCGGTGCTGGGCTTCGGCCAGGCTGTTCGTCAATTGATCGATATAAGCAGTGCGCTCTGTCAGGCGATTTTGAACGTCATCGCAGCGTTTCTGCAGGCTGCCCAGTTGGTCGGTGAGTTGGGAGACAATCGCCTGGCGCTGCGCCAGCAGCTCATTGGCCTGCTCAAGCTTGGGCTGCAGGTTTTCCATGCGCTGCGCCAATTCAGACATCATCAACTGCTGTCCCAGAGAGTGGTTACTGGCGTCATTGATGTAGGCGCGCAGTTCCATGAGCTGATCCGTCAGACCGACGACAGTGGTTTCCTGAGTGAGTGTCTGAGTTTGCCCCTGAGCCACGCGGCGTTCGTGCTCAGCGAGTTCGGCGACCATCTGCGCGATGACGGATTGCTGCGTTGTTGCGTCGACCTGAGCCTTGTCCAGGCGCGCCTGCATCCCATCCAGTTGACCGGTCAACTGCGCGATCACAGCCTGCTGCTGAGCATTGGTCTGCTGCACGCCCTGCGAATGTTCCTGAGCCGCAGCCAGTTGCGCCGTCAGACTATCGACCATGGCATGGCGGGTATCCAGCGTGTTGTGGGTCTGTTCAATGTGCAGCTTCACCGCCCCCAGTTCGCCCTCCAGCCGCGCACAGGACTGCTGGGCGCCAGCCAGTTCCTGCTCCGCCTTGCCGGCGCGGGCGCGCTCCTGCTCGATCTGCTGTCGCAGAACGGCGACAGCCGCCTCGCGCTCCTGCAGGTTCTTCCAGGCCGTGTCGAGTTGTATCTTTCCTTCCGCAATCATCGCCGCGTATTGCGCCAGGGTGTTTTCCTGCCCGGCGTTGAATTGCTGCGCCGTCATACTGCGGTCGCGTAAATCCTTGAGCTGGCTGGTCATTCCGTCGATCGCGTGCTGCTGCTCGCCGGTAATCTGCTGGTATCTGTCCCGGCTATCCTGCAACTCGCGATTCTGCACGGCCAGTTGCGCGATGGTAGTCTGCTGTTCCGCCGCGGCGTTTTGTATCGCGTCATATTCGATGTGCGTTTTATTCAACTGCGCAGTCAGTTCGGCGATCGTGCCATGCTGATGCGTCACCAGCTCCTGCGTGGCCGTCTGGCGCGCCTGGGCGTCCGCCAGTTGCGTGACGAGTTTGGCGATCATAGCCTGGCGCTCCGAAGCGAGCGTTTGCCCTTCAGTGACCGCAGCCTCGCTGCGTTTGACCTGCTCCATCAACTGGTCGATTGCCGTCTGGCGCTCGGTTGCCATTTGTTGCAGATAACTCAACTGGCTCTGCAATCCGCCAAGCTCCAGCGCCGAAATCTGCGACTGGTAGGTAATGCCCGCCGTGTCGGGGGCAGCCGCCTGCGCCGCTGCATTGGCCGTGTTGATCTGCGCGGACAGATTCTCGGTGTGTATGCGGCTCTCAGCCAGGCTGGCGAACGTTGAATTCAAATCGGCGCGGGTTTTCTCAAGCTGGTCTGCCAATTGCGCGACCGCAGCGGCATGCCTGGTTGCCTCAATCTCGGCTTTTTCAGCGCGCTTCTGCGTGACGGCCAACTGATCGGTCAACCGTGTGATAGCGACCTGCTTTTCGGAAGACTCGCGCAGCAGTTGATCAATGCCGTTCTGCCCTTCACCGACATGACCGTTGAGCTTGTCGATACTGGCCTGCTGCTCGACAACCAGGCTCTGCAGTTCATCGAAGCGCGGTTGAACGGCGGCAAGTTGATCCGTAAAGTGCTTGATCACAAGCTGCTGGCTCTGGAGCACCTGCTGCGCGCCGTCGAAACGCGCCTGCAGCGAGCTGTTGCGAGTCGTAAGTTGCGCAATCACATCCTGTTGTTCAGTCACAAAGCGCTGCGTCCTGTCGAAAGCAGCCTGAGTCTCCTGAACCTGTTGATTCAACTGCGCGATGACGGTATGCTGGCCGGCGACTTCGCGGACCGATTGCACTAATTGCGCCTGCAGGTTGGCCAGGTCGGCCTGGAGCCTGGCGCTGGCGGCGCGCTCGTTGACCAGCTCCTGCAGTTTGCCGTTCAGCTCGAACTGGATTCCGACCGCCTGCGTCGAAAGCTGCTCGGACATGGCGCGTTGCTCGCTCAGCACGCGTTTAGTCTCGGCAATCGTTCGGCTGTCCGCCTCAGATTGTTCTTTCTGTTTCGCGATGGCGCTCTCGTACTCGGAGGCCTTCTGTGATGCCGCATCCAACTCACCGGTGAGTTGCGCCACCTGCCCCTGCAGGCTCTGCAGCGTCGCATTCATCTGCGCGATCTGCTGCTCACTGGCGGCGTGCGCGGAACGGGTTTCCTCGAGTTGGGCTTGCGCAGCCTCAAACTGAACCTGGTACTGTTCCGTCTGTACCCGCTTATCCTGCGCCGACTGGTTCATCCGCTGCAGATCCGTCAGCGCACTATCTTCTTTTGTCCGCGCAGCGGCAAGCGCATCCTGGATCTGCTTTTTCTCGGCGGATAGTTGCTGTATACGCCTGACCAGCAACAACCAACTGAGCAGGGCGACCACCAGCACCACGATGAGAATGATTACAGGTAAATTGGTTGTACCACCCATGAGATCTCCATTTCTACACTAGACATTTCGCACATGTCTACCGGTGTATAACCGAACCTATCATGCGCCCTGTCGCACAGAATACACACAGGGCTTTATGAGCTATTCATTAGATTCTAACCGAAAAGCGCAATACTAATTTCGGTTCCCTTTCACACCAGGGTAACTGATTATCTGCGATTCGATTGTACTTACATCTCTCATTTCCCTAGAAATCAGGTAATAACGGACGAATTAGGCGACGTAGAAATGGCGAGGTTCTCATAAAGCGTGGTGGACAAATGCAGATAACGGAGTATTTGCACCAGGGTAGGCGGCAGCGCTG
>JAMCQN010000032.1 GCA_023382055.1 Chloroflexota bacterium
GCGCGCGACGTCCGTGCCCGTCGCGCCCATAGCAATGCCGATATCGGCAGCAGCCAACGCGGGCGCGTCGTTCACGCCGTCGCCGGTAACGGCCACCACTTGGCTCTGCCCGCGAAGCGCTTCCACCAGGCGCAGCTTGTGCTCCGGTGTGGTTCGCGCGAATACCGACGCGCGCGCCAGCGCCGCAGGCCACTCGGCGGGCGGCAGCGCGTCCAGATCGGCGCCGGTGAGCGCCGGCCCGTTTGTGTCGATGCCGATGGCCCGCGCGATGGACATCGCCGTCAAGGGATGATCGCCGGTGACCATGAGGGTGCGGATTCCAGCCGCGTTCCCGGCCGCGATGGCCGCGCGCGCCTCCGGGCGTGGCGGATCGTGGAAACCCGCCAGCCCGACAAATTCCAGATGAGATTCGGCCTGCTCCTGCGTCGGAAGTTGCGCATGTCCGAGCGAACCGCCCGGTATTGTCTTCTCGGCGAACGCTATCACGCGCAGGCCGTCGCGCGCCATGGCGTCTGCGGCCAGCATCGCCACAGCGCTGCCGGCTGTGTCGATGTCGCAGCGCTCCAGAACGGCTTCCACCGAGCCTTTGACGCCCACCCACAGCGCTTCATCGCGCCGGTACACCACCGACATGCGCTTGCGCCGGCTGTCAAAGGTGAACTCGGTGCGCAGCGGGTCGGCGCGGCACAGCGCATCGGGGTCGAGTCCTGCATCTTTCGCAGCTCTGATCAGCGCAAGATCCAGCGGGTCGCCCTTGCCGCGCCCCAGCAGATCCAGCGAGGCGTCGTTGCACACCGCGCCGATGTGCAGGATCGCGTTCGACCATGCCTCAGGATAACAACGGCTCAGCGCCATGCGATTCTCGGTAAGTGTGCCGGTCTTGTCGGTGGCAATCACCGTCACCGCGCCGAGGTTCTCCACCGCCTGCAGTTTCTTCACGATGGCATTCTGGCGCGACAGGCGGTATGCCCCCAGCGCCAGCACCATTGTGATGATGATCGGCATTTCTTCGGGGATCGTGGCGAAGGCCAGCGATAAACCCGTGAGCACCATTTGCTGCAACGGTTGCCGTCCGATCAACACCCCCAGCAGCGGCACAAGCACACTGAATCCCAACGCCAGCCAGACCAGCGATTTGGAGAGCTGGCGCATGGCCTTCTGCAGCGGCGTGCGACCCGGGCGCGCCTCGCGAGCCAGTTGCGCCGTATGCCCCAGTTCGGTCGCCATGCCGGTAGCGACCACCACGGCCAGTCCGCGCCCGCGCACGACGGCGCTTCCCGCGTAGACCATGTTGCTGCGTTCGCTGAGGGGACATTCGTCCGGCAGGACCTGATCGGCGTCTTTCTCCGCCGGAACGGACTCGCCGGTCAGCGCGGACTCGTCGGCGGCCAGACCGTAGGATTGCACCAGGCGGGCATCCGCGCTCACAAGACGGCCTGCTTCCAGTGCGATGACATCGCCCGGCACAATGCGTTCCGCCGGCGCCTCGATGCGCTGGCTGCTGCGCAGAACCGGCGTCGTGGGCTCCGACATCTGGCGCAGCGCCGCAATTGCGTTGACGGCCCTGCGTTCGTTCATTACCTCTACCAGCGCGAGCGTCACGATGACGAAGAAGATCGTGAGCGCGTCGACCGGCCTGCCCCAGACGCCGTACAGGACGCCGGTAAACAACAGCAGCAGGATCAGCGGTTCGCGCAACTCGTCAACGATCGCAGCGAACAGCGACTTGCGGCGAACTTCGCGAAGGCGGTTCGGACCGACCTCGTTCAACAGCCGGTTGGCTTCATTGGAACTCAGACCGGTAGCGGTGTCGACGCCCGCGATGATGCCGACCTCGGCGGCAGGCAGTGCATGCCAGTGGCGCGTTGCCGCCGGCTGCGTAACGGGGTGTGTTTCTTCATGCATGTCGTGTGCTGCTCCAGTTTGTGCGCCTGACTCCAAGCGGTGTACGGGTGATTTTAGCGACGATTCACTGTTGCCGGATATTCGCAATCTGAAATACCCGCGCAGTCACGCAGCCGTTCTAAAGCCAGGCCCGGCGCCGCCGAACGCCCAGGCAGGTGATAGCGGATCGAAAGTACATGAATAGATGCATATTCTTTCGTGTTATGCAGGCATCCCAGTTGTGTTTATGATAAGTCTCTCATTGAAAGGTCGAGTCTATCTTCATCTTCACCTCCTACGATATTCTTAGGACGGCGACATGCAGCGAGCCGAATAATGCGCCATGGCGTTTGCGTTTGATCGCAGCCAGCATTGACAACGCGATAAGTATGTTGCCGGGGGGGATTTGATGCGGACACTCATTCGGATAAAGGATATTTGCACGGTGATAACCGAGCGCCTGACCAGGGATGGTAATGCGTTGCGAGTTGACGGTAACGCGTATCGTCATTACAATACTGCCGCACGCACGCCGAAGTGGCGGAACTGGCAGACGCGCACGACTCAAAATCGTGTTCCGCAAGGAGTGTGGGTTCGATTCCCACCTTCGGCATTGATTGCATCGGATGAGGCCCCCGGTGGGCATCAGCCGGGTTGGTTTGCGTCCTCCGCAGTGCGCGTCTCCTCCGCTCATCCATCTCAATTGCCTGTGTTACCTAAAGGCGCCATACGTGTCATTGCCGTCGGAGCATAACCATGAGAGTAAGCGAACAGACAGCATCATTGGCTGAACAGGCGCGCCTGTATTTCCCGACTCGTCTGGATCAGACTCGACCGCGCAAAAGCCTGTATAAATGGCTGCCCGGGCAACGCACGGCATGGCAGCGCATGGTTGCCAGACCGACGACTTACCAGGTTGATTATGAATGGGTCGAACCAGAACCGAAGACCAGCGGACCCCGCCTGCACTGGGCATTCAGCGGACTGGAAGAGGGCGTGGCGCTGCATCGCCTGGTGTATGACGAGTGCGGCATGCTGGTCAATTACGAAATTCTGGACAGCAACTCCAACTTCGATCGTATGTTAGGCTTGAAGCGCAGAGAGGTGGTGCACCACCTGGCGACCGATGTGTATGGCGCCGCGGAAGCCCCATATCTGGCGGCGGGGGGGATTTGATGCGGACACTCATTCGGATAAAGGATATTTGCACGGTGATAACCGAGCGCCTGACCAGGGATGGTAATGCGTTGCGAGTTGACGGTAACGCGTATCGTCATTACAATACTGCCGCACGCACGCCGAAGTGGCGGAACTGGCAGACGCGCACGACTCAAAATCGTGTTCCGCAAGGAGTGTGGGTTCGATTCCCACCTTCGGCATTGATTGCATCGGATGAGGCCCCCGGTGGGCATCAGCCGGGTTGGTTTGCGTCCTCCGCAGTGCGCGTCTCCTCCGCTCATCCATCTCAATTGCCTGTGTTACCTAAAGGCGCCATACGTGTCATTGCCGTCGGAGCATAACCATGAGAGTAAGCGAACAGACAGCATCATTGGCTGAACAGGCGCGCCTGTATTTCCCGACTCGTCTGGATCAGACTCGACCGCGCAAAAGCCTGTATAAATGGCTGCCCGGGCAACGCACGGCATGGCAGCGCATGGTTGCCAGACCGACGACTTACCAGGTTGATTATGAATGGGTCGAACCAGAACCGAAGACCAGCGGACCCCGCCTGCACTGGGCATTCAGCGGACTGGAAGAGGGCGTGGCGCTGCATCGCCTGGTGTATGACGAGTGCGGCATGCTGGTCAATTACGAAATTCTGGACAGCAACTCCAACTTCGATCGTATGTTAGGCTTGAAGCGCAGAGAGGTGGTGCACCACCTGGCGACCGATGTGTATGGCGCCGCGGAAGCCCCATATCTGGCGGAATATGCACAGGCTGCGGAGAGCAAGTTGCCGCACTTCTTTGAGACTTATGATGCACGGCTGAGTAGACGTTTTTGCGTCTCGGCGTGTTGCGTGGATATCGGCTGTTTTACCGCAATCTTCTATGACATCAGCGATTTGACATGAAGCTTTCCCGCGGCGCCAGACCCTCCCCCCCAGGTTCTGGCGCCGCGTCCCCCCCTTGTTTCGACAATGGGGTAATGGTGTGTGAGTGTGTTGCGGGGAGTCGCAGTATGAGTTCGGTTTTCGGAAGCGTCAGCGGTTTAGTGTGAAGCTTTCCCGCGGCGCCGGGCCTTCCCCCCCAGGTTCTGGCGCCGCGTCCCCCCTTTTGCCTCGACAATGGCCGATACGCGCTTGGGTGCGTCTCTACCCATGTCGATACTGTTCCGCGTATTTGACAACCACTCGTTGCCATCCTACACTGCATAAACACCAGCCGATATGGAGGAATCATGACGTTCAACATCAAAAAGCGCGGGAAGGTGACCTATTACTATGAGGGTGACGCGCCCGTCCTGTCCAGCCTGGTGACGGAAGAGCAGCCCGGCGGCGATCTGCGCATCCACTTCGCCGGTCTCACCGGCGGTTACTCGGCGAAGAACGTGCTGGGACTGGATGAACTGGTCACGATGGACCCGGAACGCGAGATACCGCTCGTGTTCGAATGCTGGGAGAAGTGGCTGCGCGACGCGGGCATCTGCCAGTCGTTGCGCGAGGTGGATTTCATCGAGATGCACGTGTTCGGCTGCCAGCCCAAGAGCCCCAATCCGCTGGCCGACCCTGCCGGTTATCAGCAGGAGATCGAGCGCCTGCGGGCGGCGTATGCCAAAGCCTATCGCAACTGGTGGGCGGCATACTGCCCCGATAACGGCTTGCCGTGCCGCTTCACCGTGCACGTGGTCGACGTGCCGGACCGCGCTGCGTCGTACGAGTTCTACAGCGTCGGCCTGCTGCAGCGATCTACGGCCGGTTAATCAGCGGCGTAACGTCTCTACAACTCCGAGTTCTCGCAGAACTCGGAGTTGTCTGACAGAGGTAAGCATGGAACACTATGAATATGCGCGGCTGACGGCGACTTCATTTGGAGTCGATATCAATATCACCGACGATGTAGAACTGAAATCGTTGATGACCGAGTTGAACAAGCAGTACCCCCAGATGAATATCTCCAACATCGACAAGCTGCCCGGCGGAGAAATCTTCTACTGCCGCATCAAGGAACTGGGCGGCAAGGATGGCGCCTTCCTGTGGTGGATCGTGAAGCATCTGTGCCACAAAGGTTGGGAGCCGCTGGGCGCCGTTTTCGTGGCCGGTTCGGGCGTATGGGAGCAGCTCCGGAAGAAGTTGACTGACTGAGGCATGCGGCTCGCGCCGTCACTGGAACTGCGCCAGATACTCTTCGACGCGCGTATAGGCGCTGGCCTTGATCAGGTAGCCCTGCGGCGCGCGGCCGCCCTTGGCCGAGTTGCACGACGTGCAGGCTGGCACGCAGTTGCCGCGCGTCGTGCCGCCGCCCTGTACCACCGGCACATAGTGATCGAGACAGGCGAACTCGGCGCGCATACAGTAAGCGCAGCGCCAGCCGAAATAATCCAGCGTGTCCAGCCACCCGCGCGGTGTGAGTGTGGCGGGCAAGTCGAGCTTGCGCGCCCGCTGCAGTTGCGCCCACAGGCTGGATAACGCCAGGGTAACTCCCGGCGAGTCGCACTCCGGGCATACCTTGAACGGCTGCGGTTCGCGTTCGGCGTGGAAATCGTGCCCGCAGACTTCGCAGGTGAACGTGTGTTCGGCGCGCACGCGCTCGGCGCACTCGAAACAGTACAGGCCATCGCCCAGCCAGGGCAGCTCATACAGGCTGACGGCGTCGCTCACGCGCATGTAGCGGTTGCAGCCGGCGCAGACGGCAACGCGCGCGCCCGCATCGTTCAGCCAGGCAACCCAGTCGGTGGCGGTCAGGGCGTCCAGCAGCGCGGGGATGCGCTCGGCGCGCCCGGCCCGCTCATAGACCGCCTGGCGCAGTTTATCCAGCGCGACCTCGTCCAGCGTCAGGTCGCCGATGCAGCCTTCGGGAGGCTGATCCTCGGACTGCTCGCCCCAGAAGTCGGCGTCCAACATCGCTGGTGGCGCTAGCGGCTGCGCCGGCTCTTGCCCCACAGGCGTTCCGCACCCTGCATGACCAACTGCGGGCGCACGTGGATATCCGGTTTAGGGGCGCCGGTACGCCACACCCAGTCATATCCGCACAGCTCGCAGTGATGCCTGTACACGGCATTGACCGGTACGCGATCCAGGTATTTGCGTTCGAACAGGCGGCTGCGCACGCTCCTTGACCACAGGATCAGCCCGGCGAACACGGCGGTGACGACCGCTGCCGGCCCCAGGTTCACTCGGAAGATATACATCAGCTGAAGGATCAGCAACAGGAGCAGGCCGCTGAAGGCCGCCAGGTGCAAGGCATACATGCGCGAACCCATCGGCCGCCGGGCGAAGGTGTACCCTTTGATCTTCGAGCGGGTGGTGATTTTGTACCCGCCGCAGTTGGGACATTGGGCGTGCTCACTCATCGCAAAGTCCGTTCCAGGGCAGACGGTCGGGGCGCAAGAACCATATTTACCATGTGTGGATCGAATTATAAACGGGGGACAGACAGCGGCTGTTTTGCCGTCACAGGCGGTTCGCGCCGGCGACGACTGAGCATGTTCGAGAATGCGGCGGCAATCCAGTTTCAGCCCGACCGGTTCAGCCGGGCGCGGGCGCTGCCAGCGAAACCGCCAGGCTTGCTGCACGGCAAAACGCACCCTGCCCATAAACCGTGAAACCGTTATAGAATTATCCGCGTATTGGCGTACGCTCAACATCCATGTTAATGTGACGAGGCGCTATTGAGACTCTGGATCGGAATTTCGCGCGATCGAAGCTTCGGGTCACCATTCACTCAACCATCATTTCCACGAGCCTGTGCCTCCGGCGTGATTTTTACACGGGAGACTGTTTAGCGAGATGGCTGAAAATAAACAACAACCTCAGAAACAGCAGAAAGATTCCAGCAAGACACGCCGCAAGACAGAAATCCCCAAACCTGAAGTAAACCAGATCGAACGACAGCCGGTGCTGGCGCCGACGGGTGACATGCTGCCGGGCATCGTGCAGCGCGCGGCGGTGGACATCGCCAGTGTCTCGCAGCCGGAGATGGACACGCTGCAGAACACGCTGGGCATGCGCGCCGTGCAGCGCATGGCACGACGCGCGGCGGGTGCGACTGGCGCGAAGCCCGACCCGCGCCAGTCGTTGCGGCGGATGCTGAGCAACCGCGGGATTGCCGTGCAGGCGAAATTGACGGTGGGCGCGGCGGACGACGCATACGAACAGGAAGCCGACCGTGTGGCGGCGCGAGCGCTGGCAGGCATGACGATGCAGACGCCGGCGGATGTGTCGCGGCGGGAGGACGAGGGCGCGGCGCAGCGCAAACCGCTGGCGGCGGGGGTCAGGCGGCTGCTGCAGCGGGAGACGACCGGCCTGAGCGATAGCTTCGAGGCTGGGGAGCAGGTGGAGCGCGCGCTGAGTCATGCAGGGGGCGGCAGCCCGCTGCCGGAGACGTTGCGGACGGAGTTGGAACCGAAGTATGGGGCAGACTTCAGCCGGGTACAGGTGCACACGGGGGCGCAGTCGGAGCAGTTGAACCGGGCGGTGGGGGCGCAGGCGTTCACGCACGGTGAGCATATCTACATGGGGGAGGGCAAGTACAACCCGGGCACGAGCGCGGGGAAGCGTCTGCTGGCGCACGAACTGACCCATGTGGTGCAACAGGGCGGCGCCGGCGTGCAGAGAAAGCAGCCGGGCAGCGTGCAACGCCAGGAACTATCGGGTGGCAGGCCAAATCGAGCGCCGGTTATGCAGAAAAGCCCGCGCGCCATCCGCCGCCTGTTCGACGCCAGCATGCCGGGACTGCTCACACTGGATTCAGAAACCAACCTGCGCGGCGAGGTGGGGCAGGAAGGCACGCTCAGCAAAGGCGCGATAGTCTATGCACCGTCAGCAGTGACCAGTGGATCAGGGCAGAAACTCTACATGCTGCCGGTCGAGGCCAAAGCCATCGTCCACGATATTAACGACAAGAACTGGCGCTTTATCCAGATTCCTTCCGATGTGATGGCCAAGCTGGCCGACCCCAAGGAGCGCGGCAAAGCATCCGAGAAACTGGATAAGCAGGAATCCGAGAGTCTTTACCAGAAGTACAAAGCCTGGCGCAAGAAGCACAAGCAGAAGTCCCAGCCGAGTGGCGCGCCTACGGTTCCGCCGGTGCAGACCGGCGGCGGGATGTCGCAGGAGCTGGTAGCCAGTTCGAAGGAACTGAGCGGCGGCGAACAGCAGCAGTCATCGAGAAACGTTGGACATGGCGGCCGGTTTGTGCACTACAAGCAATTGTTCGGGTCGGAAGGCGATGACACAGCGCGCCGTCGCCTGTACAAGAAACTGGTCCTGAAGTTACACCCGGACAAGAATCCCGGCGAAGATACAACCAGCGAATTCCAGGCTATGCACTCCGCCTATCAGTCGTTTTCCAGCGGCGGGTCAACTTGGGAAAGCTCGAACGAACTGGGCGGCGCGACGACGCCGAAAGCGATCACCAACGGCGAGCAGCCGGCGCCGCCGACGAATGCCCCGCCGCAGCAGTCGAGCAAACCGACGGAACAACCGGTCGAAAAGCCCTTGGTGGTCAAAGGCGTAGTCAATAAGAACAAGATCACCGGCGTGAGCGGCACGCACAAGATGATGACCGGGTCGCTTTTCCCGCACCCGCCGGTTCCCGACGACGTGCAACAACGCGGAATCGGCAACTGCTATTTCGTAGCGGCGTTGTCGGCGGTCGCCCGCAGCGAGCCGGAGATGATCCGCAACATGCTGACCGACTTAGGCGACGGCACCGTGTCGGTGCGCTTCTTCCGCGCCGTTAAGAAGGATGACAACAGCCCCGCAAGCTACACCGCCGAGTACGTGCGCGTGCGCAAGACTGAGGTGAAAGTCGGCGGCATGAGGCTGCACAACTCCGGCGCGCCGTGGGTGGGCATGGCGACCAAGGCTTATGCTGCGTGGAGCGGGCACGACCGCGGGTCGCTGCCCGGCTACTCGGGCAGCTATGCCGGCACCGAAGGCGGCTGGATGAGCAGCGCCTGGGAGCATATCCTGGGGCGACCGAGCGCCAAGCTCGATATTCTGAAGGCGCCGGAAACACCTTCAGCGATGCCGTCGACTGATGAAGAACGGCAGGCATTCCAGGAAAGCCTTGCCGCCGGCACGGCGTTTGTCGAGCCATGGAGCCCCAAACTGACCGGCAAGGCGCAATACAGAATCCAGCCGGGCGACACGATCTCCTCCGTGGCGCAAAAGCACGGCCTGACGCCACAGGATTTGCGCAAACTGCTGCACGCCCGGTATGCAGGCTTCTCCGGCTACCCCAAACTGATCGACAGCTTGAAAGACGGCGACGATATTTCGCAGGCCAGCGCGGTGACTGATACAGCGGCAAAAGGAATTGGCGTCGGCGTGACGGTGAAGATCGCGTCTGTAGCGTTGCCCGAAGGCTATGCGCTGGAAATCTACATCCCCGATATGCCGGAAGCCGACCGCAGGAAGTGGGCGCAGTATGCGAACCAGAACTACGATGCAATCGGGGCGAAGATCAAAGAAAGCCAGAAGGTGGGCAAGAAGCCGGAGCGCACGTTCTGGCAGTGGCTGACCAAAAAGGAACAACCAAAGGATAAACGGGAAACGCACGGCGTCACGACCCTGGAGATCGTGCGCAACATCATCGATGACGCCAAGTTAAGCCAGCAGGGCAAGGAAGCCCTCATGCGCTACTGCCACGGCATGTTCGGCGGGACGCCCGATCAACCGGTGAATACCTATGTCGGGGTTGACCTGTTCCAGAAAATCTACGAGACGCTGGCTAAAGGCGGCTACGTCGGGTTGGGTTCGCAGAAGTTCGGCGGCGGGGGCGGCAGCACGGGCGAAGATACGGAATCCGTGGTGGGCATCGCCGGCGGCCACGCCTACGATGTGGTCGACACGATCCCGGCTGCCAAAAATAAGAACGCGCCGCCGCCGGAAGACGGCCGGCTCTATCTCATCGTGCGCAACCCGTGGGGATCGGCCACCACCGAGGCTTTGGAGTACGACAAGAACTTCAAAGCCATGACCAAGTGGGCGAAATCCGGCGAGTACAAGATCGAGATTTCCGACGTCATCCGATACTTTAACAACGTGTACTACAACCGGCCGCGCGAGTCGCACGCGCCGCGCGGCCATTAGGCGTTTGCCTGTATGCCTTTACACGCTAATCGCACGCAGGATTGATGTGAGTGATGGGTAAGATACTGGATGCGCTGGCCGGTTTCATCAATGCCAACCAGTGGCCGGTTCTGCCGGGCGAAGATCAGTCGCTTCGGATGTTCTATCAGGGTAAAAACGGGCGGTACTCGTGTGTCGCACAGGCGCTGGAGGAGCAGGGCATTGCGCTGTTTTATTCGATAGCGCCCATCAATGTGCCTGCGCAAAAACGCCAGGTCGTCGCGGAATACCTCACGCGCGTGAACTATGGGCTGCTGTTAGGCAACTTCGAGATGGATTTCGAGGATGGCGAAGTGCGCTGCCGCACCAGCGCCAGCGCCGATGGCATCGAGTGGTCGCCGGAGATGATGACCCTGCCACCCTAACCACCACCCTTGCGAAGGCCGAAGGTCTTCGCTAGGGTGCGCAGGTATGCAGGTGTGGTTTGTTTGACAACGCGGTGTTTCACCGTTAAAATTCACAGGCTTGGTATGTGGGCCTGTAGCGCAGTTGGGAGCGCGTCTCAATGGCATTGAGAAGGTCAGGGGTTCGAATCCCCTCAGGTCCACTTTCATATAGAAAGGCAGCGATCGGAAGTAGTAGACCATCCCTGCAGCGAGTCGGGAGAGCGAGGTGTGAGCCCGGCGCAGCGCCACCAGGGAGCGCATGATCCAGTGTCGAAGGTCGAACTCGTCCGTGAGCCGCAATGGTGAGGGGCGCCTGGCGCGCTCTTAGCTGTTGCCGGGGTTGCGCCCGTTAACGCGTCAATGAGGCAACGGTGACCGTTGCAAACCAGGGTGGTACCACGGGCCCACTCGTCCCTGCAGGGATGAGTGGGCTTTTTCATTGGCGTAAGAGAGGTTCATCATGGCAGATAAATATATACCACAGGAAATCGAGCCCAGGTGGCAGGCGCGCTGGGAGAAGGACGAGCTGTATAAGTCCGGGGCGGAAGGCGAAAAGCCGAAGTATTACATCCTGGATTTCTACCCCTACCCATCCGGCGAGGGCATGTCGGTGGGGCACGCGCGCAACTACGTCCCGACCGACGTGATCGCGCGCTACTACCGCATGAAGGGCTATAACGTGCTGCATCCCATGGGCTTTGACGCGTTCGGCCTGCCGACTGAAAACGCGGCGATCAAGCTCAAGACCAACCCGCACATCCTGAACGAGCGCTACTCGGCCAACTACGTGCGGCAATACAAGCTGATGGGGCTGAGCTACGACTGGTCGCGCCTGATCAACAGCGCCCACGATGATTATTACCGCTGGACGCAGTGGATCTTCCTGCAGCTCTTCAAGTCGTGGTACGACCCGCGCCTGGACAAAGCCGCGCCGATAACCGACCTGGAGCGCGAACTGGCGCAGAGCGGCTCGCAGGCCATCTTCGACTATATCGACGCGCATCCGGAGCAGGTGGGCGTGGTCGCCAAAGGCGCGCCCGCCATCAGCGCCCAACAGTGGAACGCCATGAGCCGGCGCGAGCAGAACGCTTATCTGATGAACTTCCGCCTGGCCTTCCGCGCCGAAACCCAGGTCAACTGGGACCCGGAGGACAAGGTGGTGGTGGCCGATGAGGAAGTGGAGAACGGGCGCGCCTGGCGCAGCGGCGCGCTGGTGGAGAAGAAAGTCATCCGCCAGTGGTTCTTCCGCATCACCGCCTACGCCGACCGCCTGGCTAACGATCTGGACACCGTCGACTGGCCGGAGCGCATCGTCAAGATGCAGCGCAACTGGATCGGCAAGAGCGAAGGCGCGGAAGTCAAATTTGAGATTGGAAGTCAGAAGTCAGAGGTCAGAAGTCAGAAAGGAGAGATTAGAGATCAGAGATTAGAGATTGGAGGTCAGAAGTCAGAGGTTGGAAATCAGAGGCAAGAGGCAAGAGGCAAGAGGCAAGAGAGTCAATCTCCAATCTCCAATCTCCAATCTCCAATCTCTCATCCGGAATCCCCAATCTCCAATCTCCAATCTCAACTCTCCGTCACGGTCTTCACCACCCGCCCCGACACGCTGTGGGGGGCGACGTTCATGGTGCTGTCGCCGGAACACCCGCTGGTGAGCGCGATCACGACGCCGGAGCAGCGCGAGGCGGTGGAGCAGTATCAGGCCTTCGCCAGGGGCGAGACTGATGAGCAGCGCATGGCCGAGCAGAAGGAGAAGACCGGCGTGTTCACCGGCGCGTATGCGATCAATCCGGTGAACGGCCGCAGCATCCCGGTGTGGGTAGCCGACTACGTGCTGATGAGCTACGGCACCGGCGCCATCATGGCCGTGCCGGCGCACGACGAGCGCGACTTCGCCTTCGCGCTGAAGTACGGGCTGCCTATCATCCCCGTGATCGACCGCCCCGACCGCGTCGCCAAGAGCCTGGTGTTCCCCGGTTCGGTGGACGCCGGCTTCCGCGCGGCGCTGGATGCGGCGAAGATCGAGTATGATGCTGCGCCGGTCGGCTCGATCGGCGAAGGGCTGTACGTCACCCTGCGCGGCGACGAGCAGATCGACCGATACATCGAACTGATGCGCGCGCACATCCTGCCAAATAACTGGAACGAGATCGTCGGCGCGCGCTGGTGCTTCATCTTCAACGACGGCGTGCAGGAACTGGACTCGGTGGAGGCCGACCGCGCTATCCTGAACCGCTGCAAGGCGATCTATTCGCCGGTGAGCGGCAACCGCACGACGATGGAGATGGTCAACAACCTGCCGTTCTATCGCGATGTGCTGTTCCACGCCGAGTATGGCGCGATGATCCACTCCGAAGGGTTCACCGGCACGCCCGGCGATGTGGCGCGCCACAGGGTGACCGAGTGGCTGGCGCAGCAGGGCGCCGGCAAGCGCCGCGTGAACTACAAAATCCGCGCCTGGCTGATCAGCCGGCAGCGTTACTGGGGCACGCCCATCCCGATTATCCACGGCGCGGATGGCGAGCTGGCCGTGAACGAGCGCGAACTGCCCGTGCGCCTGCCCGACGTGGCGAACTACGAGCCGACGGCCACCGGCGAGTCGCCGCTGGCTGGCATCCCGGAGTTCGTCAACCACCCGCAGGGGCGCCGTGAGACGGACACGATGGCGACCTGGGCCTGTTCGTCGTGGTACTTCATGCGCTTCGCCGACGCGCACAACGACGAGGTCATCTTCGATCCGCAGAAGATCGCCTATTGGCTGCCGGTCGATATGTACGTGGGCGGCGCGGAACATGCCGTGCTGCATCTGCTGTACGCGCGCATGTGGACCAAGGCGCTGTTCGACCTGGGCGTCGTTCCGTTCATCGAGCCTTTCAAGTCGCTGCGCAACCAGGGTCTCATCCTGTCGCCGCAGAAGAAGACGGACGAGAAAGGCCGCGAATACTTCGAGAAGATGAGCAAGTCCAAAGGCAATATCATCACGCCCGACGAGGTGATCGCCGAACATGGCGCGGACGCCCTGCGCGGTTACGAGATGTTCATCAGCGACTTCGCGCAGACGGTGCCGTGGAGCACATCGGGCGTGCCCGGCGTGCGGCGCTGGCTGGAGCGCGTATGGCGCATCGTGCTGGCCGCCGACGAAGATCGCGGCCCGGCGGCGGAGTTCAGCGCGCGCGAGCTGCGCCGCGTGGCGCACCAGACCATCCTGCGCTACGAGCGCGACCTAGAGAACTTCAGTTTCAACACGGCGGTCGCCGCGCTGATGGAGTTCACCAACTCGCTCTATAAGGCGCGCGATGCGGGTCTGGCGGGCAGCCCCGAGTGGGCGGAAGCGGTCAACATCCTGCTGCACCTGGCTGCGCCGGTCGCCCCGCACATGGCCGAAGAACTGTGGGAGAAAACCGGCCACGCTTATAGCATCCACCAGCAGCCTTTCCCGAAGGCGGATGCGGCGGCGGCGAAAGAGGATGAGATCACCATCGCGGTGCAGGTAAACGGCAAGCTGCGCGACCGCATCGTCGTGCCCGCCAGCGCCGGCGAGGAGCACATCAAGCAGGTCGCCCTGGCCAGCGAAGGGGCGCGGCGCTTCGTCGGCTCGGCGCAGCCGAAGATGGTGCGCTATGTGCCGGGGCGGCTGGTGAATATCGTGGTGTGAGTGGGGCGGGGATTAGAGATTGGAGATTGGAGATTGGAGATTAGACGCGGCGCGTGGAGATTGATGTCCATGCCCATGAATGCATGGCTGACATGCAAGCAAAACGCGCCTCGGCGCGTTTATGGATGGCGCGGTCGTCGATATTCCACAACTGGCCTTGGCTGGTTCCGAAAAACACTCCCGGAATCTGCGAGATTCCGGGAGTGTTATCACTGGTCCGTGTGAGAGACATCAAACTCAAGCATGACATATCCCATTGCAATCCCTGTAATGCAGATTAAGAGATCTCCACCATTTGCCAAACGGAAGGTTGCCCCAAAGCTTTATCTGCACAGCCGAATGCCATCACCTTGGGCAATCCACCGGTAAAGATCACATACGCCGCGGTGCTCGGGTTGATGGCATCACCAGCGCCAAAGAAAATCATAGCAATGCCGTTCACGCTTGTCGGCCCTTTCATGAAATTGTGAAGAACAGTGCTGATTTTTGCCCCACCCGTAGGACCGATCCCCTTCCATACCGTGTTTGGCCCATTGCGCGGATACGCAATGCGCCAGTATCGCATTTCACCCTCGCGAGGCGCAAACTCGACCGCATAGTGATTGGGGTTGCCCATATAGGCTGGGTGAACTTGCACTTTGATAGCTGAGGTTTCTGGTACGATGCTTGCCATGTCAACATGCTCCTTTCCTGCCCATGAAGGCGAGATGATTGACTTAAGTAATTAG
>JAMCQN010000182.1:0-13093 GCA_023382055.1 Chloroflexota bacterium
CGCGGCCGACGGTGCGCGGGGACGCACGCGCTTATGCGTCCCAAGCCGCCAACAAGTGGGAAGCGCAACTCATCGGCTACCAGCTCATGCCCGCGACCGAGCTGTTCGACGCGCGCGAGGTCGCCCTGCGTACCCCTATCGAGCAGATCATCAGCCGGCCCGGCCGCAAGGCGCTCTGCGCGGTCTGCGGCGAGGAGATTATGAACGAGCGTGAGGTGCAGGTTGACGCCGTTACGCTTTGTCGATCCTGTGCTGGTGCAAGCTACTACAACCTCTCAGCGAGTCTACTCTTCCCGGTTCTCCATCAACCCGTTGAGGCCTAAACCCCTCGTCGGTACTCTCCATTACGCTAGCGATCCGCAGGGTTTGCAGTCAAGTGAACCCTGCGGATCGTGAGTTCCTGCCCCTCAACCTCTGTGGTACGTTTGTCCTCCGAAATTGTGTGAGTCTGTTCTGATGTAGATACGACATGCGGTCTTTCGACCGGTGCGGGATGATATTGCGCCTCAGGAGGCGGAGTGGCTGGCATGGGCGTAGAAGTGGCAGATGGCCGAATCTGGGACTTGACAAATCGCGTTCTTTATCGTATAAAGACGATATAAGGATGGCAAGGCGATGGAGGTTAGCACGTTGCAGGATATACGAAGCGCGACCGACGACGCGCGGCTGGTGCAGATGCTGAAGGCGTTGGGCAATCCAGTTCGCTTTGGGATCATGCAGACGCTGGCAGAGCGCCAGATGTGCATCACGCAGGAGATCGTCGAAACGACACCGCTCGCGCAGTCCACGGTCAGTCAGCACCTGAAGGTGTTGCGCGAAGCCGGGCTCATCGAGGGCGAACTCGAAGGGCCGGCGACGTGCTACTGTCTCAGCGAGACGGGCGTGCGCTGGCTGAAGGAGCAGCTTGAGAGCTGGCTGCCGGGATGCTGCGAGCCGAGTCAGCGAGTTGCCCCGGCCGCGATCAAGCCGGTGGTCATCAGGGGCCAACTGGACAGCGCGCGCGACTGCTGTGGTTGACAGGCTGGCTCTCTTTTTTTGTCGTTTCTCATCGTAATTTTACGATGAATCAATTCCAGGATCAGGGAGAGTGTAGGATGAGTATGACTCAGGCATCGGCCGAGTATTTCGAGCGGGTGGCGGGCGAGTGGGACAGCCTGCGAACCGGTTACTTTGGGGAGACCGTGCGTGACGCGGCTATCGCGCGGGCGTATCTGCGGCCAGAGATGGTGGTGGCGGACGTCGGCTCGGGCACCGGGTTCATTGCTGCGGGTCTTGCGCCGCTCGTGAGCCAGGTGTATGCCGTAGATGGCTCAGCCGCCATGCTGGAGATCAGCCGGCGGAATCTAAGCGCCTTCGGCAATATTGAACACCGAGTGGCGGATGGTGCGGCGTTGCCGTTCGAAGATGCCAGCATTGACGCCGTTTTCGCGAACATGTACCTCCATCACTGTCCCGATCCGCAAGCTTCTATCGCTGAAATGGTGCGGGTGTTGAAACCAGGTGGCCGACTGGTGATCACCGACATGGACGAGCACGATCACGCCTGGATGCGCGAGGAGATGGCCGACCAGTGGTTAGGCTTCAGCCGAACCGCGGTGAAGGATTGGCTGCGGGCTGCCGGCCTAGTCAATCTGATCGTCGGTTCTACTCGCGAATCGTGCTCCTCCAGCTCGCAAAGCGATCCCACGGTCGCAGCAGCGCATGTCAGCATCTTCGTCGCAACGGGCAGCAGGCGCGTCACCGGCGCGCTGGATGCGGTCCAGGCGAGCTACGGTGCGCTGGCGGTCAATGGCGGCTGCTGCGGCTCATCAATAACCCAGGACAGTTGCTGTTCAACGTCAGAGAGCACTTGTTGCTCACCTTCATCGAACGCGATGGAATTAGTCGAGGCCGGACACCCGGATGTCATCCTATGGGATACGGGATACACTGCCGCGCAGATCGCCCTGGTGCCATCAGAAGCGGTTAACCTGTCTCTGGGTTGTGGGAATCCAACCGCGATGGCTTCACTACGGTCAGCTGAGACGGTCCTGGACATCGGCAGCGGCGCGGGGATCGACGCGTTCTATGCGGCACGGCGCGTGGGGGACCAGGGGCGGGTGATCGGGCTGGACATGACACCGGCAATGATCGAACGGGCGCGCCGATCTGCTGAAGCTGCCGGGCTGGCACAGGTGGAATTCCGGCTGGGCCAGGCG
Source organism: Chloroflexota bacterium (assembly GCA_023382055.1). GTDB lineage: Bacteria > Chloroflexota > Anaerolineae > J036 > Brachytrichaceae > CAIXPS01. The sequence continues at coordinate 2,199 of JAMCQN010000182.1, forward strand.
GAAGCGATGCCGGTGGAAGATGGGACGGTCGACGTAATCCTGTCGAACTGCGTCATCAATCTCGCAGAGGACAAGGGCAAGGTCTTTGAAGAGGCCTATCGGGTACTGAAGCCGGGCGGCCGGTTGAGCATCAGCGATATGGTGACGGCTGGGCCGTTGCCAATGAGCCTGCGCAGTGATCCCCAAATGTGGGCGGGCTGCATCAATGGCGCACTGCCAGAGCACGAGTCCCTGGACCTGGTGCGCCAGGCGGGGTTCGTCGATGTTGTCGGACAACATAGCCTAAGCGGGGGCGAACTGGCTGGCGTAGAAGTCTACAGCCTAGCGGTGTCGGCCAGGAAAGCGTGAACTCAAGTGAGGTAAGCTGGATTTCGCGATAGAGCGATCGGGAGTTCATGACACAAGTTGGATCTGGCCTGCTCTCGGTTCGCGGGCCAGATCCCTGCCACAATCCTGCGGTATTCGGATTGGCTTTTTACTCGATCGGCTGACGGCGACCGTCGAAAAGTTGGCGAAAGATTGCTGTGCAGCAAAGCCGAGAGGGCACACCCAAGCGCCCCCTCGCTCTTTGAGGGAGGAACAGGATGACGCTGAACCTGGAGGGCAACAGCCCCTCCCAGCAGCCGGCTGTCCGCACGACCAGCAGCCGGCTCACAGCGGCGGACCATCGGGATCATTGGCTCGCCCGCTGGGGGGTCAACCGGGGCGGGCACCGGATCGAGCCGGGCCTGTACGCCCTTGGGCGGCCTGATCCGGCGGCCCCGGTCCTTGTCACGGCCAATTATACGCTGAGCTTCGACGCGCTGCGCTCAGCTCTGACCGAAAGAGATGCCTACATCCTGGTCCTCGACACGCAGGGCGTCAATGTGTGGTGCGCCGCGGGTGAAGGCACTTTCGGCACGGACGAGTTGGTACACCGGGTGGAGGCTGTCGGACTGCGGGACATCGTCAACCACCGCACGCTGATCCTCCCTCAACTCGGCGCGCCGGGCGTGGCCGCACACGAGGTCAAGCAGCGCACCGGTTTCAGGGTCGAATATGGCCCGGTGCGGGCAGCCGATTTGCCGGAGTACCTGAAGACCCATCATGCTACGCCGGAAATGCGCCGGGTGCGCTTCGACCTGACCGACCGCCTGGTCGTCATCCCGGTGGATATTGTCGGCGGCCTTCTGCCGCTCGCCATTGCCATGGCCGTCGCCTACTTGCTCGGCGGCTGGTTGTCCCTGATAGCCGCGGCGACTGCCATTCTTGCCGGCATCGTGTTGTTCCCGATCTTGCTACCCTGGATACCCACCCACGACTTCAGTACGAAGGGGTTCATCGTCGGCTTCCTGGTGGCGCTGCCCTTTGCCTTGCTGGTTTTCCAACACAACGCCGACCTGACATGGTGGCTGCGCACGGCCAAGGCGCTGACGCAATTGCTGATCTGGCCGGCGGTAACCGCGTTCGTGGCGCTGAACTTCACGGGCTCCACGACGTTCACCTCGCGGACCGGCGTACGCCGCGAGATCTTCACGTATGCACCGATCATGGCAGGGATGTTCGGGGCTGGCCTGGTGCTGACGCTGGCCGGGGCCGTGATCAAGCTCTGGGGAGGCGCGTGATGTTCGACGTATCGATAGCCAATACGCTACAGTTCGACCCGGTATCATGCAACGGCTGTGGGATGTGCCTTGCCGTCTGCCCGCATGGCGTGTTCGCCCGCAACGGTCGGACGGTTCAGTTGGTCCGGCCCGAGGCGTGTATGGAATGCGGCGCCTGCCAGGTGAACTGCTCCGAAGGCGCCATTCGTGTGGAGAGCGGCGTCGGCTGTGCTGCGGCCATGTTCCGCGCCGCGCTCCTCCGCCAGTCGACGCCGAGTTGTGGATAGAGAGCCGGCCGACCTGTCAGGCGTACCGATCGCGCAGGATCTCTACTCTGAGCGAAGTAAGCGAGATGCCTTATGGAGGATAGAGAATGTATCAAGACGACAAGGGACCTATGATCGAGGTTCCAGTCAGTGATATCGGCGTTATTCAGAACGCTTCCGACATCTATTAGCGGGGAAATGACTATGAAACTCTTCCTTCCTGCACAAACGATCTTGCTCCCTTCTCCGGTGCTCATCATTGGAACATATAACCCCGATGGCAGGCCGAATATCATGAATGCCGCCTGGGGAGGAATCGCGTCAAGCAAACCGCCATGTATCAGTGTGTCTCTCAGGGCGGCGACGCTTAGTTATCACAACATCAACCGGACCGGGGCATTCACAGTGAATATCCCTTCTGAGAAGTATCTGAGGGAGGCCGACTTTGTCGGCATGGTGTCTGGAAGAGAGTGCGACAAATTCAAGGAGACCCGCCTCACTTCGGAGAAGAGTAAACTGGTCGACGCCCCCATCGTGAAGGAATTCCCCTACGCCCTTGAATGCAATCTGATCAGGCAGGTCGATCTGGGTACGCATACAATGTTCATTGGGGAGATTGCCGGAATCGTCGCCGATAGTGAGGTTCTAGGTCCAAATCAGCTTCCAGACATCGAGAAGGTGCGACCAATGCTCTGGGGTTCATTCGGCAGCATGGCGTATTACAGTGTCGGCGACAAACTTGGCGCTGCGTTCTCCGTTGGAAAGGAATTGCGGCGGAGTTAGGTCAAAAAGAGTGTGTGACAAGGGTTTTCGGGTAGGGGAAGGCTGGATTTCGCGCTAAAGCGATTGAGAGTTCATGCCACAAATTGGGTCTGGCCCGGGACCCGAGAGCAAGCCAGACCCCTGCGGCAATCCTGCGGTATTCGGATTGGCTTTCTACTCGCGCTCCAGAAGACGGATCACGTCCGCAGCCACTTCGCCGGTGATGGCGATGCACTGCTGGATATGCTCCGGGCAGCCGAACTCGAATTTGCGGATCAGGACCCGGCAGCAAGTGCTCTTGCGCCGTGCCATGAAACGCTCATGCAGTTCTTTGGCCGCTTCAAACATGCCTGGTTCCGCGGCCGCAGGTTGCGTGCGGCCGTACTTGAGACCAAGAGCCATGACACCGCCGGCTAACGCACCGCAGGTGCAGCCGGCCATCCCCATGCCTACAGGGAACCCCGAAGCCAGTTTGACCATCTCATCCGACACCGGATGACCTAGATACTCGTTGGTCACAAGGAAGACCGCTTCGGAGCAAAGGAATTGCCCGGAGCGGTAGTATTCCTCCGCCTTCGCGCGCGGCAATCACCGCTGGTGAGTCGTCCATGGTATGTACTCCTGTTTCTGCCTCACACATGCGCCAAGATACTTCAGAGGGCGACAGTATTGTCTGACCCCATGATCGCCGTAATGATGTCGCCCATACCGCCAATGACACCGACGGCTACCTGGTCAGTCAGTCCGAACCGCTCCAGACACGTCGAGCACAGAACCAACTCAACGCCCTTGGCTTCCAAGGCGCGGAGCTCCGTCAAGACGGGCGAGTCGGCAACGCATAGTCGGACGCCATCCGTATAGAAGCAGATTTGTGCGGGGAGCGGCTCTGCTTGAGCGATCAGCGCCAAGAACTTGCGGGTAAGGGCGAGTTTCAGCTCGGCATCACCGGTCTGGCCGAGCCCGTAGGAACTCATGGTAAAGACGGTTTTCTTCGAAGGGGAAGCCATGTACACTCCTTTGCTGTCAGGCAAAATGGGCCGCGCGTGCGCAAAACCACAGCCCGACGACATTGGAGTCGGCTAGATCATCTGATGGAGATCCAGGAGCCAGCGATGTTGCCGGACGGCGGACGCGAGCAGCACGACGCGGCTAATTGATTGATGCAGCCCGTGCATCTTGCTCGAGCACGTTCATGTCTTTCGCTGCAATACAGCCATCGCTACCTCCTATCTTCGTGATGTACGAAAAAGTGTCGGTCAATGCAACGATTATATTCAAGCCGTTGGCGTCCGGCAAATCGGACGCGTACTTCCCCGGCTTTCGATGGGTGCAGATTGTTCTCAGCGACGCGCGGCGATCCCCAGATGTGGGCAGGATGCATTAATGGTGCGCTGCCGGAATGTGAATACCTGGACTTGGTGCGGCAAGCAGGGTTTGTCGGTGTTGTCGGACGGCATCGCCTGAGTGGGGGTGAGCTCGCGGACGTAGAGGTATACAGCCTGGCCGTGTCGGCGCGAAAGGCTTGAACGTAGGGCCCTGCTCACCTCGACTTTGTACATTCGCAAGCTAATAACAGACCGCAGAAAGCAGGGTTTCGACACTGCGCTCCTGGTAAAATTGAGTGCAGCTATTCACTACCATCGGTGACTCCGATCGAGATAACTTAGGGCAGAAGGCTGTAGCGGGGAACAGATCACGTGGTCGTGCTCAAGCACATCTCTGTGCCAGAGCACGACCGGAGACTACGCTTCCACTCGGAAGTTGCGCATCATCCCCTGATCTTCGTGCTCCAGGTTGTGACAGTGGTAAAGAAACAGCCCCGGAAGCTGGTACTTTAGCAGCACCTTGACGCGTTCGCCAGGCATAACCAGCACCGTGTCTTTCCAGCCTTCGTCCACATAACCGGCGCGCACCGACTCGAAACCCGCCTTCAACTCCGGTAACACCTGGCGCTCGAGCACCTGGAACTGCGTGCCGTGGATGTGCATCGGGTGCGCCATGCCGTTCTGCTCCATCATCTGGCCCGGGTTGCGCTGGTTGACGAACTCCCACATCGTCAGCTCGCCGACCCGGCCGACCTCATCGGCGGCGACGCCGGTCATCTCGAACGCGCGACCGTTGAGCAGCCATGCCATCATGCGGTTGGTGATGGCGACCTGCCGTGGCCGCGCCGCGTTGACGGCATCCGCCGGCTGGTAACGCTCGATGCGCGCAAGCTGCGCCGGCAGCGTTTCGCCGCCCTGCTCTTGCCGCGCCACACGAAAACGTGCCACCGGGAAGGCCGCACCGTTGGGGAGCGCAGCGCCGGACGTCATCATCCCGCCCATGCCACCCATCCCACCCATCGCACCCATCAGCTCGTCACCCTCCGCGCCCACGAATTCCTGGCTATCGAGGAATATCTCATCGTCGGGCTTACGGCCGGTGAAATCAGCCCACAGCTCGATGCGCTCGCCCGGCGCCAACATGACGAACGGCCGCTGGAGCGGCTGTTCCAGCAGGCCGCCGTCTGTAGCCATGACGGTCAGTGGACTGCCGTCACGCCAGGCCAACTTGTAGATGCGCGAGTTGGAGCCGTTGAGCAGCCGCAGACGGTAGGCCCGCGTGGCGACGGGCAGAGTGAAATCGGGCTGCCCGTTGACCAGGATGCGGTCGCCCAGGAAGCCCATCATCTGCGTCATCCCGCCATCCATTCCACCCATCCCTCCCATCATCCCGCCGCCCATCATGCCCTGGCCACCTTGCGCGAGGTAAACCAACTGATTTCCGGCATCGAACTGGCGATCCTGGATAACCAGCGGCACATCGTATTCGCCCTGGGGCAGTCCCAGCGCAGCTTCCTCGGCGTCGCTGACGAGGAGCAGGCCGGCCAGGCCCCGATAGGCCTGACTGCCGGTCAAGGTGTGGGGGTGCGGATGGAACCAATACGTGCCGGCCCGGTTGATGACCTGGAAATCGTAGGCGTAGCTTTGGCCTGGGCCGACGGCGTTGCGCGGGTGGCCGTCCATAGCATCCGGAACCAGCAGCCCGTGCCAGTGCACGATGCTGGGTTCCGGCAGATCGTTGGTGAAATGCACCCGCACGCGTTGTCCCTGGCGCACCCGCAGCACCGGCCCCAGGTAGCTGCCGGGCAGCGTCACCACGCTGGCAGGATCGCCGGCCAGCACTTCGGCCTGGTAACGCCAGACCGCGGTCTCCGCGCCGGGCAGGATGGCGACCTGGCCTCGCGCAGCCTTGAGCGCGATCTCCAGGTCTGCGGCGGCTGTGGGCGCGGCGCCCTGCGTCGGTTTCAGGGCGACCGGCGCTGTGGCTGAGGGGGCCGCAGCCGCGGTTGAGCGCGGCGCGGCGAGAGGCGCATACGTACACGCCGAGAGTGTGCTCAGTGCGCCACCACCAGCCAACGCCAGGCCGAGCAGCCCCGCGCCTTTGAGAAACCGACGTCGATCCATCGTGTTACGAGTCTGTTGATTCATGCACCATCACCTTTCGCGATTCGCTCGAGAATTCCGTAGCCAGTTGAACATTGTAAACAATAGCCAGCCGGTGAGCGCGCCGGCCGCGGCAACAACCCAGTGCAAAGGATGCATACGATCGGCGAGCCACGCCTCGGCGGCAAGATACGCCGCTAGAAAACCGATTGCCACCGCCAGCAGGGTTGCGGACGAGGGATCAACAGGTGCTGGCCTGCGCCGTTGTGATTTCAGGTATGACTTCGCCATCTCTGAAGCCCTCTTTCAGTCACCATCTAAGCATTGCAGCGTCATTGCCGATCGCGATGAGGAGTCCGCAGCGCCGACTGCGCTGGATCGTCACCGGAAAAGTCTGCGCTGTCATCTGCGGCCAGCAGCGCCATCAGCCGCCGCGCCAGCAGCACGAGCGCCAGCAGTCCCGCCGGAGCCACGAGCCACACCGGCGCGCCCAGGTAGAACACTGCCGCCAACGCCGCCAGCGGTACCAGGCAGCACACGGCGAGCAATGGGACGAGCATCCCGGAAATGGTTTGGCCGCGCATGGTCACTTTCACCTCAACCCTGTCGTTCTCAAGCTGGTGAAGAACATCGTAGACCAAAGGCGACGGGCTGTGCAGCGTCAGGCGGCGTGTCTTGCGGACAGCCATTCGGCGGGGTTGTGGAATGTTGAACAGGGGACGGCCCAGATCTTCCGAATCTCAGGAGCGAAAGAAGACTTGCGGTCGGCTTCAGTGAAGAAGCGGCAGCCGCGCCGTGATAATGGCGCCCTGGCCGTAGGCAGAGGTGATGGTGAGCTGCCCGCCGTACAGCAATGCACGCTCGCGCATCCCCATCAGCCCGAAATGGCCCTGGTGAACCAGGTCGGCCGGCTGCTCCGGCGGCGTGAAACCGACGCCGTCGTCTCGGACAACCAGTGTGAGGTGCTCAGGAGAGAAGGTCACGTCCAGCCAAGCGTTGCGGGCCTGGGCATGGGCCGCCACGTTGGCGAGCGCCTGCTGTACGATGCGGTAGGCGGCCAGCTCGATATCGGGCGCCAGCCGCACCGGGTCCCCGCGCACCGCCAGGTGGAGTGCCAGGCCGTAGCGCTCCTGCATCTGGCGCGGTAGCATCTCCAGCGCAGGCACGAAGCCGAGATCCTCCAGATAGATCGGCCGCAGGTCACCGATCAACCGGCGCAGCCCGGCAATCTCCTCGTCAATCAGGCCGTTCAATTCCTGGAGGCGCGCCGTAGCGCGTGCCGGATCGGAGCCGAGCGCCTTCAGCGCCATCTGACCGCGCTGCTTGAGCGCAATCAGCCCCTGGATGGAGACGTCATGCAGCTCATGCGCCAGACGGGTGCGTTCTTCTTCCTGCCCCTGGGTGATGGCGCTCAGGTAGTCACGCATCCCGCTCTGGTATGATCGAATGCGCTCGGCCATCTGGGCCAGGGTGATGCGCAGATCGTCGATCTCCTGCACGCCACCCACCGGCTGCTCGATGGCGTCGAAGTCACCCCAGGCCACGCGGCCGGCCCGGCGATCGAGCTCCTGGAGCGGTCGCACGACGCTGAGGACGCCGAAAGAGACCGCCAGCAGCGCGACCACGGCCACAAAGAGCAGGAGCAGCGGCAGGACTTCGACTGCGCTCATGCCCATCGCCGTGATCGTGTGGACATCTTCGACGGTCGCCAGGGTCCAGCCCGGAGGTTCCACGTGCGCATACGACACGAGCAGTTCCCGGCCCTGGCGATCGCGCAGATAAGTTGATCCGGTACTGGCCGCAGGCAAGCTGTCCAGCACCGCCGGATCCAAAGCCAGGCCGGCGGGGTCATGGTGGTGAACCCGGCGGCCGGTCTGGTCCAGGACGAACATGGCGCCCTGCATTTCGCCCTCGAGCAGCAGGTTGCTTTCGGCCAGGCTCAAAGCCTCCACCGGCAGCGCGCCGACCAGTACCTTCCCACCGGATGCCGGGACGGCGATCATTAGGCGCGTCGCATCGTCACCTAGCAGATCGGTCTCGTACTGTGTCTGGCCGACCGCCGCGGCGCGTGTGGCGAGGAGACGCGCCGTGTCGCTCTGCGCCCAAGCCGTGGCGGCCGGCGCGGCGACCACGAGTGCGCCCTGGTCGTCCAGCCAGGCCAGACCGTCGCTAAAACTGCCAGCGACATCGAACGGTTGATCCGCCAGGGTCGCGGGGAGTTCGGTAGTGGGTAGAGTCGCCGCCAGGCGGGCCAGCACGGCGACCTGTTGGGCAACCTCACGTCCCAGGCGGTTCGCCTCCGCAACCGTCACCCCCCGGTCGCGATCTTCCACCAGACGCGTCATGGCTTGGCGATGGCGGGTGACGCCGGCCAGTGACAGCACGATCAACACCACGGCCAGCGGCAGGATCGTCCAGAGCAACAGTTGGGCGCGCAAACCGCGCAGGAGCCGATGGCCCCGCCGCGGCGCACGTCCGGTTGACTCAGGCGTCATCCAGCACCAGCCAGCCCAGCTTCAGCGCCTTCGTCACCGCCTCGGTGCGGCTGGCGACCGCCAGCTTGCCGTAGATACTGGCCAGGTGCCCCTGCACCGTGCGATCGCTGATGCCCAGCTCGACCGCAACCGCCTTGTTGGTCAGGCCGTGGGCCGCCAGGCGCAGCACATCCCGCTCGCGCTCGGAAAGCGGCTCGACCTGCTCGGCGGCTGCCGCTGGCTTGCCGGTGGTCATCTGGGCAATCACCTTCGCCGCGACGTCAGGGGATAATACCTTGCCGCCGCTCGCCACCGTCTTGACCGCCCGCACCAGATCGTCGGGGTCGGAGTTCTTCAGCACGTAACCGTCGGCGCCAGCGCGCAGGAGGGCGAAGACGTAGGGGTCATCATCGTAGGCGGTCAGGATCAACACCCGGATCTCCGGGTAGGCGGCCTTGATCTGCCGCGTGGCCTCGATCCCGTTCACACCGGGCATCTGCACGTCGAGCACGGCCACGGCGGGCCGCTGCTCCCCAGCCAGGCGCACGGCCTCGGCGCCGCCGGAGGCTTCAGCCACCACAGAGACCTCGCCGTCCTCTTCCAGAAACTCGCGGATGCCCTTGCGCACGATGGCGTGGTCATCGGCGAGCAAGACGCGCAATGGCGCAGAACTTGTCATGGCACACTATCCTCTGGCACGTGGCAGGACTACTTCTGAACCAGCGGGCGCCCGCTGGCTTCCCAGGCGAGCATCCCGCCCGTCAGATCGTATATGTGTGTGTAGCCCAACTCGACCAGTCGCCGCGCGGCGATATCGCTCATCCGACCGCTGCGGCAGTATAGCACGATCCGGGCGTCCTTGCCAGGCAGTTGTCCCAGATGGGCGTCGATCTGGTCGTATGGGATCGCGAGATCGGTCTTAGGCAGCTCGCCCTCATAGGGCGTGTGGACGTTGACCAGGGTGAAATCCTTCGGCCCGGCCAACATCTCATCCACCTGCTCAGCCGAAATCCGGGTGACCGTCCCGCGTGTCCCGGCAATTGGCGCGGTTGTTCGCTGCGACGTTGGCGCGGCAGCGCAAGCGCTCACGAGTGCAACGACGGCGAGTAACAGACTAACCGGCAGCAGCTTCTTCATATGAATGTATACCCGCTTCAGGAACGGTACTGCGACGACTCCGGTGAATCGTCGCAGCGCTGATTGCGTCAGACGCCCAGCTTCTGCCGCAGCGTATCGAATTCCTGCGTTGTGATCTCGCCAGCCGCCAGCCGGCGACGCAGCGTCTCGAGCGCCGAGTCGGGCTGCGCGCTGCGCGCGGCGTTGCTCTGGCTCGAACGCGTCAGCGTCACAACCAACCAGACCACCAGGCCGATGATCAGCCCCCAGAAGAGGAGCATGCCTAAGCCACCCAGAAGGCCCATGCCCCAACCCCATCCACCCATTATATCTCTACCCTCACTTTTCGTCTCAGAGCGGCCATGCATGGCGCTTCGCCATGCGCTTTTCACGACTCTGCCTCTATCATCGCGCAGCCGGGGCAGCGCGCCAAGCGCTCTTCGGCGCAGATCGCGCTAGGCCATTCAGCGCGGTCGGCGCCTGTGCTCAGCGCGCGGAGTGCCCAACGCGCCAAATAGCGCATTCACGGCGCGCCGGACGGCGCTTACCGGCCCAATCTCTGATTGGTATACTGCCGCTGAATATTTGTGCCAGTATCCTACCCACGACGGAGAAAAACTCACCATGAAAAGACTGCTGCCCATTCTGACCATCGTCGCCGTACTACTGCTGCTGGCTGTGCCGGCCTTCGCGGCTGAGGAACACGCCTGCGATCACAGCGGTACAACGATCGAGTCGTTACAGCACTGCGTACAACACGCCTACGAGATGGGGTACATTACCAATGAAGGTGTCGCGCTCAGCCTGCTGACCAAGACGTCCGCAGCCCAAGCCGCTCTCGATCACGGCCAACCACAGGTCGCGATCAAAGTACTAAACGCCTTCATCCGGGAAGTCAACGCCTTGGCCGGCAAGAGCATTGATGCCGAGCATGCGGGCCACCTGGCGGAACATGCGCAGAACGTGATTAAGGCGTTGGGCGGCTGATCTGGCCCGGTTTGATTCGATGAACCCGCGATCTGATGTGGGAGGCGCACATCTTGCCTCCCGCACTAAATCCCAGGAGTAATGCATTGACTAGACGCTTCTTCCTTCTGTTGCCCGTGCTACTGACCACCGGCTTGCTCCTCGCCGCCTGTGGGGGCGGACAGGCGAATGCCAACGTCAAGCTGGCCCCTGTCTCAGCGCTGCCGATGCAAATGCAGCAAGCTCCCGCAGCAGTCCGCACCGCCTACCAGTTCGCCGTTCCCAACCCCGACCCGCTGA
>JAMCQN010000182.1:13103-14942 GCA_023382055.1 Chloroflexota bacterium
GCGGGTGGGGATCAATCGGACATACGAGCAATCTGTCGTGTTACGTTAAGGAATTCGGCGCCGATGGCAAGCCTGTGTTCGATACCCATGCGCTGGGTTGCAGCCTCTGCGTCGACATCGCCCAGGACGTAATGAAGATGACCGGCGAGGGCAAATCGCCAACGGCCATCCACCAGGCCATCCTGGACACCTACAGCAAGTTCGGGCCGGCGAACCAGTAACGGGCGGCGTGACCGGGTCACTTCCAATGCAGAAAACATCAGGCCTGCGCAGCAGGCACGCTTTCACCAGGTGGCAATGGCTCGCCAGTGGCCTGACGCTGGCGCTTGTCTTGGTCGCGCTGCTGGCCCCGCTCCCGATCCGGGCTGCTGCGCCGCAAGAGCGCCGCCTCAGCATCACCGCGAGCCAGTGGGATTTCCAGCCCGGCACGGTTCGTGTGAATCGGGGCGACCGCGTCACCATCGAGCTGGACTCGGTCGACGTCATGCACGGGCTATTCGTCGACGGCTACGAAATCAAGACGGTGGCCGAACCGGGCCGGCCGGGGGTGCTGACCTTCGTAGCCGATCGGGATGGCGCGTTTCACTTTCGTTGTGCCGTGCCGTGCGGCAACCTGCACCCGTTCATGATCGGCAAGCTGGTGGTCGGACCCAATCTCACGTGGCTGCGGGCAGTCACCGCGAGCATCCTCGCGGCTGTCGGCGCGCTCGCCATCTTGTGGAGGCGCTGAGTGGAGTCGTCATTTGACAGCGCCTCGGTGCAGGCCGGAGAGGGCCCCAGCGTCAGGCAGACCCTCATGCGCACCACGATTGATTTACTGCCCGACGGCGCCGCGCCCATCGTACTGCCGCCGACGGCATCCGGCCGGGGCTTCCCAGTCAGCGACGTCCCCGTCGTCAAGTGGCTTCTGAAAGGCCGCTGGCTGCAATGGGGTATCACCGTCCTCACGTTGGCGGTCTTCCTCGTCGTCATCCTGGCCGGCCTGTTCGGCACCCCGGCCGGCAACCACAACTTCGGCATCATCTACGTCTGGCTCGTCTGGTGGGCGGTCCTCAAGCTGTTCCTGATCCCCATTTTCGGCCGCTTTTGGTGCAGTGTCTGCCCTATCCCCGCGCCGGGCGACTGGATCCAGCGCCGCGCGCTGATCACGCCACGACCGCGCGGCAAGCTCTACACCTACGCCAATCAGCTCTTCCGTAAGGCGGTCCGACCGGGTGCGCGCCCCTGGCCAAAGTTCCTGCGCAACATCTGGGCCCAGAACTTCGGCTTCCTGGCCATCGCGCTGTTTTCGGCCTTGATTCTCACCAGTCCGTTCGTCACGGCCATCACGCTAATTCTGTTCATCGCGATCTCGCTCTTCGTCAGCCTGCTTTTTGAGCGCAAATCGTTCTGCCGCTACCTGTGCCCTATCGGCGGCTTTGTTGGTGTCTATGGCCAGGTCGCGCCTCTCGCAGTGCGCATCAAAGACCCCGCCGTCTGCGCAGCGCACACGCAGAAAAACTGCTACACCGGCAGCGACCTGGGCTATGGCTGCCCCTACTTCAACCTGCCCATGAAGCTCGAGACGAACACGCTGTGCAGTATGTGCGGCGAGTGCCTCCGCACCTGCGATCAAAACAACGTCGCGTTCTACGTCCAGATGCCGGGTGCGGACCTGCGCAACACCCGCGGCCGCCGGCTCGACGAGGCCTTCAATGGTCTCATGATGCTTGCCGCGGCGTTCATCTATTCGGTCGTGCTCATCGGTCCGGATGGCTGGCTCAAGATGACGGCGCGCGCCGTCGGCACGCCGGCCTGGTTCGCCTATGCGGCCGGGCTCCTGCTGTTTTGTGTCGTCCT
>JAMCQN010000203.1 GCA_023382055.1 Chloroflexota bacterium
ATCGCGGCTGGGGCCAAAGACTTGGTACACTTCAGATCGGAACTGGCGCAGTGCTTCTTGGACTTTAGACACCCATTAAGCATCGCGCCATTTCCAGTTTTCAGGGTGCAGTTTGTCTAAACTCGAAAATTAAGATAGGCGATTATTACTGGAGGCTGATATGAAACTTGCCATAGGCGGCGATCACGCGGGCTTCCCGCTGAAAGAACCCGTGATCAAACTGCTGCTCGCTGCCGGGCATGAAGTCCAGGACTTCGGCAGTTACACACCCGAGCCGGTGGACTTCCCGGACATCGCCGCCAAAGTGTGCGGCGCAGTCCGCCGGGGTGAGGTGGAGCGCGGCATCATGGTATGCGGCACCGGCGTGGGCGCCAGTATCGCAGCCAATAAGATTCCCGGCATACGGGCGACGGTATGCCACGATGGGTATTCGGCGCACCAGTGCGTCGAACACGACGACGTCAACGCACCGGGTGTGTGCGTTGGCGCGCAGATCGTCGGCATAAAGCTCGTCGAGGAGATCCTGCGCGCCTACATCGTCGCGCAGTTCAACACAGACGCGGACTTCCGCCGCCGCGTCGCCAAGCTGGCGGACCTGGAGCGCAAAGCCGCGCGCGAACTCAGCGCGGGAGTACACTAAGCGAATGTCTACTCAATCACAACTCGCGCGCAGTCACCCGGAAGCACAGGGGATTGTATCGCGCGCCATACTCGACTTCGTCAGTTACGCAGAGCAAAACATCGAGGCGCTGCATAGTCTGATGCTGCTGCGCCACGGGCATGTCGTGGCGGAGGGTTGGTGGTCGCCCTATGGCCGCGATATACCGCATATGCTCTTCTCGCTGAGCAAGAGCTTTACATCGACCGGCATCGGGCTGGCAGTTGCGGAAGGCCGCCTGACCGTCGATGATCCGATACTGCAGTTCTTTCCTGAGGATGCCCCCGCGAAACCAAGTGAGCATTTGAAAGCGATGCGCGTGCGCCACCTGCTGGCGATGTACACCGGCCACGACCAGGACACGACCGGACATTTGCACGACGCTAAGGACGGCAACTGGGCCAGAGCTTTCCTGGAGTTACCTGTCGAGCATGAACCGGGAACCCATTTCCTGTACAACACCGGCGCAACCTACATTCTGTCAGCCATCATTACAAAGCTGACGGGCATGCCGCTGCTCGATTACCTGACACCCCGCTTGTTCGAGCCGCTGGGCATCGCAGAGGCGACGTGGGAGACCTGCCCGCGCGGGATCAATACAGGCGGTTTCGGCCTGAGTATCAAGACGGAGGATATCGCCAGGTTCGGACAGCTATACCTGCAGAAAGGCATGTGGCAGGAGCGGCGCATTCTGTCTGAGGCGTGGGTAGCGGAGGCTTCGATGAAGCACTCCGACAACAACAACGGCACACAGACGAATAACGACTGGATACAGGGCTACGGCTACCAGTTCTGGCGCTGCCGTCATAATGGGTATCGCGGCGACGGCGCCTTCGGCCAGTATTGCATCGTCATGCCCGACCAGGACGCGGTTCTGGCGATCACCAGCGGCGTGTCGGACATGCAGCAGGTGTTGAACGCCGTTTGGGACATACTGCTCCCGGCGATGCAACCCGCCAGCCTGCCCGAAGATCCGACTGCACAGGCCGACTTGAACAGGAAACTGGTAACACTGGCGCTCGCGCCGGCGCAAGGTCAAGCCCATTCGCCTTTGGCAGCGCATGTGAGCGGCAAAACATACGCACTGGAACCTAATGAGCAGAAAGCGCAGAGTGTAGCGCTGACACTGAATCATGACAGCTTCACATTTTCGGTGCGGGATGCCCGAGGCATACATCAGATCAATGGGAGTATTGGCGCATGGCAGAAGGGCGTTACTACACTTGAGGTCGAGGGGAGTCGGAAGGTCGCTGCCAGCGGCGCATGGACATCAGACGACACTTTTACGATCAAGACATGCATGTACGAAACGCCGTTCCGTCCGACTGTCACACTTCACTTTGAACAGGATCGTGTGAAGGCCGGCTATAAAATGAACGTCGGTTTCGGGCCGACAACACAACCGGCGTGGACTGGCGTGGCACAGAGCTGACGACACGCTCATACGCCCTCCAACACCGCAGCAACTCGATCGCGCAACCGACCGACTTTGACACAAAGCTATCGCGCAACTGTCACGGTCGGGCGGGTTCTCAGATAGCGTTTCAGTGTAGTTAAATAGCTTTCCACTGCAATCCTGTGATTCACTACAACGGTCAAGCCCTACTTAAGCCTCTGTTTGGTTTCCGCCAGATCCCCTAAAATACGCGATTTGCACACTAGTTTTCCTGTCCCCTGGTGTTATTGTCAGCACAGTTGATGTCTTTGCATACCCGTATCGCATCATAAGAATCGCATTGTACTGAGGGGGGAAGAACGTGGCGCTTGCGGATAGACCGGTGTTCTGTACAAGTGAGCATTTAACATACTTATTCGAGGTCTTCGGCAGGATGGGCCTGAACCGCCAGATCGGTCGTTTCTATTTGCTCAAACGATATCCCCGTCTGACCATGAGTCAGGCAAACGACATCATCAACTACTACCTGGCGACATATGCCAATTTCCCGAAAACCGCACAGAACCTCACGCAGCGCTAACGCCCCGCTTCCTGTCTGTTCCTCGTGCCAGGCATAAAAATCCAGAAATAAATTCACGGCAGGAACGCGAGATTTGCCTCGGCAGACTGATCCAAACAGCGGGCCGATCCAGGGCCATGACCAGCCTGAGCGGCATCGGACATCCCCGATGACGGGGATACGGAGCAGGTTATGAAAACTATTGACGACCGACTTAGTCGATAGCCGGGTGTATTTCAGATTAGTGGCACGCGGCTTGCCATAACTGATCGAACTGCTTACTCATACTGGCGGCGCGTAACGGCATGAGGTTGATAGCGCCCAGACGTGACCAGCGCATGCCAGCGGCAGCGA